>PBPL01000198.1 GCA_002724675.1 Deltaproteobacteria bacterium | reverse complement strand
GTACTCGCGAACGGCGTTGCGTGTGAGCACGCGCTCTATGCCAGGACGCACCTCATCCATGGGCTGCATGTCTCGCTTCTCGAGCAACTGCAGGATGTGAAAGCCAAACTTCGACTCGACGGGCTCGCTGATTTGATTGACATCGAGGGCAAAGGCCGCATCGGCGAAGGGCTTCACCCACCGGTCCCGTGTAGCCCAGGGCAGCTCTCCACCCCGCTTCTTGCTCCCGCGGTCTTCGGAGTGCTTGGTCGCGAGCTCGCCAAAGTCGGAGCCTCCGAGGATTTGCTCGTGAAGTGACGTGGCTAGGGCCTTGTCCTTCACCAGGATGTGTCGGACCCGCGCCATGGGGCGCTTGTACTTGCTGGCGTTCTCGTCGTAGTGGGCTTGGACGGCTTCGTCCGTAGCGGCTTCCTGCTCGATCTTCTTGAGCAGGGCATTGACGTAGGCTTTCTCCGCCGCCTGACGAGCGGCTGTCCGCACCACGGGATCTTGGAGTAATCCCTTGGACTCGGCCTCAGCGTAGAGAGCCTCGTTGAGTAGAACCCGATCGGTGATGTCCTTGCGCCCTCGGTCGTTCTCGTACCGTGCTCGTGCTCGCTCTGGAATGGACAACAACTCCGCATCGAACTCCCGCTGAGTTGCGGTTCGTGTGCCGGCCTCAGCGAGCACCTCGGTGTCGTCTGGGCCCAGGCTGCAGAGGTTCTCGACAGGCTTGGGCTCCGGCTGGGCGCAGCCGCTGGCCAGGATCATGAGTGCAGTCCAGAAGGGGGTCATCAGCCAGGCACGAAACATCGATAAGGTCTCCCATAGGTCTCTTTGAAGCGCGGACGCGGACTCTACTCTTCCCCCGAAACGCTCGCAACCGGCCCTCTTACTGAGCTTGTGGCTGGGTGGAGCGCTCCCCTGGGGGGCGCTTGCCCTGTGGCTGTGGGGCGGCACAACAGCGGACATATGCCCCATCGTCACAGTTTGGATGACGTCCGAGGCTGGCGTTCATGGGTCCGCAAAGCACGAGTGTCTCCGACGCTGAGCAGACTCGGAGCTGGTGTTGACTACATACGGCCAGCGCATCCGTTGCCCGAGTAACACGGCGAGGGGGGGTGGTCCGAGGTCGCCGCTCGGCACAGAAGGCGTCGACCCGTACTTCGGAGGGTTGTGTGCTGTCGAGAGGTTCCAGGGGATAGGTTCCCTCAGGCACAAGGGCGAACGCTGCCGCGCAGGTGAGTAGATGCTCGCCCCGACTCCGTCGGTTTTGTTCGAGGAGGTTGGCGAGTGTTGGTTCAAGAAGGTCTGGGTCGACGGGTTCGGGATGGCTGGGGTTTCCAGCGTCAGGATGTCCAATGGTCTCGAGCGCCTTGCCAAGGAGAACCTCGGCCTCTTCGAACCCACCCGCAGCTCGATAGGCTCTGTGCAGGAGGGCTGCGGCCTCGGGACTAGTCCTTCGCGCCGCACGGTCCGCACGCATGGCGTAATGAAGGGCCAGGCGTGGCTTGTACTGCTCCTCTGGCTTGGGTCGCAGATAGAGCTCCGCTGTGGCCATGAGCAGGTCTACATCATCGGGGTGCCTCTCGAGACCATCTCGTAGGGCCTCTTCCTCCGCGGCCCGATCCCCGGCTTGGCGATGTGATTTGCTCTCCGCCAGGCTCTCGTCGGCGCTCATGCAGCCGAGTGAAGTGACTAGGAGGACAAGAGCAGCAATCGGTGGGAGGTTGGCTAGATGCATCGTGGATACGATACTCCCTGCGTGGCTTCCTTCCGTGCGTTGATCATCACCGCAGGCCTCCTGCTCTCCCCTTCGTGGGCTCTCGCTTCGCAGCTCTCGGTGGCTCCACCGAGCATTGAGTGGCGCCGTGGAGTCGGTGTCCTCCAGGTCTCAGTGCGGCCGGGAGCGAACACGCATCTGGCTCCTCAGGTACCCGTGCGCTGCCTCTTGGATGATCAAGGCGGGCATGTCGTGCGGTGGAGTGCGTCCAGCGCTGCCGGTCGAAGTCGAACGCAGGTGAAGCTTCCGCTTCCGCCGCGGTCGCATCAGTCGGTCTGGACGCTCGAAGTGCGTGGGGCGGTCTGCAACGACGACGAAAGCATCTGTGCACCGTTTGTCGCTGCCGGTCCTATTGCGGGTGGAGTTGCGTTCGGTTCACTGCTGATCGAAGACCAGCAACCGACCGTGGGCCTGGAGCGAGACCCGGTTGAGGAGGCGTTGGGGAAGCACAAGCTCGTCCTGGTCGACTTCTCGGCCATTTGGTGTCCGCCGTGTGATCGATTGCGAGACGAATTTCTGCAGTCTCCTCGCTGGGCTGATCTGCTGGACTCGTTCGAGCTCGTAGTCCTCGATGCGGATGACCCCAGCAGCTTCCAGGCCAAGGACAGGTATCGAGTGGGCGGCTATCCCACGCTGCTGGTGTTGAGCCAGGAAGGGCAGGTCCTGGATCGCATGGTGGGGTTTGATGGGGCCAGTCGTACGGCGGCGCGACTGCGCCGAGTCTTGGTTGCTGCGCGTAGCGATGAGGCTGGTGACCCGTTGAGGATCGCCCGTCGTCTTGCGGCCTCAGGCGATGGGGAAGGGGCTTGGCACCAGGTGCAGGTGGCCTTGGACCTGGTTCCAGGCGCGTCAGTCGACCAAGTGGCTGTGTCCGAGTTGGCAAAGGCCGACTATGAACTGCTGGCCCTGGGCGTGGACCTGTCCAGGCAGCGCACACGGGGTCTGTCGATTCTCCTGGCACGGGCTGCTGCAGAGACCGCTCCTCGTCCAGGGCTGGCAGCGGGCCATGCGGATGTGGCCGTGCAGCTGCTGGAGGAACTGGGCCGCGTCGATGAGGCGACGAGCTTGAGGGCCGAGTACGGACAACGTATTCAGGCTGCTGTAGGAGCCCGGAGCCCCTTGGATGTGACAGTCGCGCCGGATCGTGGCTCTCTAGTGGGTGAAGTGCTCTTGCACCCCCAAGAAGTTCAGACGGACTATGCTCAGGCGGCCTGGTACCTGGCTCAATGGAGTGGGGGGGACCAGCGCAAGGCATTGCTCGGCGAGGCTGCGCTACGTTTGGCAGCTTCGTTGTTCTCGGTGCGGTCGGTGCCGCGTGGAGAGGGACTCTCGGCGGCCAATCGAGTTCTATCGCTGCCGGAGGATCTACTCCAGCCAGACCTCCGTTCCCGCCTGCATGACGCCGAAGGAACGGTGCACGATCTCCTGACGGTGTTGGCCAAGGCCGATCTGCCGGAGGTAGCCGAGCCCATTGGCGACACCATGGTGGAGTTGTTCCCCACCAGCTTCAGTTGGCACTTTCGTCGTGCTGGCTTTCGACTCGACCAGCGGGATGGCGAGGACGCTGTGCCTCCCGCCCGCCTTGCTTTGAAGTATTCCTATGGAGACAACCGGCTCCGTGCCTCTCTCCGATTGGCGCGGGCTCTTCTTGTGGCGGATCTAGCGGCGGAGGCTGTGGTTGTTGTGGAGGCTGCCTTGGGCCAACCGGTTCCGCAGCAAGAGCAGGTGCGAACCCACCGCTACCGCCTGCAGCTCTCCGAGTTGTTGGTCACTGCTCGCACCAGCGCGGTGCTCGGGGGAGGGGCGGGGTCGGAGACCGGATCCACTCAGGGGGATGCGCACTGATGAGGTGGGAACGTGAGCTGCCCTGGATCGCGCGTCCGCTGGGCGCACTGCCCAGCAACTGGAGGGAGCGAGCCCGGGTCTGGTACCTGGCATTCCGAGATCTGCCGCGGACCATGCGAGAGGATGCCCTGACCGAGATGGCCGCGGGCATGGCCTTCTACCTACTCTTCGGCCTCTTCCCATTGCTCTTGTGCCTGGTCACCTTGCTGCCACATCTGCCGCTTGAGGCACCGGTCGAGAGACTGTTTGAGGTCAGCCGCCCTCTCTTGCCGTCGGAAGTGTATGACCTGCTGACTGGCCACATCGAGGGGCTCGTGAGTCAGCCGCGAACCGGCCTGTTGACAGCGTCAGCGCTCGTGGCTCTGTGGTCGGCCAGTCGTGCCATGGTCAGCTTGTCCCGAGCGCTGAATCGCGCCTATCGAGTCGACCGGATTCGATCGGAGTTGCTGCGGCGCATGCGGTCGATGGCTCTGACCCTGGCTGCTCTCTTGGGCGTCATCCTGGCCGTCCTCGCGCTGTCGCTGGGGGACTGGATTGTCGACCTCATCGTCTATTACGGCTGGCTCCCGGTGCGCTCGAAGGTCCTTGTGCTTACCGTGCGCTGGCCGCTCCTGTTGATGGTCTCCAGCTTCTTAGTGCAGCAGCTCTACTATGTGCTTCCTGACCAACGTCCCCGGTGGAGAGTGATCTCGGTTGGCTCGTTGTTTGCGGTGGTCAGCTGGGTGGTGGAGACCTGGCTCTTCACCCAGTTTGCTACGAAGTTCATTGCGTTCAATGTGACCTACGGCTCCTTGGGGACCGTAGCGGTCGTCATGGCTTGGATGTATTTAGGCTGCCTGAGTCTCATGCTGGGGGCCTCGGTCAACGCTCTGGTGGACCGAGGCCTGCCGCCCAGCGCTCCGACCGAGTAGGCTGGGGCGAACTCGATTCGTGGAGCAGCCGATGAGCAGCATGTCGAAGGTAGCAATCCTGGGTACGGGAACGATGGGCAGAGCCCTGGGGAAGGGGCTCCTGAACTCCGGTGTCGTCGATGCTTCCCACCTGGTGGGGACGGTCAAGCACGAGCACGAAGTGGCTCCAGCCGCCGACTCAGCTGGTTTTTCCGTAACGACGGACAATGACGAGGCTGTCCGAGGTGCCGGCGTGATATTGCTGTGCACCAAGCCCCGCGCCGCTCTCCCCCTGGTGCGGTCATTGGCGGAGGCCGGTAGCCTCTCGCACGGCCCGCTGCTGGTGTCCATTGCGGCCGGTGTGTCGACGGCAGATCTGGAGGAGGCTGGGGGAGAAGCGCTGCGAGTCGTTCGGGCCATGCCGAACACCCCGTGTCTCGTGCAGGAAGGCATGACCGTCGTCTGCGGTGGGAGCAGGAGCAGCGTCGATGACTTGAGCACTGCCGAGTCTCTCTTTCGGCCGCTGGGACGTGTGCGTCGACTCGATGAGGAACACATGGACGCTGTCACAGGCCTCTCCGGCTCTGGGCCGGCGTTCCTCTACGTCATCATCGAGGCGCTCTCGGAAGGGGGCGTCATGACGGGGTTGCCTCGGGATGTCGCTACCGAGATGGCAGCTCAGACAGTTCGTGGCGCGGCGTCGATGGTCCTTGAGACGGGACGCCACCCCGCTGCGTTGAAGGATGATGTCACCACACCGGCTGGCTGCACGATCTCGGCATTGCTGTCTCTGGAGGACGGACGGTTGCGGTCGGTCCTTGCCCGCGGAGTCCAGGAGGCCGCACGGGCTGCGGCGGGTCTGGGCGAGAGCGTCGATTGAAGTCCGAAGGAGGGCTCAGCGACAGTCGATGGGGATCGGCTGTGGGCTAATGCTCAGGGTCCCTCCGCCAGCAGCCGTTGCCGACAGCGGATCCGTCGTCAGCAAGACACAGGGGGCTACCGGGTCCTTGCCGATGCAGCAGTTGTCTTCGCCGCACTGGCCCCCTTCGCCGCAGTGTTCGTCGATGGTGCAGGGAATGCAGGCATCGGACACGTACTGCTCCACTTCGAGTGACGCCGAGTGGCCCAGTGAGGTGCGACCAGAGAATGATGCTGAGGCCCCAAGACCATTGTTCTGCAGCGTGATATCGATGCCGGAGGTCAGAGTCTCTCCGGCCACCAAGGGGCCGGCTGAAATTCGAAACTGCCAACCATCGGCGTTGGTATAGCGCAGCAGCCAACTGTCTCCGTTCTGGTCGGTGCACTCGAAGGAATCGAAGGCGTGCTCGCCTGCGAAGTCTCCTTCGAAGTCTCCAGAGAACGTGAACGTAGCGGGAAGAGTGCCTCCGGCACACGCTAAGGGATCCGGTTGGTCGTCTTCGTCGGGGTCTTCATCATCGACTGCGGCGCTGTCGTCGTCTCCTGCAGGGTCCTCATAACTCTCCTCAGGCGCGCATCCCGACCAGGCGACTGGGAGCGCTGCGCAAGCCAGGAGTGCTAAGGCGAGGGTGCAGAGACGGGGCCAGGCGGGGAGAGGGTCAGCCATGATCGAATGCTACCAGCTAGACTCGTCGCTTCGGTTCTCGTGGGCAGAGGCTAGTCTCGGTTGCGCGCTCAACAACACAATCTAGGGCATCGGTCTGTGGTGGCTCGACAGGCAAATTCCAAGACTCCCGATACGCTGCGAGTGACGGCCCGACAGCTGGAGTTGCTGCGGGTGATTCGGCGATGGGCGCTGGAGTTCGATCGGATGCCGAGCGTGCGAGAACTGGGCGACATCCTCGAGCGCTCTCCTTCGACGATTCATCAGCATCTAGCGGCGCTGGAGCGACGGGGCTACCTGGAACGACGGGGCCACGCCCATGGCTTGAAGCTTCTGGTGGATGACCAGAGCCTAGGTCTCGACCAGGCCGGGGCTGCGGTGCTCTTGCCGGTCAAGGGAAGCATTCAGCCGGGCCGGGCGTTGCGCCGTAGCAGACCTCCATACAAGCGGATCGCTGTGGGTGGGGAGGTGCGACCGGAGGACTATGTTCTTCGGGTAGAAGGCGGGCGGCTTGAGGCTGAGGGCATCTTCGACGGCGACATGCTCCTCGTTCGCCCCGGAACGCTCGGTGACCAGCCAGCGGTTCTTCTGTTCCTGGATGGGACAGCCGATGTCAAGCGACTCCTGACCTTGCGGGATGGCAGCTTGGCCATGCTGCCTGTAGGCCCCCGGGTCGACCGAAGGCGAGCTCGGCGATGTCCCGAAGGTGTTGTCGTTCAAGGGCGAGTCGTGCGGCTGATCCGTTCCTATCGGTGACCCGTTCCCGGGATCGTGGGATAGAGCAGCGGATCCGCTTCGCCCAGGACCAGGGGCCGTCTCAGCCCTTGACCCGAACCTTGACGATGTTCTTGCAGAACTCCAAGACGGTGCCTGTGCCCACCTTGCTGACTCCGGCAGTCCGTGGCCGCGCCACCACATCCACTTCGGCTAGTTTGAGCCCTCGTGAGGCGACCGCAATCATGATCTCCGGGTCTAGAAACCAGTCTTCACTGTGCGGCGCCAGCTGCTTCCAGGTCGTTCGAGAGAACAGCTTTGGACAGCCGTTGGTGTCTGGGCTGGTCACATGGAACAGCCACAGGGTCATGGCGTTGTACACCCGGCTTACCGCTGCGCGGCGCCATCCATCGACTCGCTCGACTCGCCTAGCTTTGGCCAAGTCAGCTTTCTCGGCGACGAGCCGACGATAGACGCGGATGACGTCGGAGCCGCCGATCTGACCGTCGCCCCACATGTAACCGACGACCTCGCGGTCGCCTCCCAGCCGAGCCATGCCCGCTAAGATTCCTCCCCCATAGCCTCGATTGCGTTCGAGAAATACGCCAGAGATCTCTGGCTCGGAGGCGGCCAAGGTGCCGATGAGCTTCCTTGTGTCGTCGGTGCTGCCGTTGTCCACGAGGACCAACTGCAGAGGGACGGAGGCTTGCCGGAAGGCCCCCAGGAGGTCTCTAGCCACGGCCTCGACGTTGCCTTCTTCGTTGTAGAGGGGGATGCAGAGGCCCAGTGATGGACACTCGCCGCCCTCGGGCCCGGGACGGGCAGCGCGCTGGGGAACGCCCTTGGCGAGAGTTGGCGTTGTCGACGGCTCTTGCTGGGCCTCCTTGGTTGGCGCCTTCTTGGCCGGTGCCTTCTTGGCGGGAGCCTTCTTGGCAGGAGCCTTCTTGGCCGGTGCCTTCTTGGCAGGAGCCTTCTTGGCGGGAGCCTTCTTGGCGGGAGCCTTCTTGGCGGGAGCCTTCTTGGCGGGAGCCTTCTTGGCGG
>PBPL01000197.1 GCA_002724675.1 Deltaproteobacteria bacterium | reverse complement strand
TGGCGACGAATGCGTCGACCTCGGCTTCAGAGAGCTGGGTGTTGGTGTCGACGGTGTGTGCCCCCGTGGAGTAGCCATTGTTCGCGACGAAAGCGTCCACCTCGGCTTCGGTCAACTGGGTGTCGGCATCCACGTCGCAGATCCAAGTGAAGCCATCCCAACGGGCGATGTCTTCGGTGAGACAATTCAAGTCGAGCAGAGTGTCCTGGTCGCCGTCCTGAAGGTCTGCGGGCAGGCTGCCCAGTTGGTCCCAGTTCACTTGGGGTGTGGGACCGACCCAGTTGCCAGAGGCGTCGACCACTACCGTGCCGCCGACTAGCAGCTGCAGTGCATCGACGGTTCCGCCATCCACGTTTTGGGCAGTCGTTGCTCGGCCTGCATAAGGGACCGCATGGATTTCCTGGCGTGGTGTCAGGCTGATGCCGTCGATCGCCAGCTCTAACCAGAGAGTCGTTCCATCGAACAGATCGTCGTCGAGGGTCGCCAGTGTGCCCAGGGTGACTGTGTAGTAGCCGTTGTCGACGGGGACGCTGTGGTACTCGGACCACTGCGCCGCCCCTCCTGTGTCTGTGTCGTACAGAGCGAAGAACAGGGCGTGTGTACCGGTCAGTGGCTGGCCACTGCTATCTAGCAGCCGACCCTGCTGCGCGATGCGTGTTGGTGCAGCCGACGCTATGGACGTCAATGCCAAGACTGCAGCGACGACGAGCAGCGTTGGTCTTCCCATGAGTTCCTCCCAGGGTCCCAGCCATCCAGACTAGCCTTGGTTGTGGAGAGTTCCCTACAGAATCATTGATCCTCGATCCCTCTGTCGGGTTGGGACCGGAAGGGTCCGATGGCGCCCAGCCACAGGGCGACTGCGATGAGCAGAGCCTGGACCAGACCTCGAATGATGTGGCCCGTGTTGGACAAGCGGACCCCTCCGATCTCGATGTCATGGATCCACATGTTTAGGTTGGCCCAGTAGAGCACGACCAGCATTGCGACGATTCCCATGGCGGCCAGCTTGCGGCTGCGCGGAAACATGATGGCCAGGCCGAGGCCCACCTCGGGGACGCCGCTGACGAGGACCCAGAAGCGTGGCGAGCCTAGGACTTCGGGGACGATGGGCTCGAACCAGCTGGGATCCAGGAAGTGCTGAATCCCAATCACCACAAAAGGGAGCCCATAGAGGACTGCAGCCACCTGCTTGAGCCGCTGCGTTGTCTGGGTATTGGGAGCCATGCCACTGGATTCTGCCACCCATTGGCCTGGCCTTGTTCCGCTTCTTGCCGGGGTGCTCAACGAGAAGGCTCTTCATCGCGTGATTCGCGCGAACGAACCAAGCGACCTCCTGCGCGGTCCTTTGCGTTGGCTGTAGCCCTTGTGATAACTCACCCACTCTTCACCCTGAGTCCCTAGGGAGGCGCTGTCATCGACACCAATAGTCCTCGTGACGCTTTCTGGATCCGCATCTGCATCATCGTTGGTGTGGTCATCTGTGCTGCTGTTGCCTTCTTGATCCTCGGCCCTCGGCCCGAGGGAATGGCCGGCGCAGTGGATGTGTCTGGGCTACCGGCGGTCAACGCGAGCCTGAATAGTGTGACGACCCTGTTGCTGATCACCGGCTTGGTGTTGGTCAAGCAGCGTCGCTTCGATGCCCACAAGAATGTGATGCTGGCTAGCTTTGGGACGTCGACGGCATTTCTGGTCACCTACGTCATCTACCATTGGTTCAAGGCGGGCCCGAAGCTGTACGAGGGCGACTTTCGTACGTTCTATCTCTTCATTCTGCTGACCCACATCGTCCTCGCGGCGGTGATCGTGCCCATGGCCCTGGTGACCCTGTATCGGGGCTGGACCGATCAGCGCCCCAAGCACCGAAAGATCGCGCGCATCACGCTGCCGCTGTGGCTCTATGTGTCGGTGACGGGTGTGGTGATCTACTGGATGCTCTACTAGGAGTGTTGGTCTCCTCGTGTTCGGCCATCGCCTGTTGGCCGAGAGGTCGATACGAGTCCTGCCAGATTGAAGTGGAGTCACCCAGTCGGCATTCTTCATGCTTCACCGTAGGAGGTAGAGACGATGACTCTAGGCGCTTATGGCCAACCGAGATATGGCATCACAAAGACTCTGGATGGTGTGTCCATGGATCAGGCCGTGGCCGCTGTGACCCAGGCCCTTGCTGCTGAAGGCTTTGGGATTCTTAGTGAGATCGATGTTCAGTCGACACTCAAGCAAAAGATCGATGTCTCCATTGGCGGGTACCGGATCCTGGGCGCCTGTAGTCCGGCTCTTGCTCACCAAGCGCTCTCTGCCGAGCCTGGAATTGGTCTGTTAATGCCCTGCAATGTCGTCGTCGCGGAAGAGCCCGAGGGCATCGTGGTCTCCATCGTGGATCCTGTGGCGCTGTTTGAGCCGCTCCGGAGGGACGATCTCAGAGAGTTCGCCGAGCAGGTTCGTGGCCAATTGACTCGTGCCATGGACACTCTCTGAGCAAGTCGGGATCCGCTGGCTCTCGCCTGGGCCCCTGGGCGACGGTCAAGTCGCTCCTTTGGGGATGAGTCGCAACGGTTTCCCTTGGCTGGCGCATGTGTGGCGATCGCAGCGCGTCTCCGAGGCGAGAGGAGGGCCAGACCACACCCCGCTCGAGTCCTAGGATTCGTTCAGGACATTGCACGTCGAACTGGCATGTTCCTCGCACAAGTCCGGCTCCGTCCCGTACCGGAGGAGCCCATGTTGTCTCGACCCGCACCCCTGATCATTCTGGCCGTAGCGCTCAATCTAGTGGCCTGTGGTGGCTCGTTCGCACCCCCCAGTGGCGAGGCCTGTGCTGAGCTCGCAGATCAGCACTATCTCGAAATCGGGACCGGTGCCAACGAGTTCGTACCCTTGGCGCCAGGGGACGAGGTGCGTCAGTCCTGGAGCGATGAAGGGGGAGACCACGTGTGGGCAAGCCTGAGAGTGGGGGGCATCTACAGCGGCGGCCTCGGGTCCGTGGGCAAGGACTGCCAGGGGGAACAAGAGTGTGTGGAAGCCATCCCTGAGGATGCCCCGAGGCTCACCGTTGCCCTCTGGCGCGATGATGTCTTGGTCGCTTCGTACGGAATGGAGAGCGAGGGGGGAGTGCCCTTCCATATCGAGGATGGGGAGGCGGTGGGGATCACCGCGGTGCTCGAGCAGGACTACTCCAGCTACACCTACCTCGGGGTGGACCATGCCTCCATCGATCAGGACATCATCGATGCGGCGCGTGCGGTCGAAGAGTCAAGGCTTCGCTTCGTTGCTGTGGTGGAGGATGCTTGCGGGGTGAGCCTCATCGCCGAGGAGGAGGTCAGCATGACGGTCCTCTGGTTGCACGGTACGGGGCGCGGTTAGGCTCGTAGCTTCGGTCGCTCTACAGCTTCGGGGCTGCCCTCACCACGATTCCGCCGGGTCCACCTCGTTCGTCGCTGTGATCAGGTCCGCGTCCAGCGGCGCGATCCACCAGGCCAGCTTCTCCCAGGGGCAGTCCCAATCTGAACATGGGGCCCATGGATGATTCCGGTTGTTGCTCTGGGCGCTCACGATGGACACCTCAAACTCTCCGAGGACCGCCGTCTCTCCTGGAAGTAGCTGCACTTGCTCGCCATCTCGCTCCACATAGACAGGCTTGGCCCGGACCCAGCCGCTGTCGGCTTGGAAGGCTTCGCAGGTGCTCTCGTCGCGCGGTGAGCGCACGGTCCAGCCGTCGATCGCCTCTTCGAGCTCCGCATTGCCAGCCAAGAGGCGCAACTCGCCGGAGCTTCCCCCGAATCGCAACAGGGGTTCGGTGGGTGACGCGACGGGAGGAGCAAAACCAAAGGCCGTCACAGCTGGATGGGTGGGTAGCGGTGTGTTGAGCAGGTCGGGGATGGCCGCTTCCCCCTCAAGCACCAGAAAGAAGCCATAGGGCGCCCCTCCTTTCCGCTCAAAGACAACCTCCCCGGGGCCCCAGTTGGAGAATGTGCCGGGCGTCCGAATCCCATGGGGAGGGGCTTCTAGGTCGCTGCTGTACGGATCGAATCGAAAGTGGTCATTGACTGGAGCATCCTTGCACTCCGACTCGCTTGCCTTGGTTCCACAGCCGCCAAGAAAGCCCATCGTCACCGCTGTCGTTGCGATGGTCAGCAGGGGGAATGAGAAGCGGATGGTGGCGAGTCCCCCAGGAGGCCTCTTGCCGACGAAGCCCTGCAAAACTCTAGCATGTGGGCTTGCTAGCCCCGCTGGATTCCGAAGACGTCAGGCTACGCTTCCCGTGCGGAGTTTGTCTGTGCGTTCGCAGAGGTCCGGTCGCTTGGGACTCTCGCCTGTCGACCATCGAGGGTTTGTTGGTGGGCCCAGCAGGACTTGAACCTGCGACCGTCCGGTTATGAGCCGGCTGCTCTAACCAACTGAGCTATGGGCCCTCGTCTTGAACGAGCAAGGACGTTGTTGGAGGCAACGACCGCACACGCGCGGAGCGAGCCTGCCACAGTCGTCGGATGCTGTCTCCTGTTGGTCGCACCAGGACTCTGGAGACCTGGCTGCATCCTGGTAGCATGCGGCGGTGACCGCTGAGCTCGCCCATTCAGTTCAACTCTTACCGCGTCTCGACGAAGTGGACCGAGACCTGCAGTGTTGTCGCGAGGAATTGCGGGCGACCCCTTTGCAGCTCGAAGCCGAGGCCGGCGCCTTGGAGCTTCTGGGCGAGCAACTTGCGGAGGCCGAGAGCTTGCTGGCGGCATCGCAGGGAAGGCTCTCGGATGCCCAGTCCACCCTGGCAGGTCTGGAGAAGAGGCTCGACCGCGCGCGGAGTCGCGTCGCGAGTCTCGTCAGCGTCGAGCAAATCGAGGCGACCGACCGCGAGATTGGATCTCTAGAGGCTCAGTGCTCTGATGCCGAGACTGAGGTGTTGGAGGCCATGGAGGCCCTCGAGTCCCACAGTGATCGCAAGGCGCTTCTGTCGACTCAGCTGGAGGCGGGCCAAGGCGCCCAGGAGGGTCGGCAGGCCGAGTGGGCCGGTCGATCTTCAGAGCTGGAGTCTCGGGTAGAGGCTCTCGATGCAACGCGCACCGAGCTAGCGTCCGGTGTGCGCAGCGATGTGCTCCGTCTCTACGAGGCCGCCCTTGGTCGAGGAATGATAGGGGCCTCTCGGCCGTCGGGGATCACGCAGGTGGATGCTCGGTTCATTTGTTCGACCTGTCACGCGCGGGTTCCCCCGGCGTGGGTGCAGGAGGCTCGCAACTTTCGTTCCGCTCAGACCTGTGACGGATGTCGCCGGCTGTTGGTCTTGGTGGAGATAACCGTGTCTGGGGAGTCCGCGACGGTTGGCCACGAACACTCCAACCCGCCCACCTGAGTCTCTGGCTTCAACTCATCGGTGACGTTTATACCGACGGGACAACACAGAGATGGCTGTGACTTCCGGCGCCGCTCTAGAGCCCATCTACGAAGGCCCGAAGCCGCTTTGAGCGACTGGGTCGACGCAGCTTCCGCAGAGCCTGTGCTTCGATCTGACGGATGCGTTCTCGGGTCACGGAGAAGTCTCGACCCACCTCTTCCAGGGTGTGGTCGGTAGCTTTCCCGAGCCCAAAGCGCATGCGGAGAACCTGCTCCTCACGTGGGGTGAGCGTCGCGAGGAGTTTCTCAAGCTGGAACTCCAGATCCCGTGAGATCGCTTCTTCAATGGGAGAGACTGCTGTCTGGTCCTCGATGAACTCTCCCAGATGAGAGTCTTCCTCTTCGCCTACGGGCGTCTCAAGTGAGATGGGGTCCTTGGAGAGCTTCTGGATTTCGCGGACCTTGCTCACGGGCATGTCCAGGCGGTCAGCGATTTCGTCGGGAGTGCCCTCGCGGCCCAGCTCTTGTAACAACTCTCTGGAGGTCCTCGAGAGCTTGTTGATGGTCTCGATCATGTGCACTGGGATGCGGATCGTTCGGCTCTGATCGGCAATGGCTCGCGTGATGGCCTGGCGGATCCACCAGGTGGCGTACGTCGAGAACTTGTAGCCGCGGCGGTACTCGAACTTGTCGACCGCCCGCATGAGCCCAATGTTGCCTTCTTGGATCAGGTCGAGGAAGTGCAGACCCCGATTGTTGTAGCGCTTGGCGATGGAGACGACGAGACGCAGGTTGGCCTCGATCAACTCGCGCTTCGCGTTGTCGGTCGCGACCTCGCCCTCGCGGACTCGGTTGTAGGTCAGCTTGAGCTCGGCGGCAGTACAACCGGCCGCCTTGGCCGCCTCCCGCGCTTGTTTCTCTGCGGCCTTGATCTGACGGTCGATGGCCAGGGCGTCCTCCCGCGCTGCTTGGATTGCGGCAGACTTGCCCTTGTTGGCCTTGGCTTCCTTGATGCTCTTCTTGAGGTCCGCGAGAGGCTGGCGATGTTGCCGGGCGATGCCGGCTAGATTTCGCTCGGCTTGCAGAAGCTTGAGCGCCGACTCTTTGAAGTATTCGGCGATCTCCAGATGCACCTTGCGATCGATCTCAAGCCTCAAGAGCACGTAGAAGGTCTCTTCGTGCAGGCTGTCTAGTTCCTGCAAGAACGGCTCGAACCCCTTGTCTTCCGGCTTGATCTTCTTGCCCTTGGCATCGAGCTTCCGGCTCTTTTTCTCAAGGACCGCGAGTTCTTCAGTGACCTCACGAGCTCGAACGAGCTTTGGATGGTCATCGGGGAGTGGCTCGGTCCGTACCTCGCGAGTCTCGGACGGCTCTTCTTCTTCGTGCGCGGCTGGAGTCCGTCGCGGTGGCCGGGGAGGTTTGCCCAAGATGTCCAGCAAGGTTCGGCACCCCACCTTGGTGGCTAGAATCGCTCGTCGGGTGCGGATCTCACCGAGCTCCACTCTCCGTGCGATCTGAATCTCGCCATCCCGCGAGAGGAGGGCTACTCGGCCCATCTTGCGAAGATAGGCCCGGACCGGGTCTTGGCTGCGCGTGCGGTCATCTTCGCGGCGTTCGCGGCGATCGAAGATCGAGTCGGTCTTGGAAGCCAACGCCTTTCGTTGAGCCTGGCGGACTGCGGCCTCGGAGTCGTTGGCGTTGACTCCTGAGACAGAGAGCAGCCGGGCAGCTTCGCCGCTGCTGACGTTCGACTTGTTCTGGGGCGTGGGCTCCGCGCGCCCGTTGTCTTCCAGAGACAGGTATCCCCGCCGCTTCTGGAAGCCGCTCAATTCTTCAGCTGGCCCTGAATCGCGTCTCTTGACCATGTCCGTCCTGGGCAAATAACACCGTCTAGAACCAGCCGATCGCTAGTTCCGGATCTCCCACATGGTACCTGGCTTTTTCCAGAGTCTCTCAATCTGTTGTCGGATGAAGCAATTTCATGAGCTGATCCTGGAGGCTCTGAAGCTCCAGGTCGAGCGATTGGCAGCGTTGAAGCAACGGCAGAAGAACTTTGGAATCAGAGCCGTTTCTTTCCTGCACGCCCAACTCTCGGGCAGCTTGCTTGCGCAGTCCTTCGGTCCAGTCGTAGCGAAGGCGGATGAAGCACTCCCGCTCCGCGCGCAACAAGTCCTCATCGGAGTAGGGGATCTCGTCCGTGGATAGGACTTCTTCCAGCACGCTGCGGACCGAGGCGTCTCCCAGACCAGAGAGGAGCTCCATGGCTGTGGGAACCCGGTCTTCCTTGCTGGCCCGAAGGAGCCGAGTCACTGCCAGCTCGACCTCTGGATGATCGAGCCAGGACAGGATCTTGTACTGCTCCACGGCTTGAGCGACGCTCGGTAGGTCCTGGACCATGAGGCGTAGCAGTTGCTGCTCGTTGTTGGTGGGGGGCCTCCCCGGTTGTTGGATTGCCCCCTGGTCATAGGGGGCCTGGGGTGGGCCAGGAGCGCCGCGCTCATCTGCGCCATGGACAGAGTCGGCTGGGTGGGGCGCCCCACCGTCTAGGTGGGGTGGGAGGTCAGCATGTTGAGGAGGGCGTGGGGAGCGGGGTGATCTTGGAGCTTGGCTGTGACTCGGCGGTGGGTTGTCCCTGCTCTTGCGCGGCCTGGCTTGTCGCACTCGCTCCTTGACCACGCGAGGGTCCACATCCAGGGTCCCGGCAATCCGTCGCCCGTAGTTGCTGCGCTGAATGGGGTCCATACGAGCCAACATCGGTGCGATCTGCTCCAGGCTCTCGTTGGTTGCGAAGTCTGATGTCCCGGCCCTCTCGAGGACGGTCTCCACGAAGAAATCCATCAAGGGGCGCTGTGCGTCGAGCAGTGCGCGCATGGCCTCGCCACCGTGCTCTCGGATGAAGTCGTCGGGATCCTTGCCGTCGGGCACCGAGAGGTACGAGGGCCACAGCGATTGGTCGAGGCAGAGCCCCAGTGAGCGCATGGCAGCGCGCTTGCCGGCGGTGTCAGCGTCGAACAGCAAGATGATGTTGCGAGTGTGCCTTCGAATCGCGGTGAGCTGGCGGTCGGTCAGCGCAGTACCACAGGGGGCTACCGCGCATCCGATTCCAACCCGTGCAAGGGCAAGCACGTCGAAGTAACCCTCGACGACTAGGACATGGTCCTCCTTGTGAATGGCGGCTCGTC
>PBPL01000196.1:0-27500 GCA_002724675.1 Deltaproteobacteria bacterium | reverse complement strand
CGGAAATGCCTTCCAGATTGCGGCAACCGGCACGGGCGAGTGGACAATCAATCACGACGACCAACAGTTCGACCTGTTTGGCGCGGACTTCAACGACTTGGTGCTCCAACTCTCTGTCGACTGATTGCGCTTCTCGTCGAGCCCGAGAGTTCCCGGGCCATCTCATCAAAACTGAAGTGTCAGCTGGATGGCCCCACCGTGGGCCTGCTCCTGCTCCGTGAGGCGGTTCTCCCCCACGTACTCGACCACTAACCGCGGCGCGGCTGGAATGTCCTTGCCCAAGTACAGAGCAACGCCTCCCTCGACGAACACCGTCTGCCGGGGATCGAAACCTTGGTCTTCTGCCGTCCAACCCACTCGGGCAATGGGCGCCACGCCAAAGCGACCTGGCACCGCCACGAGAAACGACATCTGGCCGTACGCGCCAGTGGCGAGCTCCGGTCGGCTCGAGAGGCTGTCGGTGCGCTGGTAACGCAACAACTCGGCCTGCAGAAAGAATCCACGAACGGCGATTCGCAAGGACCCAGACACCCGAAGGTCGCGAGCCTGGGCGCTTGCGTAGCCAGCACGGTCGTAGATGGTGGATGGGAACCAGAGCAAGCCCCCACCAACTCCCAGCCGAAAGGGGCCACGTTCGAGGTCACCCTCACCAAAAGGGAACGCTCCCAGTGGATTGGCGTCGATGCGCGCGGCGAACAGGGGGCCTCGCTCGCTGGAGCGGCCAGAGGAGAGCCCAGAGCCGTTGAAGACGCCCAGGGCCAAACGAAATCGCTCGCCGCCCAGCCGAAGATCAGCGAGCCCCCCTAGATCGGAGCCGCGCAGAAACACCGCGTTGGGTGCGCTGCGGTCCGGAAACATGAGCTCGGCATTGGGACTCTGGTGCTGCGCTGTAAACGGGATGCGCATCTGGCCTAGCTTGAGCTCCAGGATGGCAAGGGGAGACCAGCTGACTGACAACTCTTCGAGCGCCATGCCGGCGAGCAGCTCGGTCGTCTGCGCCACCCCATCGACCGACCCATCGCCATCCCGGTCCACCACCTCGACTCCGACCAGGGCCTCCAGAAACTCGCCGCTCAGCACGAAGTGAACCCGAAAGCGCCACGTCTTCGCGATCGAGCCATCGAAGATCAGCCCCGCTCGGGCAGCGGCCATTCCAATCTCGACCCGGTCACGAGGCAGCGCCTCAGGTCGATAGCGAACCGCAAACTGGGGCTGCACATATCCAGAGACCCTGGCCCAGCCACGAGGCGGGGTAGGCTGCGAAGGACTGTTGGGCTGGAGTTGCTCTGGACTGGGGCTCCCGACGCCGCCTGAAGAGGGCAGGTGCCCCTCGGAACCAGACGAAGACTCGGACTCTCCGCCGTCCAGGTCTGGCGGGTCATCCTCTTCCGCATCATCGTCATCGGAAGGCTCTTCGGCGGCAGCGACACCGACGACCGACAACGATGCCAGACACACACTCGCGGCCAACAACCAGCAAAGCAGACGGTAATCACTCACGGGTAAGAAATCCCCACCGGCGCAAAGGCTGCTGAGGTCTGCTGAGTGTCCAGGAGTTCGAACGAAGGGCCGGCGATTAAGGTGAGGGTCGTGCCTTGCGCGTACACGTGCGGAGGATGCGGATGGAGGAATGGAAACTCTCCCGGAGCGGACCGCGGGTCGTCCCACTTTCGGGTTCGGCTCGGAGCGACCGTGGTATCCAGCACATCCACGCTAGAGGCGAGAACCGCCTGAGCATCTTCGGCGCTACTCCAACGCACACCATCCAGGAACTCGCCCGACGAGGTGACCTCGGCGATCATCGGCTCGTCGTTCCCCGTGCCCACCAACCACAGGCGATCCTCCCATCGGTGTACGCCATAGACCGTCAACTGGCTGGACTGCTCGATGCCTCCACCGTCTCGCCCGAAGACCAGCACTCGGCCATCTTCCAGCAACCCCGCCACGGGACCCTCGACGCCAAACTGAAGCCAGCCTAGGACTGAGTCTTCGCTCAGATCATCGGCGCCTTCGATAGCGGCCGTCGCAGAGACCTCTCCTCCCTGGTCCAAGAACCAAGCCTCCACTCGAACCACCGAGTCCACCTCGAACCGAACCACATAGACACCGGTGCGGCTCACCGTGTCCCAGCCCACGCCGAGCACCGCCAGGCCAGTCAGACCTTCTTGCTGTTCATCGGAACTGCGCACGTCGGTGTAGACACCCAGATCGAGATCTACGGTTACATGAAACGGGGCCAGGTCCGACGGACTGCGAATCAAAGCGCTGAGGGTGGTTCGCGACGGGCTCTCCTCCACATGCGGCAACACCCCGAGGAAAGAGAGGTCGGCTCCCGAGCTGGGATCCACATCGAGAATCTGCGAGCAACTCCCAGTCGCTCCAGACACCTCCACCAGCGCGTCGCCCGACCAATACCAGGCCCGGTCCTGAGACGAGCCGACCCACCCATGAGCCCCTCGGTCGCCACCCTTGTGCAGGGTGCAGCCGCCGGACCAGCTGCCCTCCAGGTGCCCCACAAAGACCTCTGCCTCCGGCAACTCCGGGGACCCCGCAAGGATGTAGACGTTGCCATCCCGGTCACTGATGGGGGGTACCAGAGGCAGGGGAGACTCTCCCCGTACTTCGCCAAAATAGCGAAATACGCCGAACTCGCCCGGGGCCAGGTACTCGATGCAGCCGACCATAGGTAGGGCGACGCAGGCGAGCAGCAGAGACCATGCCACGCTCTTTGGCGAACAGGTGCGACTCATGAACGCAAAGAATACTCGTCAGAAGCCGACGACGTAATCGAGCACGTAGAAGGATGAGTCCCGGCCCTCGGCGTCGGTGTAGTGGCTCCGATAGACCAATGGCATGAAGCCAAACCGATACTGCAAGTACTCATCCTCCGGCGTCGCCGGGTCATCGGGAATGGCCGGCACGCTGCCGCCGGCCAAGAACTCGGTGCCCACAGTCACCGAATATCCCTGTCCCCAGCCGGTCCCCACCTCTGCACCAAAGCTGAAACCCCCTACCGAAACGGATCCCTGGAGTTCCAGCGAACTCTCGGTAGCGATGCCGTTGGTCTCGGACTCTGACGCTGACAACCACCAACCCAGCTCACCCACATCGCTCACGAGGAACTCTGGCGGATTGGGAAAGACCAGATCCACGGGAGGAATCGGATCTCCCGCAGGAGTCGCAGCCTCACTCATGTACGAGGCCGGGTCCCCCAGGGTCATGGGCACCTCCACAATGGGAAGCCCACCCACAACCTCGGCCATGGCGTTGTAGCGAACCGTCGACCAAACCGTGGTCTGGCCATCCACGGGCAGTAGCGAGATGAAGTCTTCGCCGTCACCACCTACAAGACCCGATGGGTCATCAAACTCGTAGGTGTAACCGTGAAAACATCCGACCGCGAGAATCATCACCCCGTAGTTGTGACCGTAGAGACTCGGGTCGGGGCTGCTCGCGAACCGGTGCCCCACCGTAAGGGTCTGCGACAGCTCGTGGGTGCGGCTGACTTCCTTGCGAAAGTTGGCCGAAAGCTTGCCCCCGAACAGCTCCATGAAGCTAGCCCGCACTCCCACCTCGACGCCCAAGCTCAACGACACAGTGTCCGAGTAGGTCTCCGACTCGGTGGCTGTCTGACCTGCAAAGATGTTGGAGAGGCCCGCGCTGTGCTGTGCATCGTAAGGGGGGTAATAGATCAGCATGGTGGGGGCGACTCGTCCTGGTACCAGTTCGGGCCCCGAGACGAGCCGGGCGGCGGGCGAGTCCCCATCGAAGTCTGACGTAGCGATACGGTCCGGGGTCACAGTGAGGTCAACAGGCCCCTCCAGCAAAAGGCTGTAGTCGGGATCGACCTCGCCTGTCGGGAACGATCCACCATCAAGAACCTCGACCAAGTTGTCGTCCCGAAGCAACACGATCTCATCCACCTCGTCAGCATCCAGATCGGCCGCCGCCATGTCGACGGCAGCGGGGTGGACGTCGGCTCCTCCCAGCGGCTGCACAGACCCACCCACAACGGTGTAGACGTACAGGCGATCCGCCTCCTCCCCAAAGACCCAGTCCAGCCAACCGGTCGCATTCTCGAGCCCGAGGACCTCGTCAATGCCGTCCCCATCCAGATCCCCCGCATCCAGGCGATAGATGTCCTCTTGGACCGGCGTTGGTTCGCCCCCGAGTGTCACACTCAGATCGTCTTGCAACTCGGCCACCACAACCTCGACGGCCCCCTCCACTCGCACCAGTGCGATCGCCTCACGAACACCATCGCCATCCACATCGGCTGCGGCAAGGTCCACCCCATCAGCAGCCCCGAGATCGAGGTAGCCACAGAGCTGCGTCGAAACACTGCACACGGCCAGGCGAGCCCCGTAAGAGAGGGCCAGAACCTCATCAATGCCATCGCCATCAGCGTCGGCTGACGCTAGGGCAACGGGCTGGAAGCCACAGTCCACCTCATCGCCGTCGCCAATCTGAATGGTGGTGCTGCCCTCACTGGCGAGAGCGACCGACTCTTCGTCCTGGTGCAGCAATCGCCCACCGGCCACATCCAAGATGGGCTGCTCCGAGCCCTCCCAGGACCGGCCGTGTGCGATGCCAGCGTCTGTGGGCGGGTAGCCATCGACCCAGAAGGTTCCGTTCCAGTCGATGGCATCGGTAATGACGATTTCGTTATCTAAGAAGAACCGGAATCCGTCGTTGACAGGTGGGGCCGAGAGATAGGGACCATCGGTACACCGAGCCATCTGACAGATGTCATCGACGCAGGCCTCACCCACCGCACAGTCATCACCGCTCGAGCAAGTGACATTACTGTCACCCCATGCCTGCGTTCCGGGGCCCCCGGCATCCCCCCCGGTGGGAGGCAGGGGTTCGTCGTAGTACGACTGGTTCAGGTCCCCACAGGCCACCAGAGTTCCGACAACAACCCCAAGAATGAAATACTTGCTGAACATTGAGCCTTTACCCTACGCCAGTCGTCCGGATAGCGCTGCTAAAACACGGGCTGTCTACGGGTGGGAACCCCTCCAGCCGACCCGGTTGAACATCTTCGGCTGGGAGATGGGCCAGATTCAGTGGCCATTCCGACCCATGTCGACCAAGGTGTTGGAAATGATTGGTTTTTTCAACTTAGTTGTGCCTGCGTGTCAATTTTTTGCAAAGAAATATGCATGATTTCATTGACTCGCCGGGTTTCTGCGGGCTACCGTCAATCTCAAGCCAGGCTTAGACCCGGTGACAAACTCGCTCCCATGAGGACTCGACCCCGTTGATTTCATCGCTCCCTAAGAAATCCAGCCAGCAGCGATGGCAGCAGGGCCAGGCCATCTCCGAATACATCATCTTGGTTGTGGCTCTGTTCATTGGCCTGATCCCAGTGATGGGGGCTCTCCAACAAGCCTTCGAGCGCTACTACGGATTCGTAGCCACTTGGATCAGCCTGCCCATCCCGTGACTCAAGAACCCAAAAACCCCGACGGAACATCAACAATCTGTTTGAAGGAACCCCATGCTGCACAACAATCTTGAAATCGTTTCCAGCCGCACCAGAACCGCGCTGGCAAACCTCCATGGTGACCAGCGAGGGCAGGGGATGACCGAATACGTGATCATCCTGGTCGCCATCGCCGTGGTCTGCATCGCCATTGCCGTTCAGTTCGGTGGAAAGATCAAGGATCTGTTCAACACGGCAGACGCCGAGATCGACACCGTCGACTCCAACCTCTAGGCCTAGGACTTGCCGGTCGCCAGGATGACCCCGAGACACCCCCAGGAGAGCACCCCCAATGATCGGTCCCGAAGCTGGTACCTGGCAGTGGGTTGCACTGGGGGCAACGGTGTTCGTCATGGTGACCGCCACGGTCTCCGACCTTCGGCACGGACGCATCCCCAATTGGCTCACCTACCCAGCAACGGTGTTCGGAATCGGAGTGCACATACTGGCGGTTGCACCGTGGACGGAAGGCCTCAAAGACAGCCTCCTTGGGCTGCTTCTGGGCTTTGGGATCCTCTTTCTTGCCTACATGTTCGGCGGGATCGGCGGCGGCGACGTGAAGTTGGCCGGCTGCCTCGGGGCTCTGGTCGGTCTGGATGTGACGGGACTGGGGCTGCTCTACATGGGTCTTCTCGGAGGACTGATCGCCTTCGGAATCATGATCTGGAAGGGCAAGCTGTTCGCCAGCCTGAGGCGCATGGGGAGATTCTTCTTCACCGCGCTGATCCCTTTCTTAGAGACGGAAATGCCCGACGAACGAGACAGCGACCCCTTTCCCCTCGGAGTGGCTATCTCGGGAGGATTTGCCTGGGCCATCGCGGAGCACTTCGCAGGAGCCCAGCTCTTCTAGAGCTCGTGACTAGGAACACGCTATGACCGCCTCTACGGGCAGCACGACGACGAGGGCCAGGCGTACCCTGGTGGTGCCGACGGTGGCGTTCGTTGTGCTGACGGGCATCTTCCTTCGTCACGCCAGCCGGACAACTTGGGGCCAGGTAAATGTGAACGAGCTGGGAGCCGGGGCGCTCGCAACCCTCGAGTCCATGGCGCCTCTGCCTGGGCCATTCTTCAGCTTCGACGTCCTGCTGTACTCCATTCTAGGAGCAGCCACACTGGTGGCTGTGGGCAGCGCCGCCTGGCTAGGAGCCAAGACTTGTGCACGGTTGGTGGGGCTTGTCCGCAGGCGGCGTTCGGGCGGACTCGGTGAAGCCGGGCAGGCAATGACCGAGGTTGCTGTGTCATTCCCAACCCTGTTGATCACCACCTTGATCCTGATGCAACTCGCCCTGATGTATCAGGCCAAGAACGTGGTCAGCTACGCGGCATTCTCGGCAGCCCGCGCCGCCATCGTCTGGATCCCCAGCCGAGCACCGCTCGATGCCGACTCGCCCGAGACAGAGGGACTTCACACGATCAACATCGATGGCGGTGAGAAGATCGACAAGATCCACCAGGCCGCTGCCATGGCATGCGTCCCCATCAGCCCCAGGGCCTCGATCGTGTTGGACGGCCTGCCGCTGGTGGGCGACCTCATCGCGGAAGCTGCCGCCTCGTTCACTTCACTCTTCAACTCGTTTGGTCTGCCGGGCGAGTACGTAGACAACGCCCTCCAGCGCTACGCGTATTCGACGTTTGCGACCGAAGTCCGACTGTACAAGGCGACTCAGGGCGGCTTCGAAGAGCTCACAGGGGGGCTGGCCAGCTGGAATTATCCCGACGACCCAGCCGATGTAGCGGTCCGGGTACGCCACCGCTACTACCTACCGATCCCGGTCGTGAATCGCTTCATTGGAGACACATGGTCCATCGTCGATGGTGGGCCGTTCTTCAGCCTGGATCTACCGGGGCGCTACACCTTCATTCGGTCGGTGGCGGTCCTCCCCCTCGAGGGTAAGACCGGCAACCCGCCAATCACAGGATTCTGGGACAACTAACAATGGCGACAACACCCACCAGGTCCCGACTCGAACTCATGCGCGCCCGCTGCCAAGCTCTGCATGGCGACGATGGCGGTCAATCCATTGTGTACCTCGTGATCATGATCTTCTTGTTGGCGTCGTTCACGTTCATGGTGATCAACAGCGGGGCTCTCATTCACGACAAGATGCAGACCCAGTCCGCTGCCGACGCGGCTGTGATGTCCGGGACCACATGGGTGGTGCGGGCCATGAACCTCAACAGCATGATGAACATCTTCATGGCCATGCTGATGGCCGAAGAGGTGCTGATGAAGGCGGCTTACTGGACCTCGGTGACGGCCATGATGATGGCGCCAGCGATTGAGGCCTTTTGGCTGGGTGTCTGCTTCACGACCGGAAACTGCACGCCCCGGGTAGAGGTCACCTTCGACACCTTCGACTTGTTTCCCCTCGTCCATGAGACGACGCAGCATGAGCAGTTCATCGACAACGTCATGCAGACACTGTCCAACGTGGAACAGGGAGTCCACACAACCATGGTGGGAGTGGCCAGCCTCGAGGCGTGGCGACTCGCCACCGACAATGGAGCCGACTTTGGGATGATGTATCCCCGGGCGATTCCAGAAGAGCAGGGACAGTTGGAAGACCTGTGTGAGACGACAGCCGATGGAGCAGCAGGCGGCTACAAAGAGTCTGAATACCCGCTAACGCCAGACTTCATGGGTGTCTCTGGAACAGGCCTAGCGGGAGCTCTGGCGACGATCTCTGGCTTCGAATATGACGACAAGATGCGCAACGAAGCCCTAGGGATCGCTGCAGGAAACATTGGCCGCGACGGACCGCTCTGGGGTGACCTCCAGATCCCGTACCACCGATTCTGGGCCAACACCGCTCCGTACCACTTCACCAATGTCATGTTCACCATGGCCGTGACGGCTCGATATGGCGTGCTGTGCGGCGAAGGTCTCGGTCCGGGGAGCGTCAACTTTGATATCCCGGCGGAGTGGTGGTGCTTCTTCTGCCCCAACAACAACATCGAGATCCCCAATCCTTACTACTACCTGGGCAGCATGTTCGGGAACCTGGACTCGAGCAATCCCAATGTGCGGCCGTATGTACTCACCGAGGACTGGGACCCCAACTACTGGGGTTTTGCCTGGAAGAACCCAGAGGACATTCAGGCCAAGTTCATCCCCGACCACTTTCAGAATCCCTTTGGTGACACGCTGGGGATGATGACCTTTGCTCAAGCCCAGATATACAACCCCCATGAAGAGGGCGGCTTGTTCAGCCCTCATTGGCGCAGCCACCTCACGCCTGTCGACGTGGACGACAGCACAATTGAAGACGTCTCCGCCTTCTTGCTGAGTCCCCCTGCCGAGCTGGGCTCCAGCAGCTCAGGGCTGTTCGGCTTGGTCACCGAGATCACGGGCGTTCCACTCAATGAGATCATTGCCCACTAGGACGACACTCGTGAGATCACTTCCCAGTCATAGAGACTCTGCAAGACGACAGAACCAGGCCGGCCAGGCCATGAGCGAGTTCGTGATCTGGGTGTTTGTCCTGCTCATGATGATCTCCGGAATCCTGTGGTTCGGGAAGGCCTACGACCTCAAGATTCAATGCCACATGGCCGCCCGATATCTGGCTTGGGCCCATGCGCAACAACCCGAAACAGACATGTCCACTGATGTCATCTTGGAGCGGGTCGCCCATTACTACCCGATGACTGAGAATCAGCCCCAGTTCGTCCCGTTGGATCAAACGGCCACATTCTCGGCCACCTCACTGAACACCTCGGGGCCCTCAGCGTTCGGCTTCGACCTCTCCAATGAAATGAGCGGCATGTTCGGCACCAACGCGGACTTCAAAGGCTGGGAGGTGTCGGCGACCTACAACCCCGGAGGCATTCTCGACAGCACATTGCCGGGGGGCACCCACGTACGCAGCCAGCATGCGGTGGTTGGTGGCGCCTGGCACAAGAAGCAGATCGATGGGGACAATATGATCAAGGACATCAAGGAAGGTCTGTACAACTGGAGCACGAATGCGCTCGGAAACTGAGGGACTGGGGACGACTCGATGATCTTCTTCCGTCTATTTGCCAAACGAGGACTGCGCGCCGCCGCAATCGTCCTACTCTCGTTTGCAGTGTTCGCATTCGGACACTTCATGACACCGCGAGGCCCCGATGCCTTCGCCCGAGTCGTGTTGGACCTAGGGGATGCGCTCTCCCGACCTGGTGTTCCCGAGTACATGGCCAACGTGGTGAAAGAAGGCGATGTGCAGGAGGTCTACCTGAACGGCAACACCCTCTATTACACGCTGTATCGGACCCACAAGAACATTGGCGCCCTGCTCGACTACTACGAGGAGCTCTACCAGGGCGAGAAGCGGCCCATGGCATCGGATGCGGCCAAGGCCCACGTACTTGGCCAGATCAAGGACCCTGCGCAGCGTGCCGAGACCAAAGAAAAACTCGCTCGAACCGAGGCCATCATGAACAAGCGCTTCATCCGGTTCGAGGGTGAGAGCTGGGGCGGATTCTCTACAATCGTCACGGGACGCGAGGCAGAGGGCGACTACCAGAAAGACCTCATCAACCGCTTTCGAACGTTCAAGAAGACCGGAAAGATCACCGATCTGGGCGACCCCAAGATGGTCGTAGCTTTCGCCGACCCTTCGCAAGGAGATGTGCAGTACTTCAATGTATGGCCCGATGGCGACTTCGACTTCCGCAACGTGCGACCCGACGGGGACCAGGACGCCCAGGGCTACGACATCCACGACATCGCCCGCCCCTTCGGCAGCCAACGGTTGATCACCTTTGGTCAGGACCACGGCAGAGCTAGCTACGAGATCTTGCTCTATCGCGGTCAGGGCACCCTAGGTGAAGTTCAGGAACACTTCGCTCAGTCGATGATCGAGGATGGGTGGGTGCCCTCACGCACCTTCGAAGAGGCACGCCACCGCATGGACGACCCAGAGCCCTCTCTGTTGTTCCAAAAGGGACCGCGAGAAGCCTACATCGCCATGGAGCGGCGATGGGGCGACGATTTTGTGACGAGTACAGTCATTGTATCCAGTCGAACAAATCAAGCTGAATAGCGTGCTTCTGCTCTCCCATTCCCTCGCAAACAGCAGGGACCTCTTTCAGGTAGAATTCCACAGGCAAGCAACCCGACGCTTTCAAGCATCGGGGGATTGCTACAAGAGAAGGTAGGACGCCTTGAATCGAAAAACTGTGCTGGGCTTCTCCGTAGGACTCGCGCTCCTGGCCGTGTTCATGATGCGGTTGTACAGGGACAACCTTGCACAGGAGTTGGGCGTCGACGGAGACCGTGTATCGGTGCTGGCCGCAGCCGAAGACATTCCGGCCTTCTCTCAGATCGAGCGATCGCAGCTGACAGTCAAGGAATACCCCCGCAACTACCTGCCCCCGCGATACGTGACGAAGTCACTGGCCGATGACGTTGTGGGCCAGACGACGATGTACACGATCAAGAAGGGCCACTCGATCTCCACTACGGACCTGGCGTCCACCCAGAGCGAGGCGCAGCTTGCTCGAGTCATCACGCCAGGCATGCGGGCTCTGGCTCTACCCGTCAACAAAGTCAACTCGTTTGGTGGGCTGCTTCGGCCCAAAGACCACGTGGACATCATCGGCACCTTCCAGAAGCCGGGAGAGGGAGACGTGGAGACCGTCACCCTGCTGCAAAACGTGACGGTTCTTGCTGTCGGGGCCAAGTTAGGCGCCGGGCGTGGGGCAGGGGACTCCAAGGGAAGAGGTGGCCGGTCTGGGCGAATGAGCACCGTCACCGTGCTAGTGACCCCCGAAGAAGCCGAACTCCTGGTCTTCGCACAGGATCGAGGAGAACTGTCGATGACCATGCGCAACGAGGAAGACGTCAACACAGAGATGGAGCTCAACGGCAAGAATTTCGCCGACATCTTCCGGCCGGAAGTGCGGCGCACAATCCAGCGCCGACGTGACGAGAGCTCGGGAATCACGATTATCAAGTCCAAGGGAAGCCGCGGCCGTCGCCGCTAGCGGAAAGAAGCGAGGACAGCGTCTCCATGACACCAAGGGCGATCAGGACGACCTTCTACCGAACCAGCGTGGTCACCGCGGTGGCGATCATGGTGTGGACCACACTCTTTGCGCTGCAGGCCGACCCGGCCTTCGCCGGCCGCGAGATCATCTTGCGCGTGGGTGAAGAGAAGACCATTTACATTGGCCGCATTCGCACAGTTTCGGTGGGCAACGAGGAGGTGATCGAGGTCACCAAACACCCGGACGGAGACAAGATCATCGTGTTCGGGCTCAAAGAGGGCTACTCGAGCCTGACCCTCGGCACGGTCCCCTATGACGTGACCGTGGTGGGCGACATCGAGCAGCTTCGCAAGGACATTCGCAACCTGCTCTCCGACATCCCAGGCGTCGAAGTGTTGACCTCCGGAACCAAGGTCGTCATCGATGGGATCGTCAAACGTCGCGACGACCAAAAACGTGTGGATGCCATCGTCGAGAGCAATTCGGGCAAGGTGTACTCTCTGGTGCTGCTCGACGAGCGAGACATCGTCCGCAAGGCCCAGATTCAGTTGCACTTCCAGGTTCTGGAGATCAGTCGAAGCCGGAACCATGATATCGGCGTGGACTGGACCTCGGGCCCTGTCCAGGTCGTGCTGGACACTGTCTCGTACATTCAGTTCGGACCTGGCCCCATCCAAGATGCTCTGGGTGCCGTCCGTCGTCCCGACGACATGCTGAACCTGACCTCCACGGTCGACATTCAGCGGGTGCTAGACAAGGACTTCTTTACGACGATCTCGGGGGAAGTGGTCAGCTTCCACAGGGGCAAAGAGTTGCTCTTTGTCGTGCCAGGAGGAGGCTCCAATAGCGGGCAGTTCATTGCCAAAGAGGTCGGACTTGTCGTGGAAGCGCTCCCGGTCATTGATGACGATGGAGATGTAGATCTGAAGATTCACGTGGAGTTCAGTACGGTGGGCGAAGAAGAGTTCGGCGGAGCCGTGCCGGCCTTGAACAGCCAGAAGCACGACGCCCACGTGCAGTTGAGAGAAGGAGAGTCCTTCGCGCTCGCCGGCTTCTTCCGCCGGGAGAAAGGTCGCAACATCACGGGCCTGCCTGGACTCAAGGACATCCCTGGTCTGGGTCTCCTGTTTGGAAGCCGTGCCTGGAAGAAGGGGGAGACGGACGGAATCATTGTGCTGACCCCCGTCCTTGTAGACCCCGACCGGCGAACGATGCGCAAGCAGATCAAGGAGACGCTCGACATCTACGACGCTGCTGACGTCAAGTGGTAGGCGGAGGGTCCCTGCGTGATCCGCATCCTGTACCTGGATCCTGAGAGCCAGCGCGAAGTCGCCACCGACTTCGATGGCGAACGTATTCGCGTCGGTCGCGAAGGCGGAAACGAGTTAGTCCTTCCGTACATGGAGGTGTCTCGTTTTCACGCTGAGTTGTCGGTGGGCCCAGGTGGCGTGACCCTCACGGACCGCTCCACCAATGGCACCTTCGTCAACGGACAACGAGTCTTCGGGAAGCAGATCCTGCAGCCAGGCGACCGGGTGGGGGTGGGAAACTGCCTGCTCGCCATCTACACCGCTGAGCAACTCCAGCAAATTGCCGAAGGACACGACTACCTGACCGGCGGGGCCATGGGCGCTCAGCCCACCTACCCGGCTGAGTTCTACGATCAAGCCGCCTACTCTCCAACCGGGAACACGGCGCAGATCCAGACCATCGACCACGCCGGCAGTCTCTCGCAGGTACCGAGCCACCTGGCACATGCGCAAGGAACCGCTGACTCCTTGCCTGCCGTGGGACCAGGCATCGCCGCCCCGGTGGACCTCAAGAGGAGGGTGCACCGACGGTTGCTGCAGTACATGGATCTCAAGACCTACGACATGAAGCAGGTCCAGGAGGAGGAACTGCGGGGGCGGGCTCGCGAACTGCTCGTGGACATCATCGGCGAGCTCGAGCAGGACATCGATCCACGACTCGACCGGGAGTTGCTGATCAAGGAAGTGCTCGAGGAGGCTCTTGGCCTGGGCCCGCTGGAAGACTTCTTGGCAGACGACACGGTCACGGAAGTGATGGTGGTGGACAAAGATCAGATCTTTGTGGAGCGCTCGGGGAAGATCGTGTGCACTGGCAAGAGCTTCACGACCCACGACGCGGTGCGCGCTGTCATCGAACGGATCGTGACCCCACTTGGCCGTCGCATTGACGAGAGTTCGCCCCTGGTGGACGCTCGGCTCAAGGATGGCTCCCGGGTCAACTGCATCATTCCACCGCTGGCCATCAAGGGGCCCTGCATCACGATCCGCAAGTTTGGGAAGAAGTCCCTCACCGTCGACGACCTGGTTGGTTTCGGGTCCATTACCCCTCAGATTGCCGCCTTCTTGAAGAAGTGCGTCCTCGGGCGGCGAAACATCATCATCAGTGGCGGCACGGGCTCGGGAAAGACAACGCTACTCAACTGCCTCTCGGCCTTCATCCCGTCGGACGAGCGCATCGTAACCATCGAGGACGCCGCCGAATTGCGCCTACCCCAGGATCACGTCGTCTCGCTCGAGACCAAGCCCGCCAACTTGGAAGGCAAGGGTCATTTCTCGATCCGTGACCTGGTCAAGAACTCTCTGCGCATGCGTCCCGACCGCATTGTGGTGGGGGAGTGTCGAGGTGGCGAAGCCCTGGACATGCTCCAAGCCATGAACACGGGTCACGATGGGAGCCTCACAACCGGCCATGCAAACTCGCCCACAGACATGATGTCGAGGCTCGAGACCATGGTTCTAATGGCTGGAATGGACCTGCCCATTCGCGCCATCCGAGATCAAATCTGCTCAGCGATCGACATTGTCGTGCAGCAGTCACGCTTCTCCGACGGCTCCCGACGTGTGACCCACGTGACCGAGGTTGTGGGACTCGATGACGACGGTCGGATTCAGTTGGAAGATGTCTTCCGCTTCCAACAGCGCGGGATCGATGCCGACGGGAACATCGATGGCGAGGTCTTTCTCACCGGCTACATCCCCAGCTTCGTCGCCGACCTCATCAACGCGGGACTCATCCAGGATGGGAGCTTGATGTGAGCCAAACCAGTCTAGTGATGGGGCTGACGACGCTCGCCATTGCGGCATGCGTGTTCCTATTCGCCTGGCTCAACGGCCCTGAGGCAATCAAAGTCTTCAAGCGGTTCGAACGCGTCTACCTCGAGCGACTTCACGTGCAGCTGGATGCGATTTACTCGCGCACAGATCCCAAGCGCTACTTCTATCGCCACTTGATCGTCGTGGTGCTGTTCATGTTCAGCTTCTCCTTGCTCTTGGGCCCTCTGGTTGGCCTGTTGCTCGGCATACTCGCGTTCATGTGGCCTTGGCTGACGCTCAGCAAGGCCCGCCGCAAGCGCAGGGAACGCATTGAAGAGATGTTGCCCGATGCTCTGGTGTCCATGGGCAACTCACTACGGGCTGGTCTGACTCTCGCACAGGCGCTGGACATCCTGGTGGACAACACGGATCCACCCATCAGCCAGGAGTTCGGACTCCTCATGAAGGAGCATCGCCTAGGGCTGACTCTGGACGAGGCCATGAACAATATGAGCGCACGGGTTAAGTCCAAGAATCTGGACCTCGTGGTCACGTCTATCGCGGTGTCTCGCCGCACGGGCGGCAACCTACCTCAGGTGTTCGAGGACACAGCCACCGCGATTCGTGAGATCGGCCGCCTCGAGTCGAAGATTGCGACGATGACCTCGCAGGGCAAGCTCCAGGCCATTGTCCTAGGTGGTCTGCCATTTGGAATGGGGGCGATGATTTTCTGGGTGGACCCCACGATGATCGTCCCACTCTGGGAAGATCCCATCGGCTGGGTCATTCTGTTCTTCATCTTCGTCTTCGAGATAATCGGCGTGTTCATGATCCGAAAGATCGTGACGGTGGACGTCTAAGATGACCGCTGCCGCCATCGCCCTGGTCTTTTTTCAGCTCAGCACACTCCTGAGCCTCTTAGCTTTTCTGCTGGTGATCGCTGCGGCAGCGTTGTTCTCAATCGGCTTCATCCCCGAGGAACAGTACAAAGGGCCGGTTCCAGAGCGTGGTTTTCTGCTGAACAAGCGACGAAAGCTCATGTCCATGTCACCGGTCTACCGAACGCTCTCGGCGATCTTGCTGGTGCTGTCTTTCTGGTCCGAGCAGGTGCCCATCAACAAGACACGGGAAAAGCTGCGCGACAAACTGGCGCAGGCGGGTCAGCTGGGCGGCTTCACTCCTGACGAGTACTTGGGTCTCTGTGTCTTCTCTGCCTTGGGCTTCTTCACCTTGGGTTTGTTCTTCTTTAACTCGGTGGCAGGGGATCCGGCCGTTCCCATTAGCCTTCTCGTAGGCATGTTCGGGGCGTACTTCCCCATCATGTACCTGGAAGAACAGGTCATGAACCGCCTGACGACGATCAACCGCGACCTGCCCTACATGCTCGATGTGCTCGCACTCTCGGTGGGGGCGGGTCAAGACTTCAACTCAAGCCTCGAGAACTACGTAGAGAAGGACTCCACGGACAGCCCCCTTGGACAAGAGATGCGCTACGTCCTCCAGGAAGTGATGATGGGGACCACTCGCCGTGAGGCACTCCTGGGACTCAAGGAGCGGGTCCCCTCGGACTACATCAATGGCTTGGTTTCGTCCGTCGTCCAGGCCGAGCAGATGGGAACTCCACTGACGAACATTCTTCGGGTCCAGGCAGCCGCAATCCGTCTCAAGAGGTCCCAGCGAGCCGAAAAGCTCGCTGGGGAGGCGCCAGTCAAGATGATTGTTCCGCTACTGTTTATCGTTGCTGCGGTGTTCCTGACGCTCTTCGGTGCGATCCTGATCAGGGCAGTACGCGGCCAACTCTTCTAGAATCAGCCTGGATGCGCACAAAACTACACATTGAGATGCTCGCCGGCCCCAGCGTTGGGGAGTCGCACGAGTTCACCGACGACTCCATTCGCATGGGTCGCGGGTCTCAGTGCGAGCTGCGCATCTCCAGTCCGCACGTCTCCCGGATGCAGTGCGAGTTGAGCTGGCAGGGAGATCAAGTCGTCCTGCAAAACCTGGGAACGGTGAATCACACCTACCTCAATGATCGACCCATCGACCGGGTCTATGTGCAAGACGGAGACCTCATCACGTTCTGCGACGTGGCGCTCCGCATCCGCATGGCAAATCCCGGAGCCGCTTCCCCAGACCCAGACAAGACGGTTGTCTACAACAACAGCTCGGGAGCGCCAGGCGTCGGAGCCCCACCACTAGTCCCCGGACCGGCACCACCCGAACCGCCCGGAGCCAGCATGGGTGGAGCGACGCGGGTCGTGGCTGGTCCCGGAGCGCCTAATCAACACCCAGGCGAGACTACGCACCCACCAGGACAGGCCCCGGGGAACCCCGCAGCACCTGGCATGCCTGGTGCTCCTGGCGCTCCACCGGGATGGCCAGCACAACCTGGAACACCCCCGCAGCCCGGTGGGTTCGGACTCGCAACCTCCGCCTTTCCGGCGCAGAGTGTTCCCACCGCAGCCCAGTTCGGGCCCAACACGGGCATGCCGGGCGCGCCGGGCATGCCCCCCCACGGAGTTGGAGCGCCCAACCCCTATGCTGGTCCGCCCAACAGCGGCTTCCCCCAGCAGCCCGGTCAAGCACCGATGGGCCAGCCAGGCGGGCCTGGTCCGGGCCGGGCACCGGGGGCGGGTCGGGCACGCAAGCCTCCCAACATCCAACTGGTGCGAAACATCGTGTTGGGCATGGCCGCGCTGGTTGGCCTTATCCTCGTCTCGTTTGTGGCACTCAGCCGCGTCATGACGGACCCTCCGAATCAGCCCACCGAGACCGGGACTACCGAGGATCGGGACCGCCTACCTGAGGTGTCGGTTGACGGCCGCACCCCCGAGGAAATCGTTCGCGATGCCGAAGTGGCCTACAACAAAGCGGTCACCTTCATGCGGGAGTCTCAGGTTGCCGATGGCAATCTCTGGCTCGCCATCTCCAAGTTCAAGGAGGCCAAAGCCGAGTTGCTGTTGGTGGAGCCGAGTCTCTGGCCGCCGTTCGCCCGGGAGATCAACCCCGGCATCCAGAAGGCCGAGGGTTTGTCGGACGAAGAGTTCACCAAAGCAAAGCTCAAGCACGCCCACTATCGGCAGTCGGGCGATTATGAGATGGCGATGGAGGAGATGAATCGGGTGACCCGGATGATCCCCGATCGTGAGGATGATCGAAATCAGTACGCGCGGCGGCAAAAGAAGGCTCTTCGGGCTCTCATGGCCGGCACAAAGAAGGAATCCGGGCCTTTCTAGGTCCCACATGAGGTAGCTGAGATGGGCTACCAAAGGACAACGAGGTACGACCAAGGATGAGCGCGACCCTCGAGAGCGTCTTCGCCCAAACCCTAGCCCTGTACTTGAAGCCAGTTCAGATCTTCGTGGACGACCCCTCGGTGTCCGAGATCCTCATCAACGGTGCCGATGAGATCTACGTAGAGAGACAGGGCCGCCTGTACCCAACCGATGCGAAGTTTGAACATGAGGACCACGTACACGCTCTAGCCAAGAACATCGCCCAATATGTGGGGCGGATCCTGGATGAGGACCACCCTCTCATTGACGCTCGACTTCCGGGCGGGTCCCGAGTCCACATCACCTTGCCACCCGTTTCCCGCAAGGGCGTCTGCATCGCGATTCGAAAGTTCTTCCGAGAAGCTCTGACTGTTCAGAAGCTGATCGATCTGAAGTCCATTAATGAACACGCAGCTGAGTTCCTCGACCTCTGCGTAAAGGCCGAGCTCAACATGGTCGTCGCCGGGGGTACCGGCTCGGGCAAAACCTCGCTGCTCAACGTGCTCTCGTCGATGGTTCCCGAGGATCAACGAATCATCGTGCTCGAGGAGAGCACCGAGCTCCAGCTCCAGCAACCGCACCTGCTTCAGTACGAGACCCGTCCCCCCGATCGCATGGGCAAAGGGGAGATCAATGTTCGTCAGTTGTTCCGATCAGCGATGCGGATGCGTCCGGACCGCGTGATCATTGGCGAAGTCCGTGGTGGCGAGGCACTGGACATGGTCCAGGCCATGGTCTCGGGCCACAAGGGCTCCATGTCGACCACGCACGCCAGCACGCCCCGCGAGACCCTAGCTCGCCTTGAGACCCTGTCGCTTATGGGAGATGTGGACATTCCTCTCTACGCGCTGCGGTCCCAGATCTCTCTGGCGCTCGAGATCATCGTGCAGATTGCCCGCTACAACGATGGCTCGCGAAAGGTGACCCAGATCAGCGAAGTGCTCGACCTGGATGACAACGACAAGTACCAGATCCGCGATCTGTTTAAGTATGAGGTCACAGGGCGGACCGAAGACGGCACCATTCTTGGCGATCTGAACCCAACGGGGCTGCTGCCCACCTTCGCCGATCAGATGAAGGTGCTTGGGCTTCGCTTTCCCAAAGCGATGGTGGACGCTGCCAAGACCAGGAAAGCACGCCAGACGAAGCGCAAGAGCGCTGGTGAAAACGACGAGGGCTAGGCGTGCACAAAGGCCTGATCCGCATCGCAGCTGTGCTCGGTCCCGCGCTGGCGGTGCTGGTCCTAGGCTCCTCAGTGGCCGACGCTCAGGAGAAGCGAACATCACGCATCAAGGGGGCCCAAGAGGTGGTCCCCGAGGAAGAGAGCTACACCTTCCTTGCCCGACAGGGAGCTCTGCTCTTTGACTACGGAAAGTTCCACCAAGCCACCGAGTCGTTTGTCCAGGCCTGCGGCACGGAAGAGGGTGCACTCGACCCCGACTGTTGGCGACGCCTTGGAACGGTAGCGACCCGAGCCGGCCAGATTGGCATCGCCATCGAGGCGTGGGCCACGGTGCTTCCCATGGATCCGGCGCGGGCCCAGGTCGCGAAGACGGAGTTGGACCGGCTTCAGTCGTCCTTTGGTCGGGTTCAGGTGGTTCTCCCACCCGAGCGAGACCTGCCCTCCCAACCCGTCAAGGTGGGCTTCGAGGGCTTGATCATCGATCCCAGCATAAAGAGTCACTTGAAGTCTGTACTGCAAGAGGTTGAAGCTAAAGGCTTTACGAGGGATGAGCTGTGGCTTCCCCTCGGCACCTACACAGCCGAGAGTGCATCGGTGACCGTGGAGCAGAACAAGACCGCCGATTGGATCTTGCCTGGTTCATTGATTCCCTATCGACCCAAAGCATTTGGCCTGGTCGATCGTCCCACCGCTGCTCCTGTCGGTGGTCCCTGGGAGCTGAGCGTAGCGATGGAGTTGGGTTCAGGTGGCACGCCTGATGGCAGTGTGGGCTCTCTACCCATCACAGTGGGGGGCCAAGTGCGGCTGGGACGACACATTGGTCCCATCCGTGTGGAGGGTCGCCTTCGTGTGGGAGCGACCCCCAGCGCCTCACTCTCTGACGACCCAGAAGGATTGAGGAGCGCCACATCGGGGCAGGTGTTGGGACAACTCGACCTGGGCATTGACATGGCGCTGTCGTCCAAGGCCTACCTCACTCCACACATTGGATTCGTTGGAGGCAGCATGGGCAACCTCCTTGTGGGCTGCATTGCCGAAAATGAGGCGACGGAAGTCGTCTATCTGGGCGAGTGTCGCCTCGCGGGGATCGGGCTTGGCGCTCAGGCGGGCGCCGACCTGTGGTGGGTTCTAGGCGCGGGTCGTGCAACCCTGCGAATGGGGCTGGCAGGAGAGACGCTGGGAGGGGTCGTGCCCATCGCGGCTGGGCGGGCTCTGAAGGGGGAGACAGACACGCAACTTGTCCGGGTCGAGGCGAGCCGATTTGTGTGGGTGCGCGGCCTATTCGATATCGGGGTCTCGGTGCGGTTCTGAGGCAACCATTGCGTAGGCGAACCAAACCCACCGTCGGCCGCGGACGTCGAGCGCTCCAGACATCGATCATGATCGCCCTGGGCATGACGCTTGGCCTCACACCCACAACCGTCCATTCGCAGTCCTCCCCACTACAAGATGAAACGTCCTATAGCCATCGGATAGCCCAAGGTCGCTACTTCCTCGAAGACGGACTTCTGAACCAGGCTCTCCGTGAGTTCGAGCAAGCCTCGAGCATGAAAGAAGGGCGTCAAGACCCTCTCCTCCACACACTGCTGGCCCGGACCCATTTCCGGCTGGGGGACGTGGCGGCGTCGGTCGCCGCTGCCAAGACCGCGGAACGCGGCAGCGAAGGCGAACCCGATCCCCAACTGGCCGAACTCCTAGAGTTCTTACTGACACGCTTTGGCAAGGTCACAGTCATCGGAGGCGGCACGGATGGATACCTGCCGGAGACTGCAGCCCCCCTGCTGGACCCGGAGCTCAAGCGCATCTTCTTGGGGAGCCTGGAGAGAATGGCGGCTCCGGCCACAGCCGGAACGACCTCTATGTACCTGCCCGTGGGTAACTACAGGGTCGGAGGACACATTCTCGAAGTGGTAGCTGGAACGACGACACGCATGGATCTGAGGTCATCCGTGGGCCGAGCAGCCGCGGGGGTGTACGGCGAACGACGGCAGGACTCGACCAGCGGTGCTCGACTGGCAACAACACCAGTGGCCCGCTCCTCGCTTCTGGTCCGGATGGGGGGGCACGGCTTTTACCAGCAGACCAACGGCTCCGGGGGGGGGCGAGTGCTCGTTGCCTGGACTGCAGCCGTCGCCCGAGAGCGGATCAGCCTTCTTGCTGCGGGGACCCTCAGTCTGCAGAGGATGGAGCGCATTGTCGCATCCGACCCCGCCCCAGGCGGGCTTCTCCCGGGAGCGCTAGTGGCGGTGGGCCCAGTAGTCCGTCCGAGCCCCCGCCTAGTCCTGACTCCACGCATTGGATGGAGCATCGGGTACGGCCACCCCCTGGAATCCGGCCTGCCAGAGGGGTACCGTGGACCCATCCACTACCTGGTGCACGGGCCGGAGTTGGAAGCCACGCTCCGCTTCCGAGTGCAAGAGGTGGATGATGCACGGGAGACTGTCAGCGTTGAACCAGTCGTAGGAGCTAGGTTGTTTTTTCAGGAGTCGACCCCGCTGGGATCGATTTTGGAGGCAGACCGGAAATCTCACCTGACCTTCGGGGTAGGGTTTGAGTTTGGACTCCAGCTAGGAAGTTGATGCGAGCATTGCGTCCCTTTGAACCTCTATGTTGCGCCCTCTCCCTGGCAGCGCTGTTGTGCGCGGGCTGCAGCGCGGACACGTTCTTCGTGGACACAGAACTCGATGTGGACGGGGATGGCCTCTTGCCCGAAGACGGCGACTGCGACGACCGGGTTGCGGAGGTCCACAGCAATCATCCTGAGATCTGTGATGGCATCGACAATGACTGCGACGGCCAAGTGGATGGCGATGACGAAGATCTCGGTGATCAGGATGGCGATGGCACCGATGCCTGTAACGACTGTGATGACCTGGACCCCTCGCGGGCACCAGACACCGACGAGATTTGTGATGGCATCGACAATGACTGCGACGGGGAGGTCGGCGAAGACGAAGTCGATGGAGACGGTGATGGGGTCGTTCCCTGCGCCGGAGACTGCGACGACCAGAACATCGACATCGCCGAAGGGCTCCCAGAACTCTGTGACGGCAGTGACAATGACTGCGATGACCTCGTCGACGACGAAGACGACGATGTAGCGGACCAAGATGGGGACGGTAGCCGCGCCTGTAGCGACTGCGATGACGCGAACCCGACCGTCTATCCGGGAGCGGCAGAACTGTGCAATCGACTGGATGATTCCTGTAGTGGCATCTTGAGTAGCGACGAATCGGACAGCGACGGAGATGGAGTCACACCCTGCGAGGGAGACTGCGACGACTCCAACGCCCTCGTGGCGCCTACCGCCCAGGAGCTATGTAACGGCGTAGATGATGTGTGCGCTGGTGAGGTGGCAGACGATGAGGTGGACGGTGACGGTGACGGGGTCACCCCCTGCGAGGGCGACTGCGACGACACCGAAGAGACGACCCTCCCCGACGCCACCGAGTCGTGTAACGGCGTCGATGACGACTGCGAAGACGGGCTCCCCGACGACGAACAGGACAATGACCAAGATGGCTTCTCCGTGTGCGAGGGCGACTGCGACGATAGCAACGCAACTGTCTTTCCAGGCGCCACGGAGCAATGCAACGGCGTGGATGATGACTGCGCGGACGGAGTGCCCACCGGCGAGCTCGACAGCGACAGTGATGGACTGTCCACTTGTGAGGGCGACTGCGACGATGACGCAGCGACCACTTATCCCAGCGCAACGGAGCTGTGCAACGGCCTAGATGATGACTGCGAAGATGGAGTGCCCACTGGCGAGCTCGACGGCGACAGTGATGGACTGTCCCCCTGCGAGGGCGACTGCGACGATGACAGCGACAGCGTCTCGCCCACCGCAACGGAGGTATGCAACGAGCAGGACGACGACTGCGATGGGGACATTGATGGCGAGGACAGTGACATCGCCGACTCCGATGCCGATGGCTTCACGGCCTGCGACGACTGCAATGACAACGACATAGCGATTTATCCAGGGGCCGTGGAGCTGTGCAACGGGCTCGACGACTCCTGCACAGGTACTGTCGGCCCAGATGAGACCGACAGTGATGCTGACGACAGCATGCCGTGCGAGGGCGACTGCGACGACACTGAAGAGACCACTGGACCCGATGCACAAGATGTCTGCGGCGACGAAATCGACAATGACTGCGATGGCTTGGTCGACGAACCAACTCCGGTCACGACAACACCCAAGATCGGTACTGGGCGCTCCAACGGCGCGCTCGACTTGTGGCCCATCAACGTGCTGGGAGGTATCGGTTCACCGGTAGAGGCCGGCGAGGCGCTGGCCACAGGGGCTTCGCTGGCTGTGGTGGTGGCTGACTTGGATGGGGACGGTGTGGCCGAGGGCGTGCGTCAGCAACTGGATCCTCTGGATGAAGACAACGACAGAGTGCACCGAACGCAGGTGGACTGCGCTGGAGAAACAACCGACATCGAGCTCACCGAGGTGGAGTTGCCGGGCGATCAACGCCTGCTCGCCGCAGCCGACCTGGACGCGGATGGCGACCTCGACCTGCTGTCTGTGGGCTTCTCCGGGGATCAACTGGGCCTCGTACGGTCGCACCTAAACAATGGCGTCGCCACGTTTGCGGGTGTGAGCAACGCCGCCTTCTTGCTACACCCCAACACATCGGACCGATGGACCCTCGGGCGGAGCCCAGTGGATCACGATGGCGACGGCTTCCCAGACCTCGTGGAGTGCGGCTGGACGCCCCCCGACGAGACCTCCACATGCCTTCTGCATCCGGGCCGAGGCGATGGAAGCTTCAGCGCCCCTACTGTTGTGCTGACCTTGGCCGAGCCCATCGACGCCATCATCGAAGGAGACTTCAACGAAGACGGAGACACGGATCTGCTCGTCGGACTCAGTGACTACGGCGACCCGGGCGCCACCTACTTCCTGGCCGGGACGGGCACAGGCGCATTCGGGCTGCCTTCGGACAGCGTCGACATCAACCCATTGGCCGAAGAAGGGGAGGGGCCCGCAGCCGGACGGGGCGTCGGCGTACCCATCGACTTTGATCAAGACGGCACCCTCGACCTCGCGGTCCAGTGGGACACCGGCATCAGCTCCGACGGCCGGGCCTTAGCCAGCGGGGAGGGAGCCGGTAATGGCAGCTTCTCGATGTCGGCCGAAGCCACCTTTACGACCGCGAACCCGGACCCAGAGGGCACTCAGTGGCTGGCTGCTCCCAGACCATGAGGAGCGCTAGCAACGACTCACCGGCTTCGAGCGAGCCATCCTGTTGTAAAGCCACCCCCAACTGGGCATGATCTTTCCATGGTCGACAGGCCGCCAACTGCGGCACTTGAAGAGCGGCTCGGCCACCGCTTTTCGGAGCCGGATCTTCTCGAACAGGCGTTAGCTCACCGTTCCTGGTCCTGCGATCAGCGCCCCATTCAACCCGACAACGAGCGCCTGGAGTTCTTGGGCGATGCAGTGCTCGGCCTCGTGGTCGCCGAGAAGCTCTACCGAACCTTCGACGATCCCGAAGGTCGATTGACCCAAGCACGGGCCGCAGCCATACGCAAAGACGCCCTCGCTGCGCAGGCTCGCAAGTTGGAACTAGGGCGGTGGCTCCTGCTGGGCAAAGGCGAAGAGGGTACCGGTGGACGCGACAAGGACTCCATCCTGGCCGATGCGCTGGAAGCCGTAATAGGTGCCTTGTATCTCGATGGTGGACTGGAGACTGCGGACCGATTCATCGGTACTCAGTTGGGACACGACCTCGTTCAGCGAGCATCCGACGGCGGCGTCCGATCTCCCAGGGACCCTCGAACAACGCTCCAAGAGCTCCTCCAGGGCACCGGTGCGCCCGCACCCACCTACACCCTGATTGATAGCCAGGGGCCCGATCATCAGCCCACATGGACCATCGAGGTGGCCCATGAGTCCCGGACTCTGGCCCGAGGCTCCGGCAGCAGCAAGCAGGAGGCAGCACGCGAGGCAGCCAAGAAGGCCCTGGCCGTTCTCAGCGCGGTCTCTGAGCCGGAGAGAGAAGGCTGATGAACACCAAGACGGCTACCCCGCCGCGAGCACGGGTCGCCCCGGTGCACATCCCCCACGGCAGCTGCCTTGTGGGCTGTCCGTTTTGTCCTCCATGCCGAGACGAGCCCTCCCAGCAGACACGCGCAGCAGGGCAAACACCCGGACCCGACGACGTGGAGGCAGCAGTGGACCGCCTGCTCCGACGAGTCTCTCAGGACTCCGACGACCGCCCGATTGAGGTGGGATTCTTCGGCGGCGATCTGTGGCAGCTGGAGCGAGGACCACGAACGGCACTGCTCGACGCCGCGGAGCGGGAGTGCCGTAGAGGTCGCGCCACCGGCATTCGCCTGACACTGGCTCCACCGTCGGTCCTGCGTGCACCCCTCTCCGAGTTCCGCACCCGCGGTGTGACGACGATCGAGGTGGCTCTGCACACAACCAATCGGGGCGTCCTTCAGCGTCTAGGCACGCGATTCCACCCCCGACTTGGCCTAGAGGCCATCGGGCGCGTCCATCGCACCCGCATGAGAAGCATCGCGCACGTGCAACCCGGACTTCCGGGGAGTTCGCACCGCACGACACTGCAGGCAGCAGAGATGCTCCTTCGCGCCCGCCCCCATGGTGTGCGCATCCACCCCGCGCTGGCGCTTTCGGGGACACTGCTAGGGGAGCTTTACCTCCAGGGGCACTGGGAGCCGATGCAGCTCAGCGAAGCTCGAGCCACCTGCAAGCACCTCGTTCGACGCTTCCGCGAGGCCGGCACGGAGGTGGTCCGGGTGGGGCTACAGCCCAAGGTCGACATGCCCTTCAGTGGGGATGTGCTGGCAGGACCGAATCATCCAGACCTACGGCTGCTCGTGGAGTCAGAGTTGATGCGCGAGGGTGCCATCCGTGCGTTGACTTCGCGGTTTTCCTTGGGTACACGCGGGTTTACGTTCGTGGTCAACCCCAAAGACGAGAGCTACCTGCGCGGATTTGAGAGCCGGACGATGCGTGAACTGAAGAAGCAGTTCCGGCTCGAACGGATCCGCATCCTGACCACGGACGAACAACCCCGGGGCACGCTGCGAGCGTTCCCGGAAATTATCGGGCCGGACGAGGTTCCTCCACTGCGCCCGCGACGGGCCAGGCGAGCGTCTTGATTCAGCCCTAACCGGGTCCCTCTTTCCTCGGATGAAACCATGACCACTTCCGGTCACCGCAGCGGGTACGTAGCGATCGTTGGGCGTCCCAATGTGGGCAAGTCCACCCTGCTCAACCACATCCTTGGCACCAAGCTCAGCATCGTGTCATTCCGTCCGCAGACCACCCGCAATCGCATCCTGGGGATCTACAACCAAGAAGATGCGCAGGTGGTGTTCATGGACACACCGGGCATTCACGAAGCCGACAGCCTCCTCAATAAGCGCATGGTGGACCAGGCGACACGAACGCTGTCCGACGTCGACGTGGTGGTTCATCTGATCGATCCACGCACGGAATCCGACCCTACAGAGGCACGAATCGAAGCCATCAGTGAGGCGAAGGTCCCGGTCCTGCTCGTCCCCAACAAGGTAGACTTGGTGAAGAAGAGCAGTCTTCTGCCGCTCATTGAGGGCTGGACCAGAGCAGAGGCTCCCGCCGCCATCGTCCCCATCAGCGCACTGAGTGGTGATGGGGTGGCGGGGCTACTGGATGAGGTCGTCCAACGCCTGCCCGAGTCCCCGCCCTTCTTCCCCAAGGACCAGCTCACCGATGCGAGCGAGCGCTTCGTAGTATCGGAGATGATCCGGGAGCGACTGTTCGTACACCTGCACCAGGAGCTGCCGTATTCCATCGCAGTGGAGATCGAGGCATTCGAGGAGCCAAAGCAGAAGTCAGGCGTCATCCGAATCCTGGCGCGCATCTGGGTGGAACGAGACAGCCAGAAGGGAATCGTCATTGGCAAGGGGGGCCGTGTCCTAAAACAGGTCGGCACAGAGGCACGTGAGGCCATTGAGCGCCTCCTCCAGGCTCGGGTCCATCTCAAGATCACGGTCGGTGTGGACAAGCACTGGACTCGCAAGCAGAGCTCTGTGGAGCGGCGCGGCCACTTCGATGGAGACCAGAGGCAATGAATCGCCCGGTCATCGCGCTGGTAGGCCGCCCCAACGTGGGCAAGTCTTCCCTCTTCAATCGGCTCCTTGGCCGTCGCAAGGCGTTGGTTCAGGACACCCCCGGAGTCACAAGAGACCGGAACTATGCAATCGGTGACCTCGATGGACGCGAGGTCATCCTCTGCGACACGGGTGGCTTCGAAGAACACGGTGTCGTTGCCTCGGACGTCATGGCTCGTCTGATCCGCGAGCAGGCACTCGTGGCCATCGAAGAAGCAGATGTGCTGGTCTTTGTCCTAGACGGGCGCGATGGCCTCACGGCCACTGACGAGGAAATCGCCCAACGACTTCGCGCAGCCCCTCAGCCTGTCATCTACGTAGTCAACAAGTGTGACCCAGCGAGCCCAGACTCCCTTCTCTATGACTTCTACAGGCTCGGG
>PBPL01000195.1 GCA_002724675.1 Deltaproteobacteria bacterium | reverse complement strand
GAGGGCTTTGTGGGTGACCTGACGACACGGCACGACCGTGTGACGCGCCTCTATACGCGCATGTCCAATTGGGAGATGACCCAGGACCCCATCTTCATTCCCATTGAAGATGGCACGGAGGTTGTCTCTCGCGTCCACAACCTGTCCGATCGAGAGCCCATCCACATCGACTACGGGGTCATGCCGGCCGTGGCTTGTTCCGATACCTACTGTGGTCCGGGAGGAAGCTGCGCCACGACCAAGTCGGGTATCGAGGGCTGTGTCTGTGACTCGGGCTATGTGGCTCGTGCCATCACCGCACCCACCGTCGGAAACATCGGCAACCGCATGACGGTCGCCTGTCAGCTGGGCAGCTTCAACCTGCTAGGTAGCGCGACGGATACGCTGGCCGACCCGTGCGACGGCTTCAGCTGTGGCACGGGAGGCACCTGTGTGCCCCTCAATGGCACGGCGACGTGCATGTGCGGTGGCGGCTACGCTGCGGTCAACATCGGAGGCACTCCCAGTTGCTCGCTGGCAGAGGACACCTACGGTCCCGGTCAACTTCTGTGGCCGAACTGGCCACCCGAGGTGGAAGGGGACGACGACGACGGTGACGACGACGACGGTGACGATGACGATGCAGGAACTGGAGAGGGTGGCAACGGCTCGTCGTTCGATGGCCTCAACTCGCGGGTGGACTGTGGCTGTGTCGCTGCTGGTGGCTCAGCGCCCGATGCCCATGGGTTGGCACTCGTGTTGCTCCTCGGTCTTGGGCTGACAAGCCGTCGTCGCCGCCCATAGATCTCGGGGTCCTTGGGCAGAGCGCCGGTTGGCGATGGTGCCCAGGGACCCGTTGGGGCCAAGGGGAACGGGTTCTTTGTGGATTAGGCTGCGTCGAACAGGACGCTCAGACCCATTCCGCCGCTGATGCACAAGGTGGCCAGGCCTCGCTGAGCTTCGCGGCGCCTCATGGCGTGCAGCAAGGTGACGGCGATGCGACAGCCGGTGGCGCCGATGGGGTGTCCCAGGGCGATGGAGCCGCCGTGAACATTGAGTCGGTCACGATCCAGGTGAAGTTCCCGATCGCAGGCAATGACTTGCGCCGCAAAGGCCTCGTTCAACTCCACGAGGTCGATGTCTGACAGTGTCAGGCCGGTGCGCTCCAAGAGCGCTTGTGTTGCTGGCACGGGCCCCAAGCCCATGACCTCCGGTCCGACGCCCGCGCTCTGCCAGGCCGAGACCCGCGCGATGGGTCGCAGGCCATGGCGCTCCACTGCCGAAGCTGAGGCCACAACAACCGCTGAGGCCCCATCCGTGACCCCCGAGGAGTTGCCCGGGTGCACAGAGCCGTCGTCTTTGAACACCGGCTTGAGCTTGGCCAGCTTGTCGACCGTGGTGGTGGGGCGCATGTGCTCGTCGCGGTCGACGACCGTCGGCCCCTTTCGCCCGGGCACCTCGATGGGCACGACCTCTGCCGAGAACGCTCCTTCGTCCCACGCTGACCCCGCCCTGCGCTGACTCTCAACGGCGTAGGCGTCCTGCTCGTCTCGGGAGATGTCGTACTGTTCGGCCAGCGTCTCAGCCGTGAGGCCCATGAGTTGATTGGACAGCGGGCAGAAGAAGCCATCTTGGTACATGCCGTCCACGAGCTCTGCGTGGCCCATGCGATAGCCCCAGCGAGCTCTGGGTAGCAGGTAAGGCGTGTTGGACATGGACTCGACGCCGCCGGCCAGGATGACTTCGCCCTCGCCGAGTCGGATGGTGCGCGCGGCCTGGACAATGGCGAAGAGACTCGAGCCACAGGCTTTGTTCACGGTGTAGGCCGTCGACTCTTTGGGAATGCCAGCTCGGATGGATACCTGGCGCGCTGTGTTGGGTCCGCCTCCTGCTTGCCGCCCATGTCCCCAGATCGTCTCGTCGACTTGCTCTGGCTGCGCTCCTGCCGCAGCCAGCGCTGCTGTGGCCACGGGGACCGACAGGTCCGCGGGCATGAGACTGGACAGTCCTCCTCCGAACTTGCCGATGGGAGAACGGACGGGTCCGCAGACGAAGATGGGTGCCTTGTCACTCATGGGGGTCTCTCTGGGATCAGGGGGTCGGGAGGTCGTCGAGGGCGATGTTCGTTTCTTCACCCGTGCTCAGGTCCTTGAGTCGGATCTCGCCCCGAGCCCACTCGTCCGGGGCTAGGAGCACTACTCGGCTTGCACCGATGCGATCTGCGTGTCGGAAAGCCCACTTCACCTTGCGGGCCTCCAGTACGAGGTCGACCGAGCGGCCGGCTTCACGCAGATGGCTCGCTACCTGTAGGGCTGCGCCGCGGAGGTCTTCGGAGAAGGCGAAGACGACGTCGTCCACACCGCCTTCGAGTTCTGGAATCAGGCCCTTGTCCGAGAGCAACTCCAGGATGACGACGTCGCCGAAGCCAAAGCCGCAGGCTGGAATGTCCTTGCCGCCAAAGGTGGAGAGGAGGTGGTCGTAGCGGCCGCCACCGCAGATGGCGCGGAGGCTGCCCTGGCGGTCGAAGGCCTCGAACACCACGCCGGTGTAGTAGGCGAGGCCCCGAACGACGGAGGCGTCGAACTGCAGCCAATCGGCGCAGCCGTAGCCCTCGGCCAGCTGGAACAACTCGCGCAGCTCGATGACGGCCTCATTTTCGTCACCCAGCGCTTGCGCCAGCTCGTCCAACGAGCGCAGTGAGAGCGTATCGAGGATGCGGTCCACACTGGCCGGGGAGAGGCCCAGAGCGTTCATGTCCTTCTCGATGGCGTCGCGTGGCAGCTTGTCGAGCTTGTCGACGAGCACACAGACCTCGGTGAAGCGCTCTGGCGGCACCCCCTCGGCCTCCACGACGCCCTGCAGCACCTTGCGGCTGGACACTCGGATGCCCACATCGGTCGACTGCAGGCCGAGCCTGCTGAAGAAGGTGGTGATGGCGCTGAGCAGCTCGGCCTCTGCACCGACCCCCGGGACCCCGAACACGTCCATGTTCCACTGGTAGTGCTCGCGCTTGCGTCCGCGTGTCATGCGCTCGTAGCGCCAGCACTGGGGAATGCTGAACCAGCGCACTGGCAGGGCCAGCGACTTGCCCTTCTGCAGGATCATGCGCGCTAGCGACGGGGTCATCTCCGGGCGCAGCGCCACGGCTCGCCCCCCTTTGTCCTCGAAGTTGTAGAGCTGCTTGACGATGTCTTCGCCTGCCTTGCGCGTGTACAGCTCCTCGGACTCGAGCACGGGGGCGTCGTACTCCTCAAAAGCAAAGAGCCTCGCTGTCTCACGGAAGTGGCCGAACAGCCAGTTCCTGAGCCGCATGTCGTCGGGGAAGAAGTCCCTGGTGCCGCGGGGTGGGGCGAGCTTCACGGCCTTGTCTCAGCGTCCGGAGAAGCGAGCCTGCCGCTTGTCCACATAGGCATTCAGGCCCTCCGTCGCGTCGTCCGAGCCGAACAGCTTGGCCTGCAGCTCGCGCTCCAGGGCGAGGCCCTGTTCGAGAGGCAGTGCGCCACCGGTCTGTACGGCGCGCTTGATGTGCCCCACCGCGAGAGCTGCTTTGCCGGGAGTCGTGAAGGTACGTGCGTACTCCAGCACTTGGTCCAGAAAATCGCCTGCGGCGCAGTCGATCACCTTGTCCGCGACGCCCTCGGCCTCCGCGTCATCGAGGGAAGCGGTTCGCCCCTCTACCATCCAGCGCAGGGCCTTTTGGTGGCCGACGAGCCGGGTGAGGCGTTGTGTCCCGCCGGTGCCCGGTAGGACACCGAGAGCGACCTCGGGCAGGCCCCACTTTCCGGCCCCTTTGCGGGCGACTCGAAGGTCGGCGGCCAGGGCCACCTCCAGTCCGCCTCCGACGCAGTGTCCATTGATGGCCGCGACGACGAGCTTGGGTGTGTGCTCGAGCCGGCTCAGCGTCTCGTTGGCGTGGAGACAGAAGTAGTACTTGAAGCGTGGAGTGACGCTGGCGAGCATCGAGATGTCGGCGCCTGCACAGAAAAAACGATCGCCCTTGCCGGTCAGCACGATGACCTCCGCCTCGTCGTCGAAGCGTGCTTGGAGGATGGCGTCGTCCAGCGCTCGCATCAACGGCAGCGAGTAGCAGTTGGCTGGTGGCGCATCGAGGGTGAGGATGGCGACGCCATCGCGTGTCTCGTAGTGCACAGTGGGATCGGTCATGGGGCGGCTCCTGATGCGACAGTCCTGCGCGGGCCTAATGGGTAGACCGCAGAGGGCGGCCATCGTATCGCCGCCACCTCAGCCTCGCAACGCGCGGCAGGTGAGGCGAGGTCGGAAGGCTGGGAGCGGCTGCGGGCTTGCGGACTTTTGACTGCTGTGCTCCAGTGGATAGCTCTCACTCCGTCTGTGGAGGTTCTGCGGTGATTTCGATCCTCAAGCTGCCCGTTAAGGTGGCGCTCTTGCCCGCTCGGCTGTCTTTTTGGGTGGCCCGAGGCGTGGCTCGACGCATCCTGCGGCGCGGGCAGGACGGAAGCGCGACGGGTGTCGAGCCGGGAGCGTGGGCCTCCTCCAGCGCGTCTGCGCCGGAGCCACCGCCGCCTCAGGCCTTGGATGTGGAGATCGATCCGTCCGAGGTGTTGGAGCGCATGAAGGATGGGCAAGAGGTCGTCTTCATCGACGTACGTCAGGTCCCGGAACTGGCGGCCAGTGGCATGATCGAGGGAGCTGTGCACATCCCCAGCCAGGACCTGCCTCATCGTCTAGAGAGCCTCGATCCCGACTGTGAGACTGTTGTGTATTGCGCGGCAGGCATGCGCAGCCTGGATGCCGTGATGTTCTTGCGGGAGAAAGGCTTCGAGCACAGTTGGAGCCTCGTGGGTGGACTACCCCACTGGCAAGCGGACGGCGGGAACGTCGTCGCGGTCTGAGCGCCGCCCCCACCTACAGGGTGGATTGCTGATTAGCGACTCAACACGCTCAGCATCTCTTCGCTGACGAGCACCTTGACGAGCTTGTGTCGCTTTCCGTGTTGCCGATGCTCGGCTCCTGCACTCTTCGAGTGCTTTCCCCCGTATTCCCCAGAGCGAGCCCGAGCCCGAGCCCGTCGGTCGCGGCGCGGTGCTTCGCTCGCGTGCCCGTCGGCCCGCGCTCCGCTTTGGTTGGCATCGGGTCGTACGGCGGCCATCGGGCGGAAGTCCCGAAGCGCCTCCAGTTGCTCGTCGCTCAGGAGGGCTCGGAAGCGTCCACGCATTTCCTGCCGCTTCTGCTTGGAGTCGGGTCGCGTCTCACGCTGCTTGCCAGCAAATGATCTCAGGGCTACGACACTTGACTCGGAAGCCTCACCGTCGGCCTCTAGGTCGTCTAGGTAGTCTTGCAGCAGAGGGACTGCTTCAGCGGCACGTTGTGCGCGGCGCTCCTGTCTCTGCTCGTGGTTCTCCAGCGCTTCTGAGACCAAGGCCGCTAGCTCCGCCTTCTGCTCTGGCGAGAGTTCGAGGACGGCCACCAGTTCTGTGGCCGCAATCTGCTTCCGCAAGCTGATGCTTGTCCGTTCTTCGTCGGATTGCTGGGAGCAGTCGGGGCTTCCGGGGCCACCGCCAGGTCGGGCTTCAGCGCGAGGCTGCCAACACAGGGCTGCTAGCCCGAGAATTACGAAAAGGGCAGTGGGGGAGAGTGGCCGAAACATGAGGCACCTCAAGTTGGGGTTTGCGAGTTAAAGGTGCCAGTTAGACCGGGTGGGACGGTGTGGGGTTAAGTGCAGATTCAGCCAGCACGGGAAGCTAGGAAGCGGGCTCAGGTTACTGAAGGACGCACAGGGTTCGGTAACTGGGAGTGGGCGAGGTCCGCTTTCTGGCTCGTGAGGCGGCTCACCGGGCCCCAGCACCCGAAGTTGAGTCGGGTGCATCTGTGACTTGGCCGTAGTCGTTGGTTCCGCCGTCTTCGACGCCCCAGCACAGCACTTGGTCGTCCAGAGTGAGACCACAGCTGTGATATTCGCCCACGGCCACGTCGTGGAAGGCCACGTCTGTCGGGACAGCCAGTTGACCGCTGGTTCCCGTGCCCCAGCAGTCCACCGTGTAGTTGGTCCGAATAGCGCAACTGTGCCACCTCCCAGAGGCCACAGCGATGAAGGAGCCCACTGGGGCAGCGTTGATCTGGGCGTTGCTGCCGCGGCACTCAAGATCCCCATCGTTGTCGATGGCGCACGTGTGGGTGTCTCCACAACTGACCCGGGCCCAACCCCCTGGGGTGTCGGTGTAGTTCAGTTGGCCGGAGCCACCCTTGCCCCAGCACGTCATGGTGCCGTCACCCTTGATAGCGCAGGTGTGGTCTGCCCCCGCATCCAGGCTGACATAGCCAGTGGCCGTGGGGGTGTTGGTCACCAACTCGCTGTTCTGAGAGTTGTCTGCGCCCCAGCAGTCAAGGGTGGTGTCGAGCTTGATGGCGCAACTGTGGGTGCCCCCAGCCGAGACATGAGAGACCTGGCCGAGAGCAGCAGGGGGCGTTGCCTTGTCTTGGTAGTCGTCGCCCCAGCACTGAGCCAGTGCGCTCGAGTCCACCCCACAGGTGTGAGTCTCGATGCCGTCGAATTGAGAGAATGCCTCTCCAGGGGGTGCGGTTGAGCCTTGGTAGTTCCTGCCCCAGCAAGTCAGCAAACCGCTCGAGTCCGAAACACAAGTTGCCTTGTCGCCACCGCTTAACCTCCTGGGTGAACACTCGTCGAGTTGATCGAGATCGGCGGTTCCGCTGCAGTCCTCATCGATGTTGTCGACATCACAGACCTCGGTGGCTCCCGAGTAGATCGCGGGGTCATCTTCGTTGCAGTCGCCATCACACACGCTCTCGCCATCGCCGTCTCCGTCGGCCGTCTCGTCGGTGGCAGGGTCGCAGTCGTCGTCGACACCGCTGTTACAGACTTCGGTGGCTCCTGGGTAGATGTCTAGGTTGCCATCGTCGCAGTCGCCCTCACCGACAGTGAAGCCATCCAAATCTCCGTCGATCTCCGCCGAATCGTCGTCGTCTCCGGTGTCGTCGTCACCAGCATCATCGTCATCGCTGGTGTCGTCATCGCCGGTGTCGTCGTCGCCTGTGTCGTCATCGCCGGTGTCATCGTCCCCGGTAGGCGGCTCCTCCCCAGTGTCGTCATCGTCGCCGGTAGGGGGCTCCTCTCCGGTGTCGTCATCGTCGCCGGTAGGCGGCTCCCCTCCGGTGTCGTCATCGTCGCCGGTAGGCGGCTCCTCCCCGGTGTCGTCATCGTCGCCGGCAGGCGGCTCCTCCCCGGTGTCGTCATCGTCGCCGGTAGGCGGCTCCTCTCCGTCGTCCCCCGAGTCATCGTCGTCAGCGTCGTCGTCTCCGGTGTCGTCGTCGTCTCCGGTGTCGTCG
>PBPL01000194.1 GCA_002724675.1 Deltaproteobacteria bacterium | reverse complement strand
GACGAAGGCTTCGACGAGGATGGAGACGGGATCACGGTCTGTGGCGCGGACGGTGAGTTGAACACGGCGGATGACGACTGCGACGACACCGTCTTCGGCTCCACCCAGTCGGGCGCGACCATCAACTGTCCGGCAGCAGCCTGCAAGCACATCCTGGACCAGGGGCTGTCCAACGGAAGCGGCACCTACTGGCTGGACCCAGAGCAAGATGGGGCCGACGTGTTCCAGGTGTGGTGCGAGATGGATCGGGCAGGAGGCGGCTGGGCGCTGGTGGGCCGTGTGCCCGCAACGGGCTGCTGGTTCAGCTACGACACCAGCTCTCCCAACACCGGCTTCGCGGACAACTACGGCACTTACCAACCGAACCCTGTGTCCACCGACCACTTCCTGAGGAGGCGGGATGACCTCACGGTGGACGGGCAGGTGATGTTTGCCTGGGGCGACTGGTCGAAGTGGGTCTACGGCACCGAGGCGGACTTCTTTGGGAGCCACTACTCGAACTCTTGCCGCACCTTCATGTCATCGAGTGATGACCCCGGTGGGGGTTGCTACAACTGGTACAACCGCTCCAACCACGCTGAAGACCCCTGGATCGGTGTGGGCCATCACAGCGCCAACATCCTCTGGGCAGAGAGTGGGCACTGCAACGACGTCAGTGACAAGCAGAACCACGGTGGCTCCACCATGTGGGTCCGATGAATGGGGCCCAGGTCTCTCCGCAGCCTGATGGCTTCTGCTGTCCACGGGAGCGTGCTGTGTCTAGCTGCTGGCTGCATGACAGATCACGACAACGATGGCCTGTCATGGGAACAGGAGCGCGAGCTGGGCACGGACCCGGCAACCGCGGACACGGATGACGATGGGCTGTCCGACGGCGACGAAGTCCAGAGTCTGGGGACAGACCCCCTCCGGCCGGACACGGACGGCGACGGCTACGACGACTTTGTAGAGCACACAGAGGGCTCCGATCCCAATCTCGGCTTCAGCTGGCCCGAGGGAGACTGCCGGTGGCCGGACTTCGCCGACGAAGCACGAGCCGATGGGGTCGAGGCAACCGGCTGGGAGCTCGGCGATGTCATCCCCGACTTCCAGGTAATCGACCGGCACGAGGGGACGCTGTCTCTCTACCAGTACTACGGCTTTGTCATCCTGCTCGACTTCTCCGCGGGCTGGTGCAATCCGTGCCGCGCCGTCGCCGAAGATGCGGAAGCGCTCTACCAGGAGCACAAAGACGAGGGCTTCACCTTGATCCACATCATGCTGCACGGCAACACCGACGGGACTCCGTCCGATGCTCAGTTTCTGAGCTCGTGGACCGACGACTACGGCCTCACCTTCCCGGTCACTCGGGACGCGACCCCCGAGTACATCACCAACCAACTCAGGACCGCCGGAACCATGGTCGGCGGCATCCCCAACTTCGTGCTTCTCGATCGGGACCTCCGCATCGTCTTCCACGACTCGGGCTATCCGGACACCGAGGTTCGGGAGCGAGTGGCTGAGTTGATGGAGTGATGCCGGCGCCGGCACAAGACGCTTGGCTTAGAGCCATCAGCTAAAGCGGCGTTCGTCAGTCGGTCTCAACCTCGTCTTCACCCGCACAGGCCAGGTCCTCATCCGTCGACGGGTCGCAGTCATTGTCCAGACCGTCACAGATCTCAATGTTGCCTGGAAATCGCTCGGGGTCGTCGTCCGCACAATCGAGGGCAGCCACGACACCGTCACCGTCCTCGTCGACAAACGGTACTCCCGACCCGCGCTCGTCAGCCGAGTCGCCGTCGTCACCGGCCGAGTCGTCGTCGTCACCGGCCGAGTCGTCGTCGTCACCGGCCGAGTCGTCGTCATCACCCAGAGCAAATCCGTCAATGCCCGACCCGCCGTCTTGATCCAAGAACGAGTACTGGTCCGCTTCAAGAGCGGGGCGGTCCAGGCAGCCAGTGGTCATCGAACAGGCCAGAACAGCCAGCAAAGCGGCGAAAGCAACGGGACAAGAATTGGATGAGAGCTTGGTCATCAGAGCCTCCTTCGGCGGCCCGGCTGCCTCCGTGAGGCCCGTGGCTTTGCGTCCCGGCGTCGCCACCGGTTTGCCCTTATCGGGAGGGAACTTCCCGCCCTTGCACACTCAACGTGAGCACCCCTTGGAACTTGTCAATGGGAATTCGATCGCGAGTAAGGAGTGGTCGATGGTTTCGAGACCGCACCCTGATCTAGGTTGCCGTCACCCGTCGCGACGGTGCCTTGGCTTCTTGCCTCGCTTCTTTTCAACCCCACGCTTCGGGCGATAGCTCGCCGGGTCCTTGCCCATGAGGCTGTCGCTGTAGTCTTCCGCCGACTCTCGAAAGCCCTTGTTGGCCTGCGTGCGGCGCCACTGCAGTGCCCGCTCGGGAGGCTGTGGCGGGATCAAACAATCCGGGCCATGGCCAATGAGGTCCTGCCGCCCGGCACGCTTCAAGGCATCGCGGACCGTGAACCAGTTCTCGGGCTTGAAGAACTGCAATAAGGCCCGCTGCATCGTGCGATCAGCCAGCTTCTTGGCCACCGGCACCGGAGTCAGCGTCTTCGGGTCGAGCCCCGTGTAATACATCGCCGTCGCCACATCGAGCGGTGCCGGAATGAAGTCCTGCACCTGCCTGGGCTTGAAGCCATTGCTCTTCAGGTACACCGCAAGCTCAATGGCGTCGCCGAGACCCGCTCCCGGGTGGCTGGAAATGAAGTAGGGCACGAGATACTGGTCCTTGCCAGCACGTCGTGACGCCGCCGTGAACGCATCGGAGAAGCTCCCAAAGTCATCGATCGTCGGCTTGCGCATCACATCAAGCACCCGACTGGAGGCGTGCTCGGGAGCCACCTTGAGGTGTCCTCCCACGTGGTGAGTCACCAGCTCGTCCAGGTACTCGTCGCTTCGCTGGGCCAGGTCCATGCGCACGCCGGAGGCGATGTGAACCCTCTTGACCCCTTGCACCTCACGGGCCTTGCGCATCAACTGCACGATGGGCCCGTGGTCGGTGCCGAGCAGCTTGCACACTGAGGGGTGAACACACGAAGGGCGGCGGCACCGGGCCTCGATCTCGGGCCGCGTGCAGCGCATCTTGTACATGTTGGCCGTGGGGCCGCCGATGTCGCTGATGGTGCCCTTGAAGTCCTTGCTCTGGCCCAGCGCACGCACTTCGCGAAGGATGTTCTCTTCACTTCGGCTCTGAATGGGCCGTCCCTGGTGCATCGTGATCGAGCAGAATGTGCAGCCACCAAAGCAGCCACGCATGACCGTCACCGAGTCCTTGATGGTCTCGAAGGCGGGCACCGGCCCGTCGTAGCCAGGGTGAGGCTTTCGCGCAAAAGGCAGGCCATAGATGCGATCCATCTCGGCTTCGCTGAGGGGAGGAACTGCCGGATTCTGGACGAGCGTCCGATCGCCATGCTTCTGAAGCACGACCTTCCCGTTGAGCGCATTCATCTCTTCGTGGAAGAGAAACGTCGCCCGTGCGAAGTCACGTCGGCTGTCCCGCACCTGCTCAAAGGACGGCAGTTCCACGATGTCCTCGGTGGGCAGCAGGTCCTTCTTGCCGGCCAGCCAAGCCACTCCGCGCATGTCACGCAGATCCCGAGCCGTCTCCCCTCGCTTCAAGCGCCGGGCGATCTCGAGGATCGGAACCTCTCCCATGCCGTGGACGACAAGATCCGCCTTGCTGCTGAGCAGAATGGAGGGACGCACCGAATCGGACCAGTAGTCGTAGTGGGCAATGCGGCGCAGGCTCGCCTCGACTCCGCCCGCGACCACAGGCGCTGTGCTTCCCAGGCGCTTGTTGGCCTCTCGAGCCCTCTGGCAATAGACGTTCGTTGCCCTGTCCGGCCGCCTGCCACTCTTGCCCCCGGGCGAATACGCGTCGGCGTTCCGTACTTTCTTGCCCGCCGTGTAGTGGTTGATCATCGAGTCCATGTTCCCGGCCGAGATTGCCCAGAACAGGCGGGGAGCACCCAGCTCCAGGAAGGCATCCACGCTCTTCCAGGCGGGCTGGGACAGCACGGCAACCCGATAGCCTGCCGCCTCCAGCACGCGACCGAGCAAGGCCATGGCAAACGAGGGGTGATCTACGTAGGCGTCACCCGTGACAAAAACGACATCCACCCAATCCCAGCCACGGTCGGCGAGTTCTCTCGCCGAGGTGGGCAGAAAGGACGAGCTCCTCTTGGCGACCTTCCCTCGAGGCCGAGGGAGGTTCATCAGGTCCGACGAGACCGCCTGTCGAGGGGGCTCGCTCTCGGCCTGAATGATGGGAAGCGTTTGCGTCATGGGACCTCGGCAACTCCTTGCGGTTGCTCTTGATCAGGTTCGTCCACAGCCCCTTGCTGAGTCAATCCCAACACTGGCAGAAGCCGGCACCCCTGCACCAATCTCGAGCGGGCACAGGAACAGCGCTCTACCCGAGCTAGCGTTCAATCAGCGAACAGGCCGCTCTCCGCCTCGTATGGGCCGATCGCAACCCGCCAGAATGCGACCTGCCCTCAAGCCACGACGAATCGCCTGCCTGCGCTCATCGACCCCCGAGCTGCGCTCCACGCCCTCTCGGGTGCGCACGTGGAGCCCATCCAGATCCGACATAGCGGCCTGGCAGCGCTCATAACCTTCGTCGTCGGCTTCGAGGCCTTCGCAAAAAGCGCGTCGGTCCCGGAGAGGCTCATCGGCCTCGGTGTCCTCTTCTCGGACAGCCTCTTCCGTGCCCTCTCGGACGCCGCCTTTGGTCTCGAGGTTGCGCTCTACGTCCTCGTCACCCTCGGCATACCACTCACCGCCCCGACAGAAGTAGACGCTCTCGCCACGCTCGGCCTCATCGCCTTCTTCACAGTCGGTCAAGCGGCTGCGCCGACCGTCATAGCAGGTGTCGGCGTCGGCCCTGAGCTCCATGAACGCCTGATCGAGGCACTCCAGCTGTGCTTCGACCTCGGTGAAGAGGTCACACTGGGCGTCGAACACGCTGCAGCCTGACGACACGAAGAAAAGGGCGAGGACCGAGAGCAAAGAGAACTTGTTCATCTGTCGCTTCTTCGCTCGTAGAGGACACTCTGGCCTAGCTGTCACGTTAGAGAACGGCAGAAACCCCATCCAGGACAACGTCCACGGCCCCCTCAATAGCGAAGCGCGTCGGGGAGGTAGTTCCTGAGGTTCTGCCACGGGAGGTACCGATTCTCCGACCGGCCCGAGTCCACGGTGTTGGCGTAGGGAACCCAACCAAAGTCAGGATGAGAATCGTCGGAGTCCCAGCTCCCACTCACGATGTCCCCTGTGGGGTTCGACTGGAGCTCGAAGTCGTAGTTCTTCCAGAAGCCCAGCGGCGCATCTGGATTGGTGTCGATGTGCTCGTAGCCGACTCCATCGGTGGCGAAGCGAATCTCGAGGCGACCATCGAATGTCCTGAGATCGGTGTCCAGACTGACTGTGACGTTCTCCGCGAAGCGCTCGTACATGCCGCGGCCAATGCCCTCGACCTCGATGATCTCTTCGGTGGTCTGGAAGGCGCCATGTTGCTGTCGGTACTCGATGATGCGCTGCGCGCGAGTGTCATCGATACCCCACAGCGTCATCAACTCATCGACCCCCGCGGTGTTGATGTTGATGCGTCCCGACGCTTCCCCACTCGTTGTCTCCGTCAGTGTCAGCCGATAGGACCAGGCCGGATAGTTCCAGACCTCTTCGTCAGCGGAGGTATCGAAGACAATGGGCACTCCCCGCTGTCCAATGTAGATGGAGACCAACTGGACCAACGCCCGGGGGCTCAGATCGCTGATGTCATCGTCCTCGTCGCCGTTGTAGCGGGCCCCATAGAAACTGCTGAGTTGACTGTAGAAGCTCTCCGAGAGCAGGCCCTTCTGATCCGAGGCCGACAACTCGATGTCGTACTTGTCACCATCACCCACAGACAAGGTGATCGGCGTCCTGGGCTCGTGCGTGAGGATCGCGGCAGCGGCCCAGCCATTGCAGTGGCCCCACCAGCTGGACCCGGCAGGGCTCCAGTGGTTCAACATCTCCCAGGCCGGACCAAACCAGGGGTTGGTGCCATGGGTTTGCCCCTCTAGTTGCTGCAGGAGGGCGAACTTGTCCAGCGGAGACAGCCCATCGAGAGGCAGATTGAACGCTGGGTAGCTGTTGTCTTCGTCTTGGTTCCAGTTGGCCTCAGCCTTGATCTTTCCGTCCTCGATCGTGATGCGCCCGCCGTCGATGGCAGTGCGAACGGCGTTGTAGAAGTCCGACAGTTCTTCCACGAACGCGTCCTGCTTGTCCCCGTACTCGTCGCGGGCCGTGGAGTAGGCCGCTGAATCAGACTCCCCGTTCTTTCGCAGATCTCGGAGCTCTTCCCCGAGGTTCTGGATGTCAGTCCCATGCTCCGTGAACACTTCGGCGCGAAGATCGGAGATCGTGTCTCGTGCGTTGATGCTATCGGGGAAGGCACCGCTCCCGCCGAAGTGCTCGGTCTTGTGGCCAAAGATCAGCGCACCCTCGCTCTGTCGCCACCAGGAACCAGCCCAGGGCCGATAGCCCTCGCGGACCTCGAACAGGTTCGAGCCAATCATGTCGGTGATGTTCAGAGCCGCATCCAGGTTCACGGCAGCCTTCAGGAGCGCAACGAAGTCAAAGTCCTCGGGGTCTTCGTGATCATCTCTGAAGCTCTCGTTGCCCCGCTGCAGATCAGCAACCTCCCCCTCATCCATGAGCCGACTCTCCACCGTGGGACTGACGCTGTGGGTGGCCCAAGGCTGGCCCTCGACCCAAGTCTCAGCGATCAGGGTGGTGTCGATGGCATTTTCATAGACCACATCCACGCTGGCTTCCGTCGAATTGGAGAAAGAGACTCGCTCACCGTTCTCGAGCGTCATCTCCCGATCCTCGGGAGCAATGGGGAACGGCGGGATGAAGTGGGGGATGACGGACAAGCGGCTCTGGCTCAGCAAGCTGAACGAGCGGTTCATGTCCTCGTCGTCCACTGTCACGGCCTCGGAGAGTCGCTCTCCCTCCAGTGTGTAGAAGTACACGAGACCAGCCATCCGCAAGCGGTCTTCCCGAATGACCAGGTACACCTTGGGGTCCGCATGCGTCAGCTCCGAGCCCACGTTCATGGCCGGATCCAGCGAGGCCTTGATCACCGTCAGCGGGCTGGATGTGCCCCCCTTGGTGGCGAACTCCTCAAAGTCGTCACCGGCCTCCGGCTCGAAGCCACTGCGGATGACCTGATAGCGCCAGTAGACAGGTGCGCTGAGGTCATCGGCTAGATCGACGGTCTCACTCAGGTCGTCAGCGGCTGGATCGGCGGTAGCGTCGCCACGCTCGGTCCTGGGAGCCATCGTGCGATACCGCGTCTCCAGGTGAAATTCCTGGTTGGGATACCACCCTGGACGCAACGAATAATCGGAGTAATCCGGCTCAGCACAACCCCAGAGCCCAGAGAGGGCGACTGCCACGAGAACAAGCCAACGTGCTGGCGAAAGAAACCACTGCTTCATCATCACTCTGTCCCTCTGCAACGATGTGGCACGAACCGTATCGTCCCACCGCTGATTCCGGCCCCATTGTGCACAGGCTCGCCGAGGATGCCATCGATTCTTCATCCACCGGCTCGACCAGGCTCCACCGAGCCCAACCCAAACTTCCTGCGACCAAGAGCTAAGTTGCTGGAATAATACGACTTAACAAGCAAGTTGCACAAGCAATGCGCGCACAGCGGCTGAAGCTTGGCGAGAACCCCTGGCCGGGCCTCTGGTTCGTCGCCCCCAGCTCTCCGTGCCAGCTAGCCCTGGGTGACCTTCCGGGCACCATTGGCGTCCAGCCAGCGCTCGAGGCGGTCCCGCTGGTCTCCCTGAACCAAGATGCCATCACCTTCGAGTGTGGCGCCACAGCCCAGCTCCCGACGAATACGTTTGGCGAGGGCGCCGAGATCCTGGCCCTCAGAGAGTCCACGTGGGCTGAGCAGGGTGGCTTCCCGCCCTCCCCTGCCCTTCTTCGAGATGCGGACGATCCACCGGTGGGCGTCAGCCACGATCTCTTGATGGGGGGCACCACTCGGCGAGGCTCCACGCTGGGGCAGTTCCGCGCTCTTGGTCTCGTGTCCACTGGACCGAAGACCCTGAGCCTCCATCAACGAGCCGAAGCCACCGGAGAATGCATCCGGCCCATCGCTTGGGCTCTCGGTTCTCGATCTCTTCGACTTGCGCTTCTTCTTGCCCACGCTCCACCTCTACCGGATCCAACGACTGCCTACCCTTATACAGTGCAGCAGCCTCCTTGCCGCTAGAGAGGCCTGGTCCGACGTCGTCCCAGACCCAAGAAGCCAAGTCCGAAGACCAAGGGCGCCATGGGAAACACCGAGAGGCTCTGGGACAGGCAGCTGCAACCGGAGGGAGCCGAATCTAGGCCAGGTGTGCCTTCTGCATTGTCAAAGCCCCCAGCATCGGACTGCGCGGAGTCCTCTGAGCCGTCCACATCACCCGATCCATCCCCAGCACCCGATCCACCCTCAGCACCCGAGCTCCCGCTGTCGCCATCGTCACCACCGTCATCGGCCGAATCATCGGTGGGGTCCGACGTGTCATCGTCCCCTGTGTCCTCGCCACAAGTGCCGCCACAGTCTGGGTCGGTAGCACCAGGACAACCATCACAGTCGTAGTCCACATCCCACTGATCGCAGATCTCTTGCTGGTTTGCCCCCTGCATCGGGACGTCATCGTTGCAGTCGCCCTCGACCTCGGACAAGCCATCCCCATCATCGTCGTAGACCTCGGTGCCCTCGTCGATCAAGCCATCACAGTCGTTGTCGATGCCATCCAAGATCTCCTCTGCCCCTGGATTCAGGGCGGGGTCCTCGTCGTCACAGTCACCACCCACAGGTGGGTAACCATCTTCGTCCTCATCATCCAGATCGCACTCGGTGGACACCTCAGACACTCGGCCATCGGTCTCCAGATAGAGCTCGACACCATGGATGAAGGACTGGCTGCAGCAATCGTCCACGTGCGTCAGCACGAGCGTCGTGTAGGAGTCTGCGGTCATGTAGGGCAGCAGATCGGAGCTCGACCCTCCACCCAGAAAGGCATAGGCCCCAGGATCGGTCACACCCGCTGGATAGCTCGTAGAAAAGAGAGTCGCACGGACACCATCATCCACCACGTCCACCTCGATCCATGCTTGCGAGAACTGCATCGACGGAGGCAGGTAGATGGCCGTGCGAAAGTACGTGAACTCTGCCCCATGCCGACACTCGGTAGCCGAGTCGCAGAGCGTCGAGTTGCTGTTGAGGTCGTAGTTAATGGCCACCGGGTCGGGAGCAGGCACCCAGTCCGTCGCCCACGGGTCAGGAATCGTCGCGTAGTTGTACTCGTTGATGTTCCCATGGCTGCCAATGTCGAAGCCCCAAGTCACCAGGTCTTCGCCTGGGTGCATCTCCCAAGGCGTGCGGCAGGCCTCTACCTGAGCCGACAGGGGCCGCGGCGTCGCGAGCACCCCCAGAGCCACGACAAGACCTAACAGCACACCGGATGCAGCCCGAGCTCCCCGCACACAGGGTGACCGCCTTGATGGTTGGAAGGGGGACCTATCTCGGATGTTCAAGCGTGTCATGGCATCGACGCTAAGCGACAGCTACCGCAGCACCAAGGTCGACTTTGCAAAAACCTGACATTTGCACAACGCCACAACAAGTGAAGCTGCTCGCAACACGCCGACGCGTCCCCGCCGCGCGTCCAGACCACCCGCCATTCAGGTGGTCTCAGTGCGGCTCAGTCGCCCGTATACGGTGGATCGCCTGGGGACCGGTAGCGGTCGAGCGGGCTCCTCAGCGCATCGCTGCCATAGTAGTGGCCCGTGCCCTCGGGAGAGCCAAACAACAAGAACAGGGGGCTTACAGTGCCCGCTGCGGGGGCCTTCATGCCCATTTCCGCGGGACTGAGGCCCCGGGCATCAGCAATGGGACGGGTCAGGTCGGTCTCGATAAAGCCCGGAGTGCAAGCGTTGACCACTAGGCCGGGATAGCTCCGAGCCAGTGACAAGGTGTACGCGTTGGCGCAGGCCTTGGAGATCCCGTACGAGGAGCCCGAGCCGAGACCAAGGCCAGCAAAGGCATCCGGTCCGCCGGACACCGCGAGACATTCCTGCATGAAGGCCTCGATCTCATCCCAGGTCACCTGGTCATTGATCAACAAGCCCTGCCGCTCCGCACTGCAGGTGGCAACGTAATTGGGGCCGGCCGCTGAGGTCACGTTGACGACACGTCCGCCGTCTGGACACAACAGGGGTAGAAACTGCTCGCAAACCCGCCGCATGCCGTAAGTGTTGACCTGGAGCACAGGCTCCAGATCGGAAGCGGGAAGCCCCACACCAGCGTTGTTCACGATGCCATACAGCGGCGCTGGAGCACTGCCGAAGCGCTCCACGACCCATTGGGCCGCCGCACGAACCGAGTCGTCGTCGGACACGTCCAGCGAGACAAGCGCGAGTCGATCCGACCAGGACGCATCGCGCTCGATGAGACGTCCAATAGCCACCTCCCCACGCTGCAGGTCTCTGGAGCCCAACAAGACGAAGGCATCAGGGACGGTCTCGAGCATGCGAGCCGCGAGGGCCCAGCCAATCCCCTTGTTCGCTCCAGTAATCAGAACACGACGCATCAGCACCCCTTTGTTGAAGACCGTGCGGACAATAGCTGGACCGGGCCGCTGCGAGAACGCCCAGGGGCCCCCACAGCACCGTCAACACCCACCAAATACAGCGGACAACAAGAGTCAAGCATCCAGGCTGCAGCCCATTCTGCGCTGCAGCATCTAAAGTAGAGAGCGTGAACACCACACAAAGCTCTGTGATCCTTGCTGCCTGCCTGTTGCTGTGCACCTGCAAGGCGGCGCCTCCGAGCCTGGAGGGGGACGAGCCGGGCGAGTGTGGGGACCGGGCCGACAACGACGCTGACGGTCTGTTCGACTGCGACGATTCGGACTGCCTGGGCTCGCCGGACTGCGCCAGCGATGACTACCCCACCGAAGAGAACCTGTTCGACGACATGCTGCAGGGTGAGGCGCAGCTGGCCAGCCTCTGCGCCGGCCTGGCCGAGCGGGGAGTGCAGAGCGTCGTGCGCGATGCCTTCTGTGTGGAGCCGCGCCCGCAGGTGACCAGCTCCACCGAGCTCCTGGCTGTGCTGGGGCTGCCCTTCGAGGGCCCCGGCGGCAAGGACGCTCAGATGCTCCTGGACAACGGCAATCCGGCGTGGTCGGTCGTTGGGCACTCCGCATCGCTCAGCCGGCGGACGGTGAGCCCGGTCAATCCCCGGGTGATCGTGCACACCCCCACCACGACGCACTTAGAGCCCGTGCCCGGCTTCATCGCCACCGCCTTCGTGCGCGGGGAGGGCTTCGCCGAGATCATCACCCACGACCCCGTGCGAGACGACCTGGACTTCTTCTTGTTCAAGCTCACCTATCGCTGCGCAGATCCGGACAACTGCACAGACGAGGAGCGCTTCAGCGAGCAGTACGAGTCGGGCTGGCTCGACTACACCATCTACGGCGAGCAGGACATCGAGAACACCCCGCTGGACTGCTTGCAGTGTCATCAGCACGGTCTCGTCACCAGCCCCACCAGCCGCAAGTCCCTGTTGATGTTCCAGCTCAACAGCATGTGGATGCACTGGATGTACGACAACCGCCACTTCCGAAACTGGACGGACAACCCCACGGCTCTTGGGCCGTTCCATGACGCGATGGAGCAGTACGTCGCCGCCCACGCGACCGAGGAGGAGCCCTTGGGCGAGACCTTCGCGGGCGTGCCCGACGGCGCCATCTATGCCTCGCGGCCCAAGTCACTGGAGGACCTGGTGGAGGTCAGTGGCTTTGGCAACGGCTTCGACAATACGGCCTACGAGCCCAATGGCTCCGAGATCGGCCTTCTGCAGGATGACCGCGGTCTGGGCATGTTCTTTCGGCACGTATGGGAAGAACTGTACGAGATGGGGCGACAGGGCTTGTTGATTACGCCCCCTGGACGCGGCTTCGAGCCGTTCGATAGCGACAAGCTGCAGGCCCTCATTGACGACTACAGCGCCTATCGGAACGGCCAGAGCGACCACTTTCCGGATGTCACGGACATCTACGCCCATCGGGACTGGGATGGCGTGGGGCTGGGCGTTGCCCCGGGCTTGAGCGCACCGGAAGTCCTCGTGCAGGCCTGCAGCCAGTGCCACCATGACGCGCTGAACCCCAACATCTCTCGCGCCCAGTTCAAGCTGGGCCCCATCGCTCGGGGGCGGTCAGGCAGTGCCCTTGGGGATCATTTCGCTGCCTTGGGTGTCGGGCACCTTCGTCTGGTCCAGGAGCGCATCAACTTGCCTGGGGACCACCTTCGCGTCATGCCGCCCGCTCGCTTCCGAACCCTGGGCGCCGAGGACCGCGAGGCCGTCACCCAGTGGCTCGACACCGTGATTGAAGGGCTCGCCCTAGCCGATGATGGGCTGCCACCGACTCCCCTGAGGGCTGAGTTCGAGATGCTGCCCTCTGAAGTGACTGTGCCCGGACCTGCCCATCTCAGTCAGGCGATGCAGGACCAGGAGATGAAGAAGGTCCAGCCTTCGATGGCCCTGATGCGCGCGACTCCGGGGACGGATAGCGCAGGCTATGTGGAGTACTACTTCGAGGAGACCACCGGCAGCTCTGGGGGCACGAGCAGTGGGTGGCAGCTGAGTCCGCGCTATCTGGACATGGACCTGGTCTTGGGTGAGACCTATGGCTACCGGGTCAAGATGCGGGACCGTTTCGGCAATGAGACGGAGTACTCCGATGTGGTTCAGTTCGAGCTCGTGCTGCTCAACCCGGGCTGCGATCACACGGGACATGATCATGAGCCGATCATCGGGAAGGACTCGGACTGTGACACCGTCATCGACAGCGAGGAGGTGGATGGGGACACCGACGGAGACGGGATCCCGGACTATCTCGACCCCGATGATGATGGGGACGGCTTCGCCACACTGACCGAGATCGGGGACGGGGACATCTGGGGCCAGGACATCGATCAGGACGGGCTGCCCACTTGGCTCGACCTGGACTCCGACGGAGACTCCTACCCCGATGAACTGGAGGGAGGCGGGGACAACAACGACAACCTCATTCCCGGCTACCTGGACCCGGACGAGCCCTGTGGAGATGGCTGGTGCAACTCCACGGAGGTGGATTTTCACGAGAACTGCCAGATCTGCCCCGTGGACTGCGGCTGTGACGCAGGGATGGTGTGTGTCGCGGCAGAGTGTGTGAACGAGTGAGGCGGTGGCGGAGCTAGCCCGTTGTTCCGACGCTCGCGAGTCGTTCCTCCCTCCGGCTAGCAGTCCTCGTTGTTGTCACCGGTCCTGACGTTGGGACACGAGGTGCATCCCTCGATGACGGCGTCAGCGGTGCTCTGACACATAAGCGGGTTCTCCTCGATGATCAAGGTGCCTCCCACCGAAGACAGAGCTGAGAGGTCAGCCACATCGAGCAGAGCGAAGTTGTGGCAGATGTCCAAATCCCCGCCCACCCTCGTCAAGCTGGACAAGCCAAGGACGTTGATTAGGGCATCGTTGTGGCAGATCTCTAGCTCGCCGGTCACCTCGGTCAGGTTGGAGAGGGCGGTGAGGTTGGCCATGGTGGTGCTGCCCACAATATGGACGTCTCCTTCCACCACCGAACAAGCGGCGAGTGCGGCAAGGTCCTCGTCGGTGTTCAGGCTGTCCACCAGGTAGTCGCCGGTGCAGGTGGCTACCTCGGTGTCGTCGTCGCCGGACCCATCGTCGCCGGTGTCATCGTCATCCACGGTGCCGTTGGTCGCGCTCGAGTCGTCATCGTCGCCGTTGTGTTCGTCACATGCAGCCAGTGAACTCAGCAGCAGACAGCCCGCGAACAGGATCCATGGATTTTCGCGCCTCATGGCACCTCCAGCAGCAAGACTAGCGCACTGAGTGGCTGGTAGCTGCTCTGGCCTGGGCGATGACGGTCGCGTAGCTGGGTGGGTGTCGGACGCAGGACCCAGCCGCCTGGTGGTGGCACAAGAGCAGGGCTGATTGCGCGCCGTCACGGCGCGCGAGGGATCGCTGACTAGTTACACTTAGCTCCTGGAGTGGAGGTCCCTGATGCTGCACGTCTCGCGTTGTTGGCTGGCCCGTAACGGCTTCCGGTGGTTGCTGCTGTTGCTTCTTCCCCTCTACTTGGTGCTCTCAAGCTGCGGCCCAGATCCCATCGAAGGACAAGTCCCAGGCGACTGTAGCGACGGCCGAGACAACGACAACGACCGCTACCTGGACTGTGACGACCCCGACTGTGAGCGGTCGCCTTACTGTGCGGGTGACGACGACGACGTGACCGACGACGACGACGACGACGACGATGACGACGACGATGACGCGGG
>PBPL01000193.1 GCA_002724675.1 Deltaproteobacteria bacterium | reverse complement strand
GCGCTAGATGTGGCCGAGCCCCTCACGGTCGAAGAAATCACCGGCGTCGATACGGGCCGTAAGGCCGCCCTTCCGTCGAGAGATCCATCGGAGTTGCTCGAGCCGGGCTCCTGCGACCCTTCGGACCTTCTCGAGCCGGGCTCCTGAGACCTCGGGCTGGGCTCGACCGAGCCTTCTGAGACCCGTTGGCCAGTGAGGCCTGGGTTTCGCCACCGTGGTCCCCTGACTTCCACTTCGCCTGATGCATTGCCTTCGTGTGGAACCCGGGTGCGGAGGGCGACAATTCTGCGCGTTCGCGCCTTGAGGGGCTGGAACCGGGTGGCGAACTGGGATACACAGGACCGCTGACTCCTATTCTGGACGTCGACTGGTGTAGTCTCAGGCTGCTCGTATTCAACTTCTGCCGTGTCGAAAACCCATGTCTGGCTCTCAACCCCACAACATCGTCGTCGTTGTTGCCGATAGCCTGCGCTACGACTCCGTACATCGTGACGGGGCCTCGGCTACGCCGTACATGAGTGCTCATGGTGTGCGGTTCAGCCAGGCGCGCTCGGCTGGTTGTTGGACGCTTCCTGCCACGGCGTCGATGTTTACGGGCCTGTTGCCCCATGAGCATGGTGCGACCAGCCAGACGCGCGATGTAGACCAGGGCCGCCCAACCCTCCCGGAGTTGCTTCAAGACAAGGGCTATGTGACGCGCCAGCTGACCAACAACGTGGCCACCACACACATCTTCGGTCTTGATCGGGGATTCGACGATGTGGAGAGGCACTGGAAGTCTTTGGTTGTCCGGGGCAACCCTCTCTACAACTGCCTTGTTGTCTTTGGGAAGCCCCGCATGCGTCGCCGTTTCCTGAAGGGCGATTGGCTGATGAACCGAATGAGCGAGGACATGGAGGCGAGTCGCTCGTGGGTTGTCTCGGCGTGTGAGGGTCAGCTGGACCGAGCTCGGGCGATCTTAAATGAGCATCGGGAACGGAAAGAACCACTGTTCTTGTTCGTCAACCTGATGGACACACACTTCCCCTACCAGGTCGCGCCTCAGTTTCAGCTCACGGCGCCGTCTCTTTGGACCCGCCTGAAGGAACTCCACAGCCTCTATCACCTCGTCAACCAGACCCATCTCCTGCGTGAGGAGAGTCCCATTAAGTCGGACGGTCTTCTGCGACTTCGGGAGCGCCAATACGGTGCCTGGGACCGGGTCGCCTCGATGATCGACGACTTTGTGGCTGAGGTGCATGGCCGGAAAGACGAGAACAATACCGTCGTGTTTTGTTCAGACCACGGAGACAACTTTGGCGAAGGAGACTGGGAGTATCACTTCAGCAACGTCACCGACGCCGGCAATCGTGTGCCGTGCATCTGGCTGAAGGGCGGTCAGTCGATGCCCGGGCAGATCGACACCCCGGTGTCCATGCGCGACACCTATAGTTCGCTGTGCTCTGAGGTGGGCGTGACGGACCAGCTCGCTGGGACCCAGCTTTTTCACTTGGCGGACAACCCGGAGCGCTCGTCGTCCGTTACCGAGGCCTACTGGTACAACAATCGAGGAAAAACTCGGCCCGAGTACCGAGTCAACCAGTTCAGCTTCGTCTCTGGCGATCGGCGCTTCGTGTATCGGGCAGGGGTGTGGCTCTCCAGCGAGATTGCCGCAGACACGGAGGAGCGCCCCCTGGACTCGATGGGCCTTCAGGATGCCATTGAGGACTGTGGAGCCAGCGCAGAGCGGAAAAACCAGTTGAGGGCGCAATTCGAGAGCTATCGCGCGTTTAGCGACAGGATTGAGCCCTCTCGGTCACATGCTGCTTGACTTCTACCCTGTGCAGCAATAGATTTCGCGACCCTGAAGCGTGTAGGAGGGTTCCATGCGCGAAAAAATCAAGCTCGTCTCGACAGCCGGTACAGGCTATTTCTACACGACGACGAAGAACCGCAGAACGACGACGCAGAAGCTCGCCTTCAAGAAGTACGACGCCAAGGCGCGCAAGCATGTCCTGTTCAAGGAGAGCAAGCTCAAGTAGCTATCAGGCTGATTGAGTTGAAGGAGCTCCTCATGGCGAAATGCAAATTCACTGGTAAGCGACCCCTGAGCGGTCACCGGGTTTCCCACTCTCACCGCAAGACCAAGCATTGGCAGAAGCCCAATGTGCAGAGCAAGCGGGTCTACGATGAAGAGACAGGCACCTGGGTTCGACTTCGCTTGAGCACGAGCGCCCTTCGAAACATCACGAAGAACGGTCTGCGTGCCGAGGCGCGGGACGCGGGAATCAAGCTCTAGACCCTGCCCCCAACGGGGCAAGTGCGATGCCGTGATGGCCCGCCTCGGCGGGCCATCGTCGTTCTGGGCATTTGGGGCCGCTAATCAGCGTCAAAGCTGAAGACTGCGCGACCGCTCGCGCGAGGCGCCAGCTCTACGGTTGTCTCCTGAGTTCCGAGAGTCTCGTGCCATGCGAGCACCTTGTAGGTTCCTGGGGGTACGCCTTCGAAGCGGAAGGCCCCGTCTCGGCCGGTCACAGCCATATGGGGGTGCCTCTGAACCCCAATCCATCCACCCATCCACGGGTGGATATCGCACTTGACCCGCACCATGATCTCCGGCTTCTTGAAGATCTTGGTGGTTCGCATCCCCTGACTGGGCATGCTGAAGTTCATGCCCCGGTTCGCCTTGCTGACGGTATGGACATTGTGGTTGGTGGGGTCACTGTTGATGAAGGTCACGTCCTGACCGGCTCTGACCGCGCTGACCCGTGGACTGTAGACGCAGCCCAGTTGGTCGACCTCGACGGCTCCTGTTGGCGGCGGAAACTCGTAGGCCTCAAGGCCCTCAACGATGGTCACAAATGCGTTTTGAAGGAGCCCCTGGCTCGCCAGAAGCCGGTCGTAGTAGGCCGGCTCTTGAGAGTGGTTCGCGCAGGCGGCCACACGCCCCATCTTAATGGCGGTTCGCTTCGGAACCTCGCCAGTGAAGCGAACGACGCCTTCAATTGCACCTGCGGTCAACGGGTCCACGGGAACACGCTGGACGACCGGCTCTGAGGGCTCTGGAGCCTCTGAGGCCGACTGGGAGCACGAGACGCTCGTCAGTAGAAAGAAGGCCCCCACAAGCGCACTGCGGGCCACCGAGGGCGCCAGAAAAAGACGAACCCGGCGGAGGCTGGCCTGCACCATGCGCTCTCGCCGGGTCCGAAGCTCGTTGGGTTCGCGCGTCAGTACTGAGCTGGCGCCGCGCCCTTGCTGTGCTTGTAGATCATGTTGCAGAGCCACCAGGAAACAGCGATGAACCCTGCCAGCAAGATCCAGCCCTGGCCGTCTCCGAAACCAAAGAGTAGTGGGTAGTGACTACTGACCATGATGAAGATCAGGGGCACGGACATGTAGGTGTTGTGCTTCGAGCGCAGGCCAGCGAGACCCTTGAGATCGGCGTCCGGGGCTTCTCCAGCCTTGATGGCGGCAATGATCTTGCGTTGTGCCGGCCAGATGCGCATCCAGACGTTCATGGCCATCGAGGTACCAAACAGCGCCCCGACATGGATGAACAGGGCGCGCCCACCCAGGCCGAGGCCGTAGTGCATACCAGCCATGGCGGCGACCAGAAGAACAAAGCTGACGATCACGCCCACCGTCTGGTTCTTGGCGAGCCCGCTCTTCCAGAGAAGGTCATAGATCATGGGCCCAATGATGATTGCCAGAGCAAAGCTGATGCCTAGCGCTGCGCCGTTGCTGCTGTTGGGCGCCCCATCGAACATCACATCCTGCATGTAGTAGACGATGCCGAGGAGCCCAATACCCGTGATCCAGGTGAAGGCTGCGCCCCAACGGAAAAAGTAGAGGGCGCGAGGAAGCAGCTCAGGCATTGCCTTTTGCTTGGTCTCGGCATCCAGGGTTGCTGCAAATGGGCCATTGACCCAGTTGAAGAAGTAGAGGATCCCAATCCAGAGAACGCCAGCGACGACGTGCACCCAGCGGAACAACCCTTCGATGATCTCTCCAGCCAGACCTTCCATCTTCCATCTCCCAATTTGACTCGTCGCGTGGACCTGCGCGAGCGGTTTGGATTCTCAGATTCGCGCGCACCTTACCGGCCGCAGGGACCGGGTGCAAAGAGAGGTTTCAGGCTCTTGAGTTTTCCCGTTGGCGAGCGCGATTAGATTCCTTGTGGGAGGCTTGTTCGCCGTTGGGCTCGGACGTCAGGAAATGATGGTCTCATTTCCTGCTCCTTGCCAAGCGGCGAGGCCGCCGGCTAGCGAGCGAACGTTGCCAAACCCGGCCCTCTTCAGGACATATGAGCCGTCAATGGAGCGGGCGCCGCCAGCGCAGTAGACGACGATCTCTCGGGCGGGGTCGAGGTCGGCGAGCCCCTCATCGAGCTTGCCTAGCGGAACGTGGACGGCGCCTTGGATGTGTCCGGCTTCCCACTCGTGCACCTCCCGAACGTCTAAGAGGAGCGGCTGGTCTTCGGCGAGCTCGACCTCCAGCATTACGCGGAGGTCTTCTGCGGAGATCTCCAAGGTCCCACCTTCAATGGCTTCGTGCTCACCATCGAGAGTCGCTACCCCCTCGCGAAGGTCTTGGGCTGCGGCCTCCTGCCGCATCCGCTCGATGTCTTCATATTCGCCCACACCGTAGCCGGGACCCAGGGGGCCCGACATGAAGCCACGGGCCATCTTGGCCACGCTCTTGGCCTTGCCGAGGCCCTTCTTGAGCACCGTTCGAAACACGTTGTCAGGCTCTGGGAGGTCGCGGGTCGAGCTACTGAGGGCCGCGGCCGGACCGCGCACCCATCAAGAGAAGCTGGAGCCGCAGCCGCAGGTCGTTTTTGCGTTGGGATTGTTGAAGACGAAGCCCTTTTTCTGGAGGGTTTCGATGTAGTCGATCTCGACCCCTTGGAGTAGCTGGGCGCTGTGTGGGTCTATCCACACGGGCAGGCCATCGAAGTCCATGGCGAGATCGTCCTCGTCACTCTCGTCAGCAAAGTCCAGGGCGTAGGAGTAGCCAGAGCATCCACCACCGACGACGGCTACGCGGAGCGCGGTGTCGTTCAGCCCTTCTTCTTCGATAGCCAGCTTGACGGCCGAGACAGCCTTTTCGGTCAGTGTGATGGGATGATTGGACGCTTCCATGATGACCTCCTGGGCTCGATGAGCCCGATGTCCTTAACTATAGAGTCCAACCAAGGGCTGTCAATCAGGCCCCTGCACTGGCTTTGGGGCCTTTGTTGGCGCCCGGAGCGAGCCTCATGCGTGCCATGAGCCCCACCTGCTTGGCGGTGGACCAGGCCACGCGTGCTGGATTGAAGAAGATCGGAAGGGGGTCTGCAGGGCGCCAGTCGTGCACCTGAACGGCATCAACGGTGCAGTCACCCACGACGTCGATGTTGTCCGGGTTCCAACAACCCACCTGGAGATCTCGTGCGGCCCCCAGGATCCGGAGCTCGTCCAGTGGGTGGCCGACGACCTGGGCGGAAACCACATCCATCGCCACGCCATCTTCCGCGGCGAGCAGGATGCCCAGAGACCTGGGATCGCCTTCTCCCGGCCCGTTCCCCTCCATGGCCAAGATGCCATCACAGATGCTCACAACGGGACCGATGTTTCGATAGACCTCGATCAACATCTCGGCGAAGTCGTTGCGATGATCTCCGAGCCGCAGGTGCCAGACTGGCTTGCGCTTGCCTGTGATGCAGCCGAACAGGTTCTTGACGGCTCCCGTCATGCCCATCTGTTGGTGATTCTTGAGCTTGCAAAGGTTGATCACGGCGTCTGAGTCGAGCACTTCTCGATCGATTTGGAGTCGCAGGGGCTTTGGTCCTGCGGTGATCACCTGTCCGGGATTGCGCAGCTCAACGACGGGAACGCCGAGACCTTTTGCTACGTCGAGAATGCCCGTTGCTCGGGCGACTCCCCGAGCAGTGCCAAAGGCAGGAGAATCTCCGATGCGCACAACAGCACCCAGATCAAGCAGCCGAGTGCAGAGCGCTCGAACGAGTTCTGGATGTGGGCTTACGGCTCGTTCCGCTGGCGCCGCGCGCAGGAAGTTGGGCTTGACGAGCACACGGCTACCCGCCGAAATGCTCTTGTTGAAGCCGCCCGCGCCCAGAAGCCCCCCGAAGGGCTCCAGTGCTCGGTCGAGGGCGTCGCTGACACGGGTGGTGTCGTAGTCGGGGCATTGGACTAGGGCAACTTGAGTCATGCTCTCAGAGTGCCTTCCCACGCGCTCTCACACCAGCACCTTTAGCTAGCGGGAGTTGATTGTGCCGTCTTCATGGACCACCCAGCGCTGCCCCGAAGAGACCGTACCCACCTCGATGATGGTGCCTGAGTTGGGAAACTCCACCTGCAGGGTTGCCGAATCCGCGTCGCCCAGACCGAAGTGCTGCACCAATGGCGGAGCGCAGCCCGTGCCAACCCCGGACGTGATCTCTCGCAGCTGAGTGCCCGAGGTCGTGGTGAGCCGCATGCGTGCTCCGATGGCGGACCGGTTGGTCATGCCCTCGCCGCCACCAATGGCCTGTACCGAGATCCAGCCGCCGGGGTCTGGGTAATGATTGACGAAGAGCTTTTGGCCGTAGAGATCCACGTCGCCGTCGTTGTCGAAGTCTGCGGCAGCAACGCCCCATCCGCCCCAGATCCAAGTCCCGGCAGGGTACGAGACCATCTTGAACTCGAAGTCGCCCTGGTTTCGGTAGAGATAGCTTGGGCGCCCTGCGTAGGTCGCTGTGTAGAAGAGGTCCAGGAGGCCATCGTTGTCGAAGTCGAGGAAGACGGGGCTGCTGTCCGTCTCCTGGTACAGCATCCCGGCCTCGTCACGGCGGTCGACGAAGTCTGGCTCGCCAGTCTCGCTCAACTGATTCTGCAGGAACATGGACTTGTCCGAGAACGAGATGAAGCGGGGGTGGGCCAGGTTCGCGGCAAAGAGGTCCAGGTCGTCGTCGTTGTCCACGTCCCCCCAAACGCTCCCGATCGTGTGTCCATAGTAGAAATTGGGGAAGGACCCGTGTTCGCCGCCGCCGAGGATGCTGCCGTTGCCGATGTCGTTGAAGGTGCCGTCGCCCTCGTTGAGCCAAGCGAAGTTGCGCTTGAGCCGGTAGTTGGACACGTACAGGTCCATGTCACCGTCGTTGTCCCAGTCGGCTGGGGCGACCCCACGCCCCGGCCGTCCTCCGCCTTGCGACAGGCTCATCCCAGCACTCTCTGTACCGTCAGTGAAGAGCCCATCCCCCAGGTTGATCCAGAGCATGTCTACGGACTGGTCTCCGGTGTCCCAATACTCGTAGTTTGTCTGGAGCAGATCGAGCAGCCCATCCCCATTTACATCGGCCCACGCCGCGGCCGGGGTCGGTACGTTTTGTTCTACGGGCCCATCGCCGGTGTCGAAGGGTTGTGTGTCGTCGATACCGGAGACCACCGTGGCATTCTCGAAGTAGCAGTCCCCCAGTCCGCGGAACAGTTGGTCGGCCCCGCCCGCCACGAACAGATCCACATTGCCGTCGTTGTCGTAGTCGCCCCAAGTGGCGGGCCCGGATGCGTCAATCCCGTTCTCTGGGTGGCCTGCGAAGGTCCCATCTTGTTGATTGACCCAGAGGCTGCCGTCGAACAAGTCAACCCAACCGTCGTCGTTGCAGTCTCCCCAGGCGACAGAGCCCGAGCCCGTCAGGCCCGCGCCGGGCTCTGTTTCCGTGGCCTGCCCCTCAAGGAACCAGGTTTCGTCCACGAGGTCATGTCGTTGGACGTAGAGGCGAACCATCAGGTCCCCCTCGTTCCAAAGCTGTCCGGAGCCGGCGAAGGTGACGGTCTCGAAGCCGCCGGAGTCTGTACCGCGGTCCGGATAGACGGCAAGGTGGGGGGGGTAAGCTCCCTCTTCGCCCATGTGGGACACCAGGAACGTGTCGATGTCTACCTCGGCGTCTACCCCGAGGACGGGCTGCCCGGGTTCACCACGATAGTGGCTGCCGACGTACAGGAGCTGGGGATAGTCGAGGACCAGAGGCTCATCCAGGACGAACAAGAGCCACTCGTCGTCGTCCTCGTCCTTGTCCAGCTCAGGCTCCCACTCCACATAGGGCGCGTCCCGGAGGAAATCGAAGAAGTTGTGGCCGTTGTCGGGATACAGGGCCAGGTGGGCCGGAAGATCGTCGTCCGAGCGTACGTTGAACATGGCCTCGACGGCGTAGACAGTCAGCGGCGTCTCGGTCCAGAACCGCGCGGCATGCACCACATTTTCGGCATCATCGGTTCCTCGATCCATGGAGCCGTCTTTCTCGCTGAGGTCGTAGGTCAGGAGCTCGTAGGCGCTGGGATCGAAGGGCGGCGCACCTGCGTCTTGCTCATCGCCCTCGTCGTTGCTGTCGCTTTGCCCGTCCGCCTGGCAGCCGGCAAGGCTGACGCTCATGGCAGCCCAGAGGACGAGCAGGGCTCGGTGTGGAGCCCGTAAACTTGCTCGAGGCGGAACGACCTGGCGCGGCTCTAGCTCTGGGTACATCTTGGGGCCCTCCTCTGGATGGGGGCTAAGATAGCGGCGGGTTTTGTTATTTCAAGCTTTGCGAGCGAATGAGAGGCGCCCCCTCCCAAAGAAGACATGTGCCGGCACGCGCGTGGCTGGTGGCTGCCCTCCTCCCTGGTAGAGTTGCCGGCCCATGAAGCCCACCATCCTCTTGCACGGCGGCGCCGGTTCCATGAAGAAGATGGGAGATGTGCGCGCCAAGCGGTACAGACAGTCCTTGCGGGATGCGGCGGCGCTGGGCATGACGATGCTGTCTGGTGGGTCCTCGGCACTGGATGCGGTCGAGGCTTCAGTCGTTCACATGGAAGACTCGGGGGCGTTCAATGCGGGCCTAGGATCCTGCCTGACGGCTGGTGGCTGCATCGAGATGGATGCAGCGGTGATGGACGGAGCCCAACGCCTGTTCGGTGGAGTCGCGGCAGTTCCAGGCGTTGCTAATCCCGTTCGCTTGGCTCGACTCGTTGCCGAGACGACTCCCCACTGTCTGCTAGCTGGAGAGGGAGCGGCCGCTCTTGCGCGCCAGCACGGCCTCGTGTTTCGGGTGGACTTCCCATCGCAGGAGCGTCTCGACGAGTGGCGCAAGAAGAAGCAGAGGCTTGAGGCCTCGGCCGACAACGATCTCTCCTCTCGCCTGGCTGCCATGGGAGGTGTTCTTGGGGCGTCCGAGGAGGACCGTGTCGTCGATGCCGAGCCCCCTGTTGATGGGTCACAGGAGGGCGATGGCTCGGAGCCCCAGCAGCGAGGCGATGTTGATCTGGGTCACGACACGGTGGGGGCGGTTGCTCTGGACGCTTCGGGGCACGTGGCGGCTGCCGTTTCCACGGGTGGCCTTTGGCTGAAGCTACCGGGCCGCGTCGGAGACTCCCCCCTTCCTGGTGCTGGTTTGTGGGCGGATGATGATGTCGGTGCTGCAGTGGCCACGGGAACGGGAGAGTCGATTCTCCGAGCCTTGCTCAGCAAGGAGGTCGTAGATCGGTTGAATGAAGGGCCAGAGGCGGCCACTCGGGCTGGGATCGCGGCGGTCGAGGAGCGCTTCGGAGTTGGTCAGGCTGGGGTGATTGCAATTCACCGTGATGGCCGTGTTGGTTTCTCGTTCCATACGCGTGGCATGGGTCGGGCCCTCTGGCGCTTGGGCATGGAGGAGCCGGCTGCGGCCATCTGGCCGGACGAGCCCTGGGATCGTCCCGTGACTGCTCCTAGTCTCTGAAATGCCCTTTGTGGGACAACCCTTGCCGGCTCCCCGCTGGTTTCCGCCTGGGGTGGCTCGGGCCTGGGATCTGGGTTCGGACGCCATCAGGAAGACTCTGCGGCGGGCCAAGACTCCCCGGAAGATCAGTCCAGGCGGACGCCTAGGCCTTCCATTTGAAGACATCGAGCTGCACACGGACGACGGCGTAAGGCTGGCAGCCTGGTATGTGCCTGGGGCGGCGGATGTCCCAGCGGGTGGCGGTCTCGTCGCGGTGCTCCACCATCACTACGGCGGACAGAAGGCGCACCTCTTGCCGTGGATCACGTTGTTTCATCGGCGGGGCATCGCATGTATTGCCTTTGATGCCCGAGGACATGGGGCATCCGCCCCCTCCCCTCGGGGGCGAGGGTCCTTTGTGCGACGCTCTGCCGACTTTCGGGCTGCGGTGGCGGAAGCAAGGCGTCGTGGATGTCGGGCGGTGCTTGCTGTCGGGCAGAGCCAGGGCTCGGCCGCTCTGGTCATGGGAGCGGCCGACAACCCGTTGATTGTCGGCTGCATTCTGGACAGTGGCCCTGCGCCGGAGATGGGGTCGGCAGCCTGGGGTCTTGCCGGTAACCTCCTAGGACCCGTGCGTCGCCGCGCCCCCCTAGCCCAACTGCTGCTCGCGCTTCGCATCATTCCTGGAACGCAGCCGGTTCGATATGTGCTGTGGCTGTGGTTCAGCCTGGCCAGGCTACGCAAGAGCCCCTTGTTGTGGATCCATGGGGATCAGGACGAGGTCATTCGTCGAAGCTGGTCGGCCCTGTGGTTTCGGGCTCTGCGCCCACGAGGTGGAGCATGGCGCGCTCTCCGAGTCTCGGGTGGAGAGCATGTGCGTAGCTTGCAAATGAGTGCTGAGTTGGTTGAGGAGGCCGTGGACGGCTTCCTTGTGCGCTTGGGTTCCGCGCCCAAGGACGGAGACCGAGGGTCCCAGCCTGGGATTGAGTCGGGTATGAGTTAGACTGCGGCCGCAGTGAACTAATGCGCCTTTTCTCGCTCCCATCCATTCTTGCTGTCGTCGTCCTCGCTGGGAGTCTCCTCGTCGTTCTCGCTGAGGCCGAGGCGGCGCGCTCAGCGCCCCGTCTGCGCGGCGAAGCAGCAGCAGATCACCGCTTGTTGTCTGCGATGCATCTTCGCGATCGGGGTCGGCTGGAGGAGTCGCTCGGCGTCCTCCGGGGCCTCTTGACCGAGCACCCACGCCATTTCTCAGCCCACCGCCTGTACATGGAGATTGCGGGGGTATCGCGTCGAAACGGGGGACTGGTCGAGGCTGAATATCGTCACTACCTGAGCCAGGACCCGCATGATGGCCAACGCATGGCATTGCACGCAGCAGCGCTGTTGACCTTGGAGCTCACTACCCGCGGCCCCCTCAAGGCGACGAGCTTGCGTGAGATTGAGCGCACCTTGGCTGCTGCCGAGGCTGACCCCAAGGCAGAAGCCTGGGCGCACTTCCTGTCTTACGAGTTGGATCGGCTCAGGCGGCGCCCTGTGGCAGCCCTGGCCCACCTGGAGAGGGCGCTGGAGCTCAAGCCGAACCAGCCCGACTTCAAGTCCGAGTTCATACCTCTTCTTGTGCGCGACGGAGAGTTCGACAAGGCGGCATCCCTCTGTCGTGACCTGCTCAAGACTTATCCGTGGCGGGCCTGGGCTTGCGCATCTGTGTTCCCCAGGAGAGCCGGCGATGAGGCCGCCTCGGAAGAACTCCGAGATACGATCATTGATGATTTGACCCGAATCGAGTCGAGGTGGAAGCTCGATTCGACCACCCTCTTGGGTCTGGAGACCCTGTACTCCGAGCTCGAAGACCGCAGGGCGGTCAAGAGGTTGCGAGGGCTGTTGGTCCAGCTGGACGGAGCGTGGAGCCCTCCCTCCAGCCGCAACCCCTATTTGCGAGCCCTACCGGGTGGTGAGCTCGACGATGCGAGCTTGGCGCTCCTGGAGCGGCTGGGAGAGGTGGCCGAGGCCAACGAAGAGGATCCTTGGGCCTTGGTGGAGGCGCTCAGGGCCTTGGAGGGCTCGCTTCCAGAGACCCAGTCCGTCCGGTCCATCTACTTTCGACAACTGGCTTATGCCCTGCGACATCCGGACGTGTTGGATCGCGACGGGAGTCGGGCTGCGGTTCAGCAAGCGATGGAGGCGCTTCCTGACGATCCCCACGCCATGAACGAGTGGGCCTACATGTCGGCCTTGGACAAGGTGGACCTCGCCCAAGCGCTAGAGACCATCGATCGAGCGTTGCTGCTCTTGCTGGGTGAGCCCTTCGAGCTCCTGCAACTCGATCCGGGCGAAGCCTTTGGTGAATGGGAGATCGGGCGCGCAGAGTCGGTGGGAGCCTTCATCGATACGCGGGGTTGGCTGCTCTACCAGCTGGGCCGGCACCAGGAGGCAGAGCGTGATCTGGAGCTGGCCAGTCTCCTCACGGGTGATGGAACAGTCCAGGGGCACCTGGGTAGAGCGCGCTATGCATCGGGCAACGACGGCGCGGCGTTCCACAACCTGCTTCGGGCCTTGGCCCTGGGCACAGAAGAGCAAGACGAGGTGCACACGCTGGCTCGCTATCTCTATGACAAGTTGCACGTGGTCCCAGGGGGCCTCGATGCCTTGGTGCAGGAGACTCGCCGGCAGATTGGACAGGACTTTACGCGGGCTGCGCGGGATCTGTTCTTGGCCCCGCCGACGGGGGGCGAGCCCGGACAACCGGCGGGTCCAGAGGGCCGCATTCTTGTGCCGAGAACAGGCCCCAGCCCCCCAGATGTGGGCCATGAGATCTTCGAGGCGCCTGGCCTGCGAGCACCGGCAGGCGAGAGGGGTGGGGGAGGCGCAGCGCCTCCTGGTGGCCGGAGTCGTAATTCGCACCCCTTGGTGGGTCAGCCGGCGCCGGACTTTACAGCCCAGACCGTTCAGGGGGGAGAAGTGACTCTTTCGTCTCTGCTCGGTCAGGTGGTGGTTCTGGATTTTTGGGCGACTTGGTGCGCTCCGTGTGTCGACTCACTGCCGGCTCTAGTAGAACTCCACGAGGCTCTCGGGGGTCGCGCAGCACGTTTGCTCATCGTTGCCCTGGATGACAGCGAGAGTGAGGTCTTGTCCTTTTGGAAGCAGCACGAGGTCGGACTGGAGGCTGTGCTGGGCGACTCGGATCTTGCTGCGGACTACGGGGTCTCCGGAATTCCCGCGACCATCGTCATTGACCCCGAAGGCCGGGTCCACAGTTACGAGTCGGGCTATGCAGATGACTTGGTGCGGCGCGTGGAGACCGAGGTGCGAGAACTCTTGGAAGGCGATGCCAGCTGAGGCCTACAGGTTCGGATCACTTAGGTGACGACTAACTTTCCGTCGCTAGCAATCTGAAGGAAGCTGGCGTGCCCGAGCAGGCCGTCGAAGTCCGAGAGCAGGTCGCCATCAAGGTGCAGCAGCTTAATGGATGTCGTACACGCGTAGAGGCGGATGCGGTCTCCACCCAATTGCCGAGCTTCCTCGAAGAGCTCGTCGAGGTCGGGGATCCGTCCGGAGTCGATGCCCTTGCGGTAAGCCTCTGCTACCTCTGGTGTAGAGATGCCCACCTCTGCCTCGCCCATGGTCTCGTGGCAGAAGCGATACAGCGCACCATAGGTCAGGTAGATGTGGGCTTCCCAGTCCATGGACGCTGCTGTGGAGACGAGCCCGACCATCGTGTGGAGGCGATCGTAGGTGTCCCCCTTGGCGTAAATGCAGAGCTTTGCCCTATCCGCCATGATCTAGCTTCCACTCGTCGTACCAAGCCATCTGAATGGCTTCGAGGGCGCCCTCGCTCGATCCCTTGGGGTCATCGTCGAAGTCCGCCAATGCCATCACCCACTGGTGGAGTTGCACAAACGAGATGCTGAGGGGGTCGGTGTCTTCGTGCGCTTCGTAAAGTTGGTAGCCGATCTCGTCGGCCTCGGACCAGGAGAGCTTTGGCATGGTGACTTGGCTTCCTCAGTAAGGCTTCGGTGGGATCCGTACGACGACGTCGCCCTCGACTCGACTCTGGCAGCCGAGCCGGCTACGTAGAGTCACACCCTCGCAGGTGTCCAGCTTGTCTTCTTCATCGAACTGCATCTCGGACAGGCCGTCCTCGTTCTCTTCGATGATGACGTGGCAAGTCGTGCAGGCGCAGAAGCCCCCGCAGGCGTGTTCTAGGTCTACGTCAAACGCCAGGGCTGTCTCGAGTATGGACATACCCTCGGTCGTCTCGACCGTTTTATTTAGCGGAAGAAAGGTCACCTTGTGGGTGGTCGTCATGATCTTTTCTGCTCTTCGTCCAGGATGTCACCGACAGTTCGGCCGGTGACGGTCACTTTCAGTACTTCGTTCATCATCTGAGTTGCAATGGGGTGGGTGCTTTCGTTCAAGACCGCCATGGCCGCCTCTAGGCTCTCCTTGTCGGCGAGGTCCAGGGCTGCCTCCATGCCGGCGACAGCGGCCTCGACCTGCCCAACGAGGGCAGGGTCCAGGTTGGCCCTTCGTTGAGCTAGGGCCGACTTGGAGTAGCGAAGGAGCCCCCCGGCCTCTGCCTTGAGGTCTGCCAGCAAGCGCTCTTCTAGGTCCTCTTCTGCGTGCTCGATGGACTCGAGGATCATCTCCTCGACCTTGCCGTCGGTTAGGCCATAAGTGGGCTTCACCTCGATGCCGGCCTCGACTGCAGAGGTGACCTCCTTGGCCTTGACCTTCAAGATGCCGTTGGCGTCGATGAAGAACTCCACCAGCACACGCGGCATGCCGGCTGGCATGGGCGGGATCCCGCTGAGCTTGAAGTGGCCGAGGCTCCTCAGGTCCCGCGCCATCTCACGCTCGCCTTGCAGAACATGGATTTCCACCCCGGTTTGGTTGTCTACCTGAGTCGTAAAGCCCTCAGTCGCCTGCACCGGAATGGGCGTGTTCCTCCACAGCAACTTGGTCACCCCGCCCCCGTAGGTCTCGATGCCCAGGGATAGAGGGGTGACATCGAGCAAGACGGTCCCGTCCTCGCCGCCTGTGGCGCTGCCCAGGGTGTGGGCCTGGAGGGCGGCCCCCAGGGCGACGACTTCGTCAGGGTTGAGGCTGGTATGAGGTGGTCGGCCGAAGTGTTCTTCCAGCAGGCGTCGCACCAGGGGCGTGCGGGTGGAGCCCCCCACACAGACAACGTCATTGACATCTTCTGGGTCGAGATCTGCGTCATCCAAGACGAAGTTGACTGCCTCAAGAGTGCGCTCTACCAGAGGTCGAATTGCTACCTCGTAGCTCTCGCGATCGATGGTCTTGTCCAGCTGGATGCCCAACGTTTCGAAGCGCAACTGAACACGGGCGCTTGCCTCTTGCGAGAGCGACTTCTTGGCGGTCTCTGCCGCGACCCGGAGTGCTGTACTGCAGCCAGAGTGCGAGAGCAGCAACTCTTTCTTCGCCTCGTCTAGGTCGTCGAGGAGCAGATCGACCAACTGTCGATCGAAGTCATCGCCACCGAGCATGGTGTCTCCGGTGGTTGCGATCACCTTGAACACGCCCTCGGTGAGCTTCAGCACCGAGACATCGAAGGTTCCTCCCCCGAGGTCGTACACAAGAATGGTGGCTGCACGCCCCTGGTCTAGGCCGTAGGCCAGGGCCGCTGCTGTTGGCTCGTTAATAATTCGCAAGACGTCGATGCCCGCGATGCGGCCAGCGTCGCGGGTCGCTTGTCGCTGACTGTCGTCGAAGTAGGCGGGCACCGTAATCACCGCCCGTCGCAGGCGCCCACCGAGGGCCCGTTCTGCCCGCTTCTTCGCCTCGACCAGGATCATTGCCGACACTTCCTGAGGCAAATACTGCTTCCCGTGGACTCGAAAGGCGACCTGCTCCCCGTGTTTCGATGGGACGACCTTGTAGGGAAGCCCCCGGACGTCGCCAGCCAGGTCATCCATTCCCCGCCCCAGGAAGCGCTTGACCGACCAGAGCGTTCCAGTGGGGTTGAGTAGCGCTCTTTCTCGTGCCTCGTCCCCGACAACAGGGTGGTGCTCCTGATCGATGCTCACCACAGATGGCGTGATCCTGCGTCCCGCCCGGTCAGCGATGATCTGTGGGGCTCCGTCCACGACCTGAGCGACCAGGGTGTTGGTGGTGCCAAGGTCGATGCCGGCCACAATGTCGACAGTCTGGCCCTTGACTGGGAGTGGGATCCTCATCGTGCCGCCACGCCCTTCAGCGCCATTCGAAGGTTTCTCCAGTAGCGGGCTCGATCCAGGCAGGTCCGTGCGCTCTTCAGTGCATCCAACCGCTCTGAGTCCGTCTCCACCTGCTGGACGCGGACAAACTGATCGGATAGCTGGGACCGGAGGGAGTCCAGCTCAGCGCGAACGAGGCTCTTCAGGGCTCGTTTCCGATCAGGCTCCAGTCCTTCAGCGATCTCTTCTTGAAGTTCGAGTTGCTCGACCAAGAACTCCTGGGGAAGGCTGTTGTTCCCGTCCAGTTGGCCGGAGCTCACCTCCTCTTGCAGCAGGAGAAGGGTGTCGCCTCGCTCGAAGGGCTCTCGAATGGCCTGAAGCGCTTGATTCGCGGCTGTTTGGGCCAAGAGGGCCTTGCGGTGAAGGCGCTCGCCACGATGCTGCCACTTGTCGGGGTGTAGCCGTCGTGTCAGCTCGATCTCCAGCCCGTCGATGGTCTCGTCGGCCAGGGAAAATGCTGGCTCTAGCCCGAGCAAAGAGAAGGCGTTGAGGCGCTTGCGCTCCGGATAGTCAGCGCCGCAGTGATCGCAGAAAAGGAGCAGCACCATCTCAGCGCCGCACTCGTCGCACTGGTGACCTTGGATCGTTTTGGCGTAGGTGGACATGGTGGATGGGCCAGGGGCAATGGGGGCGGCGTGTCAGTGGTCGGTGGGGGCCGCGTTACACCGAAAAAGAGGTGCCGCAGCCGCAGGTAGCCTTGGCCTTGGGGTTGTGGAAGACAAACCCACCGTTGAAATCGTCGGTGTCGAAGTCGAGGATCAGGCCTGCCGTATAGAGGAAGGACTTCTTGTCGACAATGAGGCGTACGCCGTTGCTCTCAAAGACACGATCGAACTTGTCGGGGTCGTCGTCGATAGAGAGGTGATAAGAGAGACCGCTGCATCCGCCGCCTTGTACCTGGATGCGGAGGCCAGCTTGGTTCGGGAGGGCCTTCTCCACAAAGAGTGCGCCGATCTTGTTGGCCGCAGACTCGGTGACACTGACGGTTGCAGCCATGGGATCCTCTGACCTCGGAGTCCGCGGCGCGGGCTTGAAGGAGAGCTACTCGGCCTCTTGCTTGGCCTGGTAGTCCTCGATCGCCGACTTAATGGCCTCCTCGGCCAGCACGGAACAGTGGATCTTTACCGGAGGTAGGCTCAGCTCCTCCACGATATCGGTGTTCTTCAGAGACGAGGCTTCGTCAAGGGTCATGCCCTTGACCCACTCGGTAGCGAGCGAAGAGGAGGCAATCGCCGAGCCGCAGCCGAACGTCTTGAACTTGGCGTCCACAATCTTGTCGTCTTCGACTTGAATCTGGAGCTTCATCACGTCGCCGCACTCGGGCGCCCCTACGACACCGGTGCCCACGCTGTCGGAGCCCTTGTCGAGAGAGCCCATATTGCGGGGGTTCTCGAAGTGATCGATGACTTTGTCGCCGTATGCCATGAAACATCTCCTCCCCCACGAACTGACGGGGGACACTTCTCTATTATTGACCTTTTTTGTCCAGAATCCAGTGGAACCGCTTGATGAGGCTCATTACTAGAGCCTGGTCAGTCGTGTTTCCACTCAATGCTAGAGAGGTCGATACCCTCTTTAAACATTTCCCACAAGGGGCTCATATCTCGAAGTTTTCGTGCCGAACGGAGACACTCGCTCGTTGCGTGGTCCACATCCTCTTCTGTCGTGAAGCGACCGAGAGAGAAACGAATGGAGGTGTGAACGAGGTCTTCACCCACTCCTAGAGCACGCATGACGTGGGAGGGCTCCAGCGTTGCCGATGTGCATGCCGAGCCGGAAGACACCGCGACCGAGTTCATTCCCATCATCAGGCTCTCGCCCTCGACAAAGTTGAACGACACGTTCAGACAGCCCGGGAGACGATGCTTCAGGTTGCCATTGATGTAGACCTCTTCGAGTCCCTCTTCAAAGGCCGTTTGCATCTTGTCTCGCAGCCCCGACACTCGGGCCTTCTCCGCTTCTCGCAGCTCAGAGCAGAGTGCCGCAGCCTTGCCCATGCCCACGATGCCGGGAACATTGAGCGTTCCGTGACGCATGCCACGTTCCTGCCCGCCGCCGTCTAGGAGGGCTGAGAGGCGAACCCGTGGTTTCCGACGGCGGACAAACAGGGCGCCGACTCCGTTGGGGCCGTACATCTTGTGACTGGACATACTCAGCAGGTCGATGCCTGCCTCGTTGACGTCGATGGTCTCGGTGTCCAAGCCGACGCAAGCATCCACGTGATAGAGGACGCCCTTTTCTTTGCAAATTGCGCCCATGGCGGCCACGTCTTGGACGGTGCCGATCTCGTTGTTCCCGAAGATGACGGAGACGAGAATTGTGTCGTCTCGAATGGCCTCGCGCAGACTGTCCGGGTTCACACGTCCACTGTTGTCGACGTCCAGATAAGTCGCCTCATAGCCGTCTCGCTCAAGAGACCGAATGGGGTCCATCACGGCTCGGTGTTCGACTGCCGTTGTGATGATGTGCTTGCCGCGCTCCGCGTACATGCGGGCGACACCCTTCACAGCCAGGTTGCACGACTCTGTGCCGCCGGACGTGAAGATGATCTCAGAGGGCTGGCCTCCGATAAGGCTGGAGACCCTCTCTCTCGCCTGGTCGACAGCCTTCTCTGCGGTCCAGCCGTAGGCGTGGGACCGAGAGTGAACGTTGCCGTAGTGCTCCCCGAAGTATGGGAGCATGGCCTCGATCACCCGCGGATCGGTGCGAGTGGTCGAGTAATTGTCGAGGTAGACCACCTTGGAACTCGCCTCTGCGGTCACTTCCTCGCCAGTCTGATCGATGTCTCGTGCTGTTTCAGCCACGTTGAGACCCCCGTGGAAAATTCTCGACCAAGGTAGTCGATAATTTAAGCGTGTCAACGTCGCACGCTGGGCCGGTTGGCTAGACCATGCTGCTGGTCACGCCCTGTTTTGGCCGGGTCCTGGCTGGTGCGCCCGCTCTTCTTGGCGGCAGGGGGGGCAATGAGCGAGTCTAAAGAGGCGACAAGTCTCCACCCCAAGCTTTTCCTAAGTGCCGACCAGGGGGGAGGGAAGAGTTCGAGGTTCAGGCGGTTACCACCCCAAGCTTTTCCTAAGTGCCGACCAGGGGGGAGGGAAGAGTTCGAGGTTCAGGCGGTTACCTGAGCGTGATCCTCATCTCCTTCGGGTTTTGGAGTGTCAGCGACGCTTTCGCGGGTCGTCGTGACGAGCGCATCGTACTCCTGGATGACACGGCGCATGAGCATCTTTTTCTCTCGAAACGGGAGAAAGGCCGACTTGAAACCATTGACCATGATCCACTTCAGCTCGTCGGCGGTGAGATCCCATTGAGTGGCAGCCGTCATGTATTCGTCGGTGACCGTGGTGTCGGTGATGAGGCGGTTGTCGGTGTTGAGGGTCACCCGCAGGCCCAGGTCGAGATAAAAGCGGAATGGGTGGGCACTCATGGATGGAGTTGCACGAGTCTGAATATTGCTCTTGAGGCAGATCTCCAGTGGAATTCGGTGATCGTTGACAAAGTTGAGCAGGTCGCCGTTTTCCTTGAGCCTTGTGCCGTGTCCGATTCGATGCGCTCCACAGTAGTGAATGGCTTGGTGAATCGACTCGGGCCCGTAGGCTTCGCCGGC
>PBPL01000192.1 GCA_002724675.1 Deltaproteobacteria bacterium | reverse complement strand
CGACTGAGCGCTCCACCAGAAGACTAGATGGGGTCTTCTTCGTCTCCGTCATCCTCGTTCACCGTCAGACGACGACCGGTCTGAACCGAAGCCATCACATCACTCATGGCGACGCGGCGAAGGGGAAAGGTCGTCTTGCGGATCCGCGCACCCTTGAGGGTCACACCCTCAAGGTCACAGAAGTCCAAGTCGGCATCTTCCAGATTGGCACCGGAGAGGTCGGCATACTTCAGGTCAGCGTGCCAGAGGCTGGCTCCAGAGAGGTCCGTGCCACTCAGGTTCGCCCGAACAAGAAGCGCCTCGCCCAGCTTCGCGTGGCGCAGACTCCGACCTGCCAGGTCAATCCCGCTGAGGTCGGTACCCCGCAAATCGGCTCCATCGAGGCTCTCGCCACGACGCACCATGTCAACAACTTCATCCTTGGTCAGGGCCCTGGGAGATGGCATCAGTTCCTCGCCTCACTTGGGGGAACGCCGGCGACCTACTTCAACCCCTCGTCGTCACCCGCCAGCGTCCGACGAACGAGGATGCATCCTTATGCTTTGGGCTCTGCAGCCCGCGGGTCGATTTCTACAGCTACCCCTGGGGACTGTCAACAGGAATCATCACCCGCACCCGGCAAGAATTTCGGGCACTTGGAGAGGGTCCCTTTGGAGAGGGCCACCCGAGGCGCTGGGGGCTGAACTCCGCGGTCTGGAATCCGATTCTGGGACGGGATGTTAGCGAGAGAGGAGGCCTCAGCCGCCACGCCCACTCACTGTCAGCATTCTTCGCTCAGCCGCGTATTGGAAGAGCAGCTCCCCCATCTCTCGATAGCCGCGAGCATCCACGTGATCTTGTGGCGTACGCATCCCCTGCCACTCGGCCTCTGAGAACGTCCTCTCGAAGTGGCTGTACAAATCAAGAACCGGCACTCGCTGGTCCGCTACCCCATCCAACAAGAGGTCGCGTACGTGCACGTGGTGGGCGCCTGGGAAGGGATAGGTCAAGGCGACGAACTGCGCACCCTGCGAACGCGCGAGCCGAGCCATGGCGTCCAGGTGCCGAACCATCAGAGGCACACTCGCCTTCTCGTCCACACGCTCGGAAGCTCCCTTCTCCTGCATCCCGGGAATGAAGCGAGAGAGCAGCCAGCGGATGGCTTCCTCGGGGACCTCGGCGGCGACCGCGCGCTCCTTCATCCAGATTTCCAGTTCAGCAATGGAGACGCAGGGCTCAATCCAGTCTAGGAGCGCTAGGGGGTCTCCCCCCGCCTCCACCGCCTTCCAAGCGCCCTTCCGGGTCTCCTCACAGCGTCCCTCGATGGCCCGGTGGCGACCCACAATCGACATGGCCGCCCCATGCGTGGTGCAGCGAGCTTCCAGATCGGCCAGCGCTGCAGGGCCCGCCGCCCGACCACCCGTGTCGACGCTCAAGGACAACGCGCGACAGACGAGGTCCCCATCATCGGTCAGAACCGCGGCTCGCCCGAATGCCAGCGCCCCTCCACCGTGATCTCCCTCGGCCTCAAGCAGCTGAGCCCGAGCCATCTCGCGGTGGAAAGGGGCCCCGGGGGATTGATCGGCCAGAGCACTCGGCCAGGACAGAGCGAAGGCCGTCTCGATGGGTCGATCCTGGTCGAGGTACCATGCAGCCCATCGGTGGGATGCCACATGACCAGACGGCGCGTGACGCAAGAACCCATCCGTAGCAGCGGTCCTCTCAGGCCGCGGGACAAGAGTCAACACCTCAAGCGCCTCCAAGTAGCCCGGAGCCACTCGGAGCACCGCCGCCAGAGCGGCCTGGGACGCCCGCCAGTGGCGAGCCAGGGCAAGGCCTCGACCTCGAGCTAGCTTGCGAATCCAGGGCTCTCCGGGCGCCTCGGCAGCCTCGCCAGTGAACCTCAAGCTTCGAATGAAGTGCCCCTTCTGCTGGTAGGCCATCGCCCGCGTCCACGCGATGATGGAGGGATCCCCGCCTTCTTGTTCGGCCAAATCGGCCGCGCGTAGCGCATCCTCACTGCGCTCCATGTGGGCCAAGATCAGAGCCCGCCAGTCCAGTCGCGCCAGAGGCAAGATCTCCTCGAAGCGACGCTCCTGGAAGCGCTGCCATATCGACACCTCTGGGGGAGACAATGGAGCCGACCCGTCGACGCCAAGTCCCGCCGGTACAGTTCCACCCCGATGCCCAAGCACGAGCGCCCTTCGATCGATGACGATGCCGCGACTGATCACCTGCTCGACAAGGCTCCAACCCACGCCGCGCGCCAGACAATCCCCAGCGTCCTTTTCGAATTGGATGGGGTCGTAGCCTAGTTCGAGGCTGGCCTGACCAACTCGGGTGGCATCCTCGCAGCGCCCCTGGGAGCGGAACCAACCCACCAACGCACTCGCCGTAGACGGGGTCGGCGCGAGCGACTCGGGCACGACACCCAACAACTGGACGAAGCGCTCAGGGGTCTTCGAGATCCGAATGAGGCCAGCACGCGCTCGATCCTTATCCAGAGACCGGGAGTCTGCTCGCTCGAGGACACGAGCATAGAGAGCCGCCGCAGCCTCAGGGTCCCCCTGAAGTTCATAGCCGCGCCCACGCGTAACCTCCAGAGCTGCAGGCTCGACTGTCTCCACATCGCCCAGGCTGGCCACGGCCCGATCGACTTTGCCACTGGAGGCCAGGTGCCAAGCGAAATACTCGCTGCGGGTCAAGAGCCCCCGTGGTCCCTTGTAGAGCGCCTCCTCGGTCTCCTTGGTGCGAGTGACACCAGGCAGCTTGGCCAAGCCCATCAGCAGCTCCAGGTTGCCGGGCAGCGCCAGGTGCCCTGAAGACAACCAATTCTGAGCCGCCTGCCACGCCTCAAGCTCCATCAACACGAGGCCACGGGCGCGCTCTCGAAACCACGGATGGCCCTCCGCATCAGCCACTCGTACACGATGCTGAAGGGCAAACAGGGGCTGGTCACGCCGCATGGCCGCCACAGCTCGGGACTCCCAGGCCGTGGCATCGTCGCCACCCAGCTCGAGCGCCCGCGCCGCCAGTGTCTCCGCCTCATCGAAGCGCTCCATGTGAGCCATGAACAACGCGGACCACGCCAGGCGTATGCCCTTGTAGCGAGGGTCGGCGCTCGGGTCGGGAGTGTCCTCCAGCAGCCGGAGTCCATCATCCCAGCGGCGCTGCAGATAGAGGTCCCACCAGGGCAGCCGCACAATCCCAGTCGCCCGGGGTTCGGGGGCATCGGGGAGCCCCGGAGTTCCGAACGGGTCGCCTTGAGAAACCGTAGCCCCTGTTCCAGTCGCACCAGCCCCCTCGCCTGCTGTGCGGAAGACGGTCACCCAGATGAGGCGTCCCAGTCTCACCAGGCGACTCCTGGAGAGCAACGTCAAGCCCGGGACCATCCGCGCGTCGTCTCCCATCAGCCTTCCTGCCTCATCCACGCCGATGTCGTGGAGCATGTTGTTGGCACCGGTGAGGGCCACAACAAGGTTTGGCTTCACTCGGTCGATGACGTCATGCAGCGCCAGCAGGGCCTGGGCCGAGTTGGAGGCCGACACTCCGAGGTTGTAGACCTGCACCGCCCCCTGTGTGCGTTTCTCGACGCGGTCTGCAAAGACCTCGATGAATGCCTCCTCGGGCAGGCTCTCTGCGCCATAGACCCAGCTATCCCCGACAGCAACCACCCGAAATGCCGCCGGATCAGGCGCCTCCAGCGCGCCATCCTCGGGAACCTCTCCATGGGGCCCGGCACCGGAAGCGAGCACCTGCAACGCACCCTCTAGGGCCAGAAGGAACAGGAACAAGACCACAGCACTGAACGCGACCACCCGTCCCCGCGAGAGGGTCCTAGACCGCACTCTAGAAGGCGATGGGCCAGAAGAATCGGAAGGCGGTGGCGAAGAATTCAGAGACATCTCGGGCCCCAAAGAATATCCCGAACGGGGCCTGCTACGTCACCTGCCCAGTCAACACCCCGCAACAACCGCGCCCAGCTCAGCACGCGCCCCACCTCTCGCTCTGACCCGGCCAATTGCTCAGATCCGGGCAGGCACTGCTCGATCCTGCAGCAGACTGTGCCCAGAGTAGGGCAGCAAAAGCCACGTCAAACAACGGCTTCAATCACAGCCCATCTCCAAATAGCTATTAACACTGGAGAACTGAGCCGGCGATCCGATCCTTCTCGCGCTGGCACAGGCCTTGCTGTGTCAGTAGCCAATCGTTCTGACCTGGTGCCGGGTCGGAGCTGGAGCCGTCATGAAGAAGATCGAGGCCATCATCAAGCCCTTCAAGCTCGACGACGTTCGAGATCAATTGTTCGAGATTGGCGTGCGGGGCCTGACGGTGACCGAGGTCAAGGGATTCGGACGACAAAAGGGCCACACCGAGTTGTATCGGGGTGCCGAGTACGTGGTCGATTTCCTTCCGAAGGTGAAGATCGAGGTCGTCGTCGAGGCCGAACGGGTCGAAGACGTCATCTCGGCGATTGTTCAAGGCGCCAAAACCAACCGAATCGGTGACGGAAAGATCTTCGTCACTCCTGTCGAGACAGCGGTGCGGATCCGCACCGAAGAGAGAGGTCCAGCAGCCGTCTGAGACCCACAAGCACCCCAACGGGCCCCCAATAACCAGAGACTGGAGAATTCGAGACAATGACCCCCGCAGAAGTGATTCAACTCGCTAAAGACAGCAATGCGCGCTTCGTCGACCTGAAATTCATCGACCTCCCCGGTCGCTGGCAACACTTCAGCGTGCCCGTATCCGAACTCGATGAGTCGATGTTCGAGGACGGACTTGGCTTCGACGGCTCGTCGATCGAAGGCTGGAAGGCGATCAACAACAGCGACATGCTGGTAATCCCCGACGCCTCCACGGCCAAGATCGACCCCTTCATCCAGGTCCCCACCATCAGCCTCATCTGTGACGTGGTGGAGCCCGACACTCGCCAGGCCTACCAGCGGGACCCCCGCGGTGTCGTCCGACGAGCCCAGGCCTATCTGAAGAGCACGGGCATTGGCGACACCTGCTTCGTGGGCCCCGAGGCCGAGTTCTTTGTCTTCGACAACGCCCAGTTCCACCAGGATGCCAACTCCGGCTACTTCGAGATCGACTCCAGTGAGGGTATCTGGAACAGTGGAGCTGGCCTTGAGGGCAACTCGGGCCACCGTCCGCGCCACAAGGGCGGATACTTCCCGGTCGCACCGGTGGACTCCCAGAACGACCTGCGCAACGAGATGGTGCTCGAGCTCGAAGACCTCGGGATCCGCATCGAGTGCCAACACCACGAGGTCGCAACCGCCGGGCAGGGCGAGATCGACATGCGCTTCGACGAGCTCCTGTCCATGGCTGACAAGGTCATGTGGTTCAAGTACGTGGTGAAGAACGTCGCCCACCGCAACGGCAAGAGCGCGACCTTCATGCCCAAGCCCGTGTTTGAGGACAACGGCTCGGGGATGCACACCCACCAGAGCATCTGGAAGGACGGAAGGCCCACATTCGCTGGCGACGGCTATGCGGGAATGAGCCAGACGGCGCTGTGGTACATCGGCGGCATCCTGAAGCACGCCCCTGCCCTGTGTGCCCTCTCGAACCCCACCACCAACTCCTACAAGCGATTGGTGCCGGGCTTCGAGGCCCCCAACAAGCTGGCTTACTCGTCGCGCAACCGCTCTGCTGCGGTGCGGATTCCCATGTACTCCCAGGCTCCAGCGGCGAAGCGGCTCGAGTTCCGTACTCCCGACCCGACGGCCAACCCCTATCTCGCCTTCGCGGCGATGCTGATGGCTGGCCTCGACGGGATCCAGAACAAGATCGACCCAGGCGCGCCCATGGACATGAACATCTACGACCTGCCGCCCGAAGAGGCCGACAAGGTCCCATCGGCCCCCGGCAGTCTCGAAGAGAGCCTGGAGGCCCTGCGCAACGACCACGAGTTCCTGCTCAAGGGCGATGTGTTCAGCAAGGACCTCATCGAAGCCTGGATCGACTGGAAGTACGAGAACGAAGTCGTTCCCGTGCGTACCCGACCGACCCCGTGGGAGTTCATGCTGTACTACGACATCTAGGTCGAAGCTCTCGCTGAAGCTGTGTTGAAGACGGCCTCGTCACTCAGGTGGCGAGGCCGTCTTCCCTTGGCACTCACCCACATCGACCACTTTGACGACACCGTTTGCTTGACAGCAGAAGCCCCGACACTAGATCTCTGGCTCCCAACCCCTAGGAGACGGAAAAACCGATGGCCGCAAAGAAGTCCACGCGCAAGTTCCAGGCGGAAGTCAGCCGACTGCTCCACCTGGTCGTCAACAGCCTCTACAGCAACAAGGAGATCTTTCTTCGCGAGTTGATCAGCAACTCGAGTGATGCGCTGGACAAGCATCGGATCGCAGCCCTGCAAGACGAGAAGCTGGCCGATGAAGAGGCTCCGCTGATTCGGATCCATGCCGACAAAGACAGCGGGCTCCTGTTCATCGAAGACAACGGCATCGGCATGAGCCGGGACGAGTTGGCCCAAAATTTGGGAACCGTGGCCCACTCCGGGACCTTGAAGTTCCTGGAGGAGAACCCCAGCGACGCCAGCCTCATCGGTCAGTTTGGCGTCGGCTTCTATTCCGCATTCCTCGTGGCCGACCACGTCACAGTCACCTCGAAGGCGGCCGGCGCCGACGAGGCATGGACTTGGGCATCCGATGCCAAAGAGTCGTACACACTGGAGCCAGCAGAGCGCAGCGGACGGGGCACCACCATCGCGTTGCAGATTGGGGAGGACCACAAAGAATTCCTGGAGAGCTTCAGGCTGCGAGCGCTGGTCAAGCAATACAGCGACTACGTCAGCCACCCCATCGAGCTACACAAGGAGCACTGGGGCCAGGAGGAGGCTCCAGCCGAGGTCGAGTGGGAGCAGGCCAACAGTGGCTCGCCCCTGTGGCAGCGCCCGGCAAGCGAGCTGGACGATGACCAGTACAAGGAGTTCTATCGTGGCATCAGTCACGACTTCGTGGACCCCATGTGCTGGAGCCACTTCACGGTGGAAGGCCGCCAACTGTTCACGGGCCTTCTCTACATCCCCGGGCGGGCTCCGTTCGACCTGTTCCACTCGGATCATCGACGGGGAGTCCGGCTGTTCGTGAAGAACGTCTTCATCCTGGAAGACGCCGAAGAGTTGGTGCCTGTGTGGCTTCGCTTCGTGCGGGGTGTGATCGACTCCGACGATCTTCCGCTCAACGTCAGCCGCGAGATGCTTCAGGACAGCAACATCACGCGCACGATCCGCAAGCAGATTATCAAGAAGACATTGGATCGCCTGGGCAAGCTCGCCGAGGACAGCGCCGAAGACTACGCATCCTTCTGGGACACCTTTGGCGCCGTCCTAAAAGAGGGGCTTCACCTGGACGGAGACAGTCGAGACCGCATCGCGCCGCTTCTTCGCTACCGCAGCACGCACGGCGACGGGTGGACCAGCCTCGCCGAGTACGTCGAGCGCATGAAGGAAGACCAGGAGGCCATTTACTACGTGATCGGCGAGACACAGGCTGCGGTCTCTGGAAGCCCGCACCTGGAACAGCTAGCCAAGCGAGGCTACGAGGTCCTCTTCATGACGGACGCCATCGACGAGTGGGCAATTCAGTCCCTGTCCACCTTTGACGACAAGCCGCTGGTCAGTGCCATGAAGGCCGATCTCAGCCTCGATGAGAGTGAAGAGGACAAGGCGAAGAAGGAAGCCGCAGAGGGTGAACTGGAAGGCCTCGTCACACGCATCTCGAGCGTACTCGGCGACTCCATTCAGGAGGTGCGACTGAGTTCTCGCCTGATCGACTCACCGGCCTGCCTGGTGGTCCCGGAAGGCGGGCACCATGCGTACCTAGAGCGCCTGCTCCGAGCCCAGGACAAGGAGGCGGCTCGCAGCAAGCGAATCCTGGAGATCAACCCCGAGCACACCCTGATTCGGAACATGAATCAGCTGCATGGGTTGGAGCCCGAGAGCGACAAGATCGCCGAGTGGATCGAGTTGCTCTACGACCAGGTTCTCCTCACCGAGGGCTCCCCCATCGAGGACCCCAATCGCCTGGCTCGACGCATGACGACACTGTTGCAACAAGCCAGCGCTGCGGAGCTCTCAGCCTCCAGTTGACGTTCCTTCCTCTGCGGCAGACCCCGGGCCCTCCGGGGCCTGCTGCCTCGGAAGTGACTCCGCGGAGCCGTCAGCGTCCCCCAGACAGCGTCGGACCTGGCCCACGTCGATCCCCAAGAGGATGAGGACAACCAACGCCTGGAAGATCCCACAGCCCACATACAGGTGGGGCACGCTGACCACGCCGTCGAGCTTGCCGGCTAGCCATCCCCCGGTCACCTGAGACAGGTTCGAGAGCGCCATGTAAGCGGTGAACTGGGTCGCAGCCACCCGCGGCCAGGACACCCCCATGGCCAAGGCGAAGAAGCCCACGGATGCCAGAGAGATGGCGAACGAGTCCAACAGCAGGACAGTCGTCACGAAGCGACGGTTGGTCCAAGAACCCTCCAGCAGCCCAAAGCCAACCCAGAGAACGGCCAATACCAGGCAACCGGTAGCGATTGTGCGGCGGTGGCCGAGGCGATCTGCCACGAAGCCACCGAGTATCGAGCCGGCAAGACCGCAACCTAGGCCCCAGCCCCCGGTCAGCGTGGCGTACTCGGTGTCGGTCCAGCCCAGTTCCTGAACGAGGAATACGACACCGACCACAGCCAGCAGCCCCGCACCCGTCGTCATGGTCAAGGCCAAGGCTGCAGCTAGAACAGAGGAGCGGAAGGAGAAAGCACGGAGCAGATCTGCAAAGACACCCCGGATGCTGTCCGCGCCCTGCTCCACAGCTCGGGGGCTCGCCTGCCCCCGAGTCCACGGCAGGAGACGCTCTCCTGGCCGCTCGCGAATCAACAGCGGGAGGAGAAAGATCAAGCTCAGGACTCCCACCTGCACCAGAAGCGCCACTCGAATCCCCGAATGCGCGAGGACGGTGGCCATGCCGGCCCCACCGATAGCGCCCCCCAGGTACTTGGACCCAAACATCAGGCCGTTGGCCTTGCCGCGCTCGTCTTCGGGCAGCAGGTCCACAGCGAGGGCATCCACAGAGACGTCCTGGAGCGAGTTGAACACGTTGTGCAGGAACACCATCCAGGCGAGCAGCCGGACCGACTCGGTGATGTCGGGGATGGCGACGATGGCGAGCAAGGTGGCTGCCATGAGCAGCTGGGCCAACAAGATCCACGGTCGTCGTCGCCCCATGGACAGCAGGCCATAGCGATCAATGACGGGGCCCCACACCCACTTGAACGTCCAAGGCAGACCGCTCAAGACGGCAACCTTCGCGATGTCTTCGGCAGAGAGACCCTGTTGCGCGAGCCATGCCGCGAGCGTGATCGCCACAAAGCCCCAGGGGATCCCCTGGGCCATGTACAGAGCACACAGGGTCAGGAGGCGCAGGGGCCGATGCTGAGAAAGAGTGAGGGGATCCGCCACGATGTCTTGCATCCAGGGCCCAGGTCAGAGGAAGCTGCCCAGTCGACAGAGGATGAACGAAGCGAGGGGAAAGGGCGAGCGAGCGCCGCCGGGAACACGCCAAGAATGACCGAAGAAGAAGCCGAGGAGTTGAGCCCAGAGCAAGAAGAGGAGCTGCACAGAGCGCTCCGTGACCTCCAGGACAAGCTCCAACATCAACTGGACGAGGCGAGCGATGCCACCGCTACCGTCGACCTCGAGCAGCCCATCGGTCGAGTCAGTCGCATTGACGCACTGCAACAACAAAAGATGGCCAAGGAGCAGCGCAGGCGCCAGGACCTCCGCCTTGCCCAGGTCAGGCAAGCGCTCAAGGTGCTCGACGATGGGGAGTACGGCTACTGCCGCCGATGTGAAGAGCCGATTGGCTATCCGCGCCTGAAGGCACGACCCGAGAGCCCATTCTGCCTCGCATGCATGAGCTCCATCGAGCGAAGGCGGGGCTGAGCCAGAGAATCGGTCGTACGCAACAGCCCCCCTATGGCGATGTCCCGGTACGCTCCCTACTGTTCATCAACCGGCTCGAGCAAGATGAGCTCGTGCATGTCGAACGGGCTGGTTCCGAGGCCAACCTGGAGTTCAGAGAGTTCCCAGACATCAGAGCCCCGGTGGGAAACCACAAGCCGCTCCTCGAGGCCCCACTCCCCGTCGCCATCCTCCTCGGCGTCGGCCCCGTAGTACACAAAGGTCTCCCCCTCGTCGTCGAGCTGAGGCCCGATGCGCGTGCACAGAAGATCGGCAGCACCATCGAACTCCGTCAGGGTCTCTCCGTCCCAAGTGCCAAAGGTGGCCGATGGACACCAGGTCTCTTCTCCTCGATGGAACAGGGCGCGACCCGAAGCGCTACTCGAAGGGGGCCGGACCAGCATGCTCGTGCTGGCCGACCAGGGATCGACTTCAGCCATCTCGGTCAGGTCGAGAGCCCAATCGAGGGGTCCCGTCTCCGGGTCGAAGCCAACAAGGACCGTGTCGAGCAAGCCGTCGGCTCCCCACGTCTGGAGCCCCAATACCAAGACAGTTCGGTCTCCATCTCGCACCGCACGAACCAACCACGGAGCCCAGGGCGACTCGGTCCACTCCGTGAAGTAGACGGGATCCACCATCTCCTCGGGCTGCCAGCTACGCACCTCACCCAAGGGGTCGCGCACATCGACGGATGTCAGAGAGCCCAGGAGTGGCTGGGCATACATCATGGTGTTGTCGGTCAGGAGGAACACCCGGTCCGGGTCCACGGGGTCAGCGATCACAATCAAGTCACCGTAGAACTGGGGGAGCACGACCTTTTCGCCAGCCACCGGCAAGCGAACCACATTGTGCCATCCCCACTCCATCACCAGCTCGGTCTGCCCCGTAGTGGCGTCCCCAATCCAAGCCTTCCAGGGAAACTCCGGGTCATCGGCATCGGAGACATGCGTGGTTGCGAGAAAGCGCCCAGGCCCAAACGGCTGAATCGAGCCGTGGGTCGACCACAAGGAAGACTCCGGCGGAGTAAACGACAAGACGACTCGCCCCATGACGTCGATGACTTCGTAGCGAGGAGCAGCGTACTGGGGCATGAAGCAGTTGACGCACGCCTCACGGGGGTCGTTCCACACCGCCGCAAAGAACACCTCTGGAAGAGAGCCTGGCTCGAGCATGTCCCACGGCGATGATGCTGACTCTGAAGACTCGGGAGACTTTCCAGGCAGCGCAGTGGGTGCGAGCACATCCTCGACACCATCGTCTGCCGACGGTGTATCGAGACGAGTCATCGGCTCATCCGGCGATGCTGCCAGGTGATAGTCGGAGCAGCCTGCGCCAAGGCTGAGAAAAATGAGGATGAGAGTGAGTCGAGCGGTCATGGTGCCTCCGAGAACCAGTCTCATCGCCCCATGAAGCGCAGTAAATCGATATAAAATTGACTTGTCTGTATTGATTTTATTTACAGTGTCTTCGCACAGCGAAAACCATCGTCTTCCCACCGGTCCTCCGGGGGATGCCGGTGCCGAGACAGCGACGACTGTCCATAGACGTAGCCCGTCCACATGGTGCCGCCCATGAGCATCCGAGGTTGAGCTTCAGGACCTCCCCAGACCTTGTTCTCGAACCACGGACCCTCCCACAGGTCTTGCACCCACTCGCTGACATTGCCGTTGAGGTCGTAGACACCCAGAGGAGAGTGGCAGCGAGGATAGGCCCCGGAGACTGCGGGAATCATGCCGCCTTCTGCCCGCGGGTCCCGCTCGGTGTTGCAGCGAGACGGGTCCTTCTCGTTCCCATAGCTGTACTGCCAGCCCTCTTTGCCCTGAGCTGCAGCTTGCCACTCGAGCTGGGTGGGTAGGCGCTTGCCCTGGGCGACGCAGAGGTCCACCGCCTCGCTCCAGGCCACCATGGAGCGAGGGCGCTCCCCCTCGCGGTTGGGGTACTCGAACCGATCAATACAAAACGATGCCACCTCGACCGGTCGGGCCGGGTTCGGTCGGATCCAAAACGAACCCGGTGGCCGCACTTGGCGATCCTTCTGCCAGTAGGGCAGGTCTACAGTCTTACCGAGCAGATAGCTGCCACCGGGGATCTGGATCATGCCCGCGGGACAGTCCCCCGCTTGGCCTTTGACCAGGGGGGCGGATGCGGCGAATGACGAAGCCGCCGCTTCACTCTTGGCGGGCGAAGCATCACGGTCGAGACCTGACCCACCACGACAGCCCACGGCCACGAGCAGCAACAGGAGCAGAAGCTGCCGGGTGGCTGACATCAGCCACAGCTTAGCTAAGCTCGGGCGATGCCGCTTCCGGGTCCAAAGGTCGCTCTCTCTGCTCTGAGAGCCCATCTGAGTTCCAAGCCGCCTGGGATGCGTCTCCTCCTGCTCATTGCATGGACTAGCCTGCCAACAGCCCTGGCAGGATGCGCGCCAGAGGTGCCGCCCGAACTCCTCGGCACATGGACCGCCCGGGAGATCAGCCCATCGGGCGCTGTGTGGTCACTGACCTACGAGCTGGGCGAGAAGCGGTACTCCGTCTCGGGAGACCCCCCCACTGAGGAGGGGGGACTGTTCGCAGTGGACGAGCAAGACTGCCGTCGCTACCACCTCGTCTTCACCGAGCGTGTCGCGAACGGGGAGCTCGCCCCCGACATCAATGTGTGGGTCGAGCTGTCGCGCGACGGGGCTCGGATGACCTGGGAAGACCACGTCTACCGTCGAGTGGGAGCGACGCACGATCACGCGAGCCCGGCGCACGGCCCGTGAACGGACGTCACTGGCTGACCTTCGTTCTTGTCGCGGCGCCACTAGCGCTGGGAGCAGTTCACCAGGAATCACTGCTTGTCATCACAGCCGTGGCCGGGATCGGGCTCCTGACGGCGATGCTCCAACAGCAAGAACCGACCAGCCTCCCGAGGGTCACGTACGTGCTGCTTGGAATGGCTGGCCTGATGCTGTTTCAAGCCGCTCCGCTTCCCGAGAGCCTGTTGACGCAGCTGGTCCCTGTGTCGACGGAACTGCGAGCCTTCGCTCTTGCTGATCTACCCGGCACATCCCAGGCCTGGAACTCCCTCAGTGTTGCACCAGCAGAGTCTTGCCTGGCCGCTGTTCGGGTCCTTGCCGGAGCAGTGGTCTTGGCCATCGCCTACATCGTCACCAGGGCCACTGGCAAGCTCGACGGCGTCGCCCAGGCCTTGGCCCTTTCCCACGGTGCGGTGCTCGCCGTCCTCGTCGGCCATCAGGCCCTGGCGCTGGATGCGGTCTACGGGGTCTACCCCCTCACCCGACGATTCTCGGGTGTTGTCTCCGAGCCGTTCATCAACCCCAATCACCTGGCTACATTCTTCTTGCTGACCACGCCTGTGACAGCGGTGCTTGCGTTGCGGACGAAGTCCCTCCCACACCGGACATTAGGCCTAGTCGGCGTGACACTTGGGCTCGTCGCACTACTGGCCACCGGTTCCCGCACCGGCCTGGCAGGACTGATCGTTGGTCTTGTTTCTGCCGCAGGCCTGCGACTACTGCAGGACACAAAGCTCTCTGTTGCGCGATGGGGCAAGACGGTGCTCATTGGAGGAGGGAGCCTCGCAGCAGCCCTCGGCCTAACCAGCCTCAAGATAGGGGGCGCCCTCTCGATGCTGTTCCGGCCCGAAGTCATGTTCTCCTTCGACACACGAGCGGCGGTCTGGAGAGATTCGCGGGCCATCCTGAATGATGCGCCTTTTCTGGGCATCGGGCCCGGGTCATTTGTCGATCTTCTCTCCCACTATCGGCAGGGATCCGCCGAGACACTGAGCTTTCGCTTTGCAGAGAGTACGCTCCTGCAGTTGGTCATTGACCTGGGTTGGGTCGGCGGGCTTCTCGCCCTGACCGGACTCGCAGCGGCCCTCGTCCCTTGCCTGTATCGATGCCTGAGAAGCACGAACGGTGGAGGGCTCTCTGCAGCATTCCTGGTGAGCTTGGCCACCGTGACAACACCCACACTCATCAGCTTCCCTTTCGCCATCCCTGCCCTTGCCCTTCCAGTAGCAGCGATCCTCGGGGGCCTGCTTGCGCTCCATCCAAAGAGCAACAACAGCGAGTCCGGCCCAAGCGGCCGCCGGCATATAGGCATTCCTGTCATCACGTTGGTTGTAGCGCTCGGAGCTTGGCTAGTAGCCGTGCCGAACAGCCGCGAGACCAACCAGGAGCACCTGGAGCAATTGCTCGTTGGGGAAGCACTCTCCGAAGCGACAATCGACCAGGCCATCTCAATCGCAGCGCGCCACCCGGTGGATCCCTGGGCCTGGCTGGACATCGGCCTGGCGCTAATGCCGGAACGCCCCCAAGCAGCCATGACGTTCATCAATCGAGCCATGTATCTGGCCCCCAATTCACCGCAACCCCACAAGGTCACCGCCGAGACGCTGATACGACTGGGACGACCCGAGCAAGCCATCCTCGAATACGGGCTAGCTCTGGACCGCACCCGTCTGAAGCGTACGAAGTCAGAGTTCCACGCCACCCTGGACGTCATGTTGGCCCAACAGCCATCTTCCGACCTGATGTGCAGAGCAGCCCCCAGACGGCCCGCTCACAGGGCAGCATTCGCTCGCAAGCTGCTCTCAACGAGCTATCGAGACTGCGCCATGCAGCTACTACGAGAGCTTCATGAGCTGAACCACCCGGAGGCACAGGTGTCCGCGACATTGGCCGGAATTCTCTTCAAGGAGCGGAACTGGCAAGAGGCTCATGATGTGGCTGCGGGCCTGGCGGCCAGCCCGATGGACACAGGTAGGGGAGCGTTGTTGGCGGCCCAGGCTCTGAAGAAATTGGGCCGCAGTGACGAGTCGGAAGAGATGCTGAAGCGCGCCACCGTCGCTGAGAGCTCCAGTGTCCGCAGGAAAGCTGTCGCTCGCTTAGGCCGAACACTCGCCAAATCAGGTCGCATGGAGGCGCTCCAGGAGTTGGTAATCCAACAGCGAGCGCTCGCTCATGAAGACCCGAAGGTACTGGCCCTGTGCCTGCACCTGGAGGCGATTATCGCCGAAAAGGCCGGCCGCCCCTCCGTCGCTCTACGGTTGTGGCAGCGCGCCCAAGACATGGACCCGGAGAACTCCAGCTACCGAAAAGCAATCGAGCGCATCCAGGCCCAGGGCCGCTAGCTCCTCAACCCAGCAGCGACTAGCCTCACGCACCAGCCGCCGACCGAACCGCTCCAT
>PBPL01000191.1 GCA_002724675.1 Deltaproteobacteria bacterium | reverse complement strand
TCGGGATTCAGGATCTTCGCCGTCTCGGCCATGAAGTGAACCCCGCAGAAGACGATGACATCGGCGTCTGTGTCGCGGGCAGCTTGAGATAACTGCAGTGAGTCTCCGAGGAAGTCGGCCAGGTCTTGAATGTCTCCCTCTTGATAGTAGTGAGCGAGGATTACGGCATTGCGCTCACCGCGCAGGCGCTCGATCTCTTCGAACAGATCGAGGTTGGGGTCGATAGTGGCGTTCGTGGAGTCGGCTAGCGGGAGGGCCATAGAGCAGTTGGGGGCGATGGGATTGTGTAGGTGTCGGCTGTGGAGGTGTGTATAGCGCCAGTGCACTGGCCCGGCAATGCCCACCCTTCAGAGCAGGTAGGATGGGTGGTCTGTCATGCGCCCCTCACCGTCCTATGTGTTGCTCGGCCTGCGGCTCTCTCTGCTCAGGTGGTGCGCGCCGATGGTGGTTGCTCTCGCGGTAGTCGGCTGTTCCAGTGGGGCCGAGGTCGGGCAGGCTGAACCAGTCCAGGCCACTCCCGCCCCTGAACCGCTTCTTCCCGCTGCTCCAGCGACCCTCTTTCATCTTCGGGTAGTGGAAGGGCTGAAGGCGCCGCCAGGACCGCTCTGGAGTCCCATGGATCGGCATCTACCCGCGGTTCCGACCGCGGCGGAACTGGATGCCGAGTTCCTGCGCACCGATGAAGCCGAGGCTGCGGTGGTGGAGCGACTCGAGGCCTGGCTGCGGGGTGAGTTTCCTTCGGGTGCGGATCTTCTGTTGGTGGAGTGGAAGCTTCGTTGGGGTCGGGGAGGTCTCGCCGGAGAGGGGCGAAGCTGGGGTGCATGTGTCCTGCCGTGTCGCATCGACGACGACTTCGTCGCAACGGCCAAGCACCACCCAGCCGATCCCATTCGCGACCCACTGGTGCTGTTTGCCGGGCGTCCTGGTGCGAGCGACTTGGTGGTTCGAAGGGAGGCCGACGGTCTGCTGGTGAAGCACGGTGAGTCGACGCTGTGGGCGGCGGACGCCCCGGGACCTGTCATCCGAAAGAAGCAACAGGTGGTGGGGAAGCTGCGAGCAGCTGACGGCTCCGATGGGGACGCTCGCCGGATCAAGAGCAGCCGGAGCCTGCGTGTGACTGAGCTCCACCAGCGCACACTGGAGCCCAGCGACGCCACAGAGCGGGTGCGGGCGTCCGACGCCTTGGCCGAGCGCGCCGAAGAGACGGTTCGCGTCCTTCCTGAGTTGCTCATCCCCGGGCCGGATGATGTGGCGCGTTACCGAGCCATCGAGGGGCAGGTGCGTTACTGGCCCTGGCTGGAGGCCAATCAGTTCGAGGGGGGCTTCGCCATTCGTCCGGACCCAGGGTTGGAGGGGCTGACCGTGGAGCGTCAGCAGCAGCGGGTGCAGTGGATCCCTACTGCTCGTCAGGCCGGTCAGGGTCGGGTCGACTTTGTCACCTATTCCCTTGCTCGGGCTGGGGTCAGCGCGATCATCACGCCCTTTCCAGGAGGAGTGGAGGTGCTCTCGGCCACCTTTGGGCTCGACCAGAGGTTGTTGGTCGCCGCGCTGGGAGGTCAGGACGCGATTGCTCGAGCGCAGGGCGTTGTGCGCGAGTTTGAGCGATTTCAGTCCATTTTTCCGCTACCCGATACGTTGGGAGAGCCTCCAGTCGTGATCTACCTGTCGGAACATCCGGCGGCTGTCGTCCTCTCGTCCAGCGAAGATGGCACCCCCGCCTTTGTCGTCTCGTCTCGTGATGGGGAGGGCTGGAGCCTGGCCTCTGCCTGGGGACGGATGGTTCTGGGTGAGGGGGGCGTTCGGCGATCCGCGGAGGTCCGGGACTTCGTGGCCTGGTTGCGTCCCAAGCTCTTGGGGGGAGAGGACAGGTCGCAATGGACACCTGTGTTCGAGGCAGCCGGGGAGGATGTCTTGGAGGTGTGGGTTCAGGGGCTCAAAGGTGGCGGCGAGACCGCTCGGCTGAGCGGTTTCTTGGCTTATGTGGGCAAGAAGATCCCAGCCCTGGCGACTCAACTCCGCCGAGATCTGGCCCGCAGTGCGGTATTGGCTCGTTCACTTCCCTCCATTACGACGCTCGCGGCCAATGAGACCGAGACTCGCTCGTTGGAGGACAAGGGGCCCACAGTCAGCGCGGTTTGGGCCGTTGAGGTTCCCCCGTCGGGCTCCCTCGAGCTGAGGGTCGAGCCCAGGAAAGAGGCGGACCTGTGGGGCGAAGTCGCGGTGGTCTCGGCAGAGGCGTGGAAGTCCGCTGAAGGATCTGATGCCGTGCTCGCCGAGCTGGAGCCCCAGTGGTCCGAGCCACTGGCCCCCTCGGACGGCGACGCAATGGCGCTGACCTGGGGCTCGCCCAAGGAGCCAAAAGAGGACGCTCAAGAGGCGAGCGAGCCCAGGGTGTTGCTGGTGTCGCTTTGGGGTGCAGGTGCCTGGAAGGCGGCGGCGGAGATCAGTCACCAGTCCCCATCGGGGGCGGGCGCCACTCCGTAGCGGGCAGTCCCACTGAATTCTTGAGCCTTGGCCTTGATGGATTGGCCCGCTTCGGTGGGCCGTGGACGCTCTCGGCTCAGGGCTTGTCGGCTAGGACTCGGCCGCAGTCGGCGCGCTTCTTCATGGCTTCTTGAGAGCAGACCCCCAAGGCGATGGCAGCGACTTTCGGAGCGCGAAGCTCGAGCGCCGCCATGTCGATGGCCCCGAGGCGGACGGCCTGAAGGGCCAACCGGCGAGACGCGGCCTGTTGCAGAGCTGGGCTCTGGATGCTGCGGAGGGCAGGAAGCGTGGCCGTCGCGGCCGTAAAGGCTCGCTCCAGGTCCTTGGACGCCTCGGTATCGCTGCAAGCTTGGCTCGCTGCGCATCCACGATACGCCTCGAAAGCGACACGGCTGAGCACCACGCAGGCGTCGTAACGCTGTCCGGAGTCACAGGGTTGCTTGAGCATTGCCTCGAGTTCGCGTGCCTTGGAGCGGCTGGCGGGGTCGGAAAGACCCTCGTTCTTGCCCCTGGCGAGGCTGTTGAACGCAGCGATGGCCTGCAGAACTGTGTCCGTGTCGGGTTGAGCGGAGGCTCCCGGGAACGCCGGTATCACCGGTGGCTGGGAGTTGATGGGCTCTGTCGCCGGCGAAGCTACGCTGGGGCTGGCAGGGGGGGGCGGGGGTGGGGGATCGTCCGACACGAGGACAGCAGCGGCGATCACTACGCCAATCAGGATGCCCAAGGACAAAAGAGCTCCCAGTATGCGGCTCTTCCCGCTTCCCGCTGACTTCTTGCGCGCACCGCTTCGGGTCTGGCGAGCCCCTCGAGGCACCCCGGGCTGTCCTCCGGTCGTTCTGGTGCGTCCGCCGGTCGCGGTCATTCGTCCCCCGGTGGATCGCCTTCGTCCTCCGGTGGCTCTCATGCGTCCGCCCGTGGTTCTGCTGCCGGGGGGGCTCGGTTTGACGTTGCCGCTAACGCGAGCGACATCGCCTGGAGATGGGGCCGGGATGTTGACAGGGGGCGCGGTGATCACTCGACGAGTCGTGTCGACGGGCTCTTCCCAGTCGGATTCCGACGCGGGCGTTGAGCTGGGTAGTTGCGTGCCTTGCTCTTGGTTGTCTTGCGCTTCTTCTGCTGGCGCTGACTCGCTGGACTCCAGATCGGCGGTGGCGGGTTGCCGCGACTCATCGGCCTCCGTGTCTGCGTCTACCACCTGCTCCTCCTGGACGGTCTCTTCGGCTTGAGTCTCCTGCTCTGGGTTTTCATCGTCCGCCAAACCGTCCTCGGAGGGGTCGCTCTGGTCGTCGTCCGAACTCGATGTCCTCGGGAACTCTTCTCGCTCCTGGGTCTCGGCTTCCGGGCTGGGATCTTCTCCAGGTGTTTCGTCACCATCTCTCTCGGTGCCTTCTCCCGAGCCTTCATCTCCTAGGGCAGCCGCATCGACCGTCTCTTCTAGGGCCGCTGCATCGACCGTCTCTTCTAGGGCCGCTGCATCGACCGTCTCTTCTTGGGCAGCCGCATCGACCGTCTCTTCTAGGGCCGCTGCATCGACCGTCTCGTCGTTCGAATCTACCGATGGCGAGTCCGGCTGCTCTTCGTCGTCAGCACCCAGTTGTGCGTCTCCAGACGGCCCCTGTTCTTCCTCGGAGTCTGGCGCCCCTGTCGCTTCTTCGGGCAGCTCCTCGTCGTCGGGGAGGGCGGCTGCCGGCTGTTCCTCGGCTGTCTCGCCGAGCATCGTGGCCTGGAGGTCGTCACTCTGCCCTTTGGCCTCGTTGCCGAGGACCGTGGCCTGGAGGTCATCGCTCTGCCCTGTGTCCTCGTGTCCGAGGGCTGTCGCTTGGAGGTCCTGATCGGTGCCGGGCGAGTCGAGAGGGTCATCCCGCTGTGGGCGGTCTTGGTTCTCGGCAGGAACTGAAGCCCGCTCAGCGCTTTGCGCCTCGGCAGGCTCGACCGCCAGAGCTTCGGGGGAGGACGATGCGACTGTGCCGATGCTCTGAACCTGCGGCAGTTCAAGCGTGTCCTCGATGTTGAGGAGGACCTGATCCTCAGGCTCTGTGGCTGGGGTCAGACCATCGGAGTTCTCGACCCCCTCCTGTTGCCCACTCTCGCCGGCAGCGCGTCGTTTTTTCTTGCTCTCGCCGGTAGCGCGTCGTTTTTTCTTGATCTCACCGGTAGCGCGTCGTTTTTTCTTGCTCTCGCCGGTAGCGCGTCGTTTTTTCTTGCTCTCGCCGTTGGCCCGTCGTCTTTTCTTGATCTCGCCGGTAGCTCGCTTCTGTTCACGACTGACTGCCGCTGGATTACGTCGCACCGTCTCCAAGTGATGGTCGTCGTCGTCTAAGTTGGTCAGATCGATGACCTCGTCGTCGTCGATAGCTGGGCTCTCGTCGCGGAGCACTGGCGGTCGGGCAGCCGGAATGAACAGCCGGATCCGAAAGAGGTAGTCCTGGTCGTCATGTTGGCCTGGACCTGCGAAGCCACCGTCCTTGTCGGCTTCCTTCAACTTGGTCATGGACCGGGCGACCCCGGCCAGGTTGGAGTCGGGCGCTGATGGAGCGAAGCCGCCGGCGCGGGTGGGTGCGTATACCTTCCAGGCGAGCGCACTGCCGTCGTCGAGCTCGACGCTGCGGTCGAACTCGGCAGCTAGCGCAGCGACCATCTGAGCTATCTCGGTCTCGGTCTCGACCGCGACAACCCGCTTGGCCCCGCCGATGAGCTCGACCAGAACCGGAACCCTTGCCACCGGAGTGCACCCCTTGGGGCCCAGCAGGGGCCCGACTGCTTCGGAGGCTAACAGAAACCAGAACAGCAAGTCATTGACGGAGTGGCCACGAAGCCCCAGCTTGCAAGGCAAGGGCCTGTCGTGACCGGAGGACAAGGCGTTTGGGTGCCCGCGCCCTCAAACCATCCATTCCGGTAGTATGGGACCTTCGCGCCCAACGACAACTGTGTGGGTGTGTCTTGATTGGCTGAACGGGAATCTGATTCTGGAGCACTGTCTTTCGATGCGACGCCAGACCCTTGAACTCTTTCTCTGCCTCTTGATGGCGTTCCTTCTAGCTGGCTGTCCGTGCGGCACTTGTCCTGACGAGGACGGTGATGAAGTGTGCGGAGAGGAAGACTGCAACGACGCTAACGCCGAGGTGTTCCCCGGTGCCGTCGAGGTATGCAATGCGATCGACGACAACTGCAATGGTGTTGCCGACGAGGCCTTCGACTCCGATGGGGACGGCTACTTGGATGCGGCGAGCTGCTTGGGTGTCGCCGGTGCTGATGACTGCGATGACGAGGACGCCTCGGCCTTTCCTGGTGCGGTAGAGCAGTGTGACGAGGTGGATCACGACTGTGATGGGAACCCCTTCAACGGTGTGGCGAGCAATGACTTCTGTCTCGACTCGGACGGCGATGGCTATGGGGACCCCCTCCAGACAGAGACCGTCTGCCAAGAGGACCCACCTGAGGGCTATGTCCTCTGCAGCCTAGGCAGTGACTGCGATGACGCGGATGGTGCCGTCAATTCCGAGGCAACGGAGACTTGTGATGGGGTCGATCAGGACTGCGATGGTGAGATTGACGAGGACTTCGACGCCGACGCAGATGGGTTCTTTGACCAACTGGAGTCGTCTTGTGTGACCTTTTACGGTGCGGTCATCGACTGCGATGACTCGGATGCCGCCGTCAATTCGGCCGCCACGGAAGTCTGTGACGGCGTCGACAACGACTGTGACTGCTCGACAGACAGCAATGCCGATGGCGTGGTCTGTGGCCCTGGAGATGACGGGGTCGATGAGGGCTTCGATTTCGACGAGGACGGGGTTCTCAGTGCGGAACTGTGCCCTGATGTGGAGGGCGCCGATGACTGTGATGACGACGACGCACTCGTCAACCCCTCAGCGCCGGAGCAGTGTAACGACCAGGACGATGACTGCGACTGCGTCGAGGACACCAACCTCGATGGCGTGGTCTGTGGCCCTGGAGATGACGGGGTCGACGAACAAGAAGACATCCAATTTCAGGACTGGTACCTGGACAATGATGAGGATGGGCACGGCGATCCGGACGATCTGGAGCCCATCAATGCCTGCGCCCAGCCCGGCACGCGGTCCAACAACAACACGGACTGTGACGATGACGATGCCACGGTCAATCCATCCGCCGCGGAGCTCTGTGATGGGGAAGATCAGAACTGCGACGGTGAGATTGACGAGGTCTTCGACGCCGACGCCGACGGCTTCTTTAACCAGCTGGAGCCCACCTGTGTGACCTTCTACGGGGCTGTCATCGATTGCGATGATGACAACGATCTGACGAACAGCGGCGCGACCGAGATCTGCGACGGGTCGGACAACGACTGTCTGGACGGCGTGCCTGAGGACGAGACCGACGACGACGGGGATGGCTATGTGGAGTGTGCCCCGTGGGTTGGGCCTGCCGGTGCCATCATCGCGGGTGGCGACTGTGACGACAGCGATGAGGACCTGGACTCGGATGGGGTCCTCGATGGAACCCTCGCTAGCCCTGCGAACGAGGCCTCGTCTGAGGTTGGTGTTTGCGACGGTATCGACCAGGACTGCAATGGCGTCGTTGATGACGACTCCGACGGTGATGGAGACGGGGTGACGACCTGCGGGCCCGATGGCGACGAAGGCGCCGCCGATGACAACGACTGCGATGACACCGATGACACCATCTTCCCCGGGGCGCCCGAGCTCTGCGATTCGGAAGACAACGACTGTGACGGCGACACCGGCGACGAAGAAGTCGATGCCGACGCGGACGACTTCACGCCTTGTACTGGCGACTGCGACGACAACGATGACACCAGCTATCCGGGTGCTTCGGAGGTCTGTGATGGCGCGGACAACGACTGCGATCCGTTGACCGTGCCCGACGGTGGCGAGGACGACGCGGACGGCGACCTGTATTTCGCGTGCAGCCCTGTTAGCGCAGGCGTCAATGGGGATGACTGTGACGACAACGATGCCACCATCAATCCCGGCGCGACTGAGGTCTGTGATGGGGCTGACCAGAACTGCAACAATACGACGGACGAGGGCTTCGACGTCGATCAAGACGGGGTGACGACCTGCGGGCCCGATGGAGACATCGCCGGCACCGCGGACAACGACTGCGACGACAACGACGGCAATCGGTATCCCGGCAACAACGAGGCCTGCGACGGCATCGACAACGACTGTGACTCGGGGACAGAGGCCTCAGGAGGCGAGGCGGACGCCGACAGCGATACCTACCTGGGCTGCACGCCCACCTCGCTTGGCATCAATGGGGATGACTGCGACGACACCGATGACACCATCAATCCCGGGGCGACAGAGGTCTGCGATGCGGTCGACCAGGACTGCGACACCGTTGTGGATGATGGCTTCGATGCCGATGGAGACTTGGTGACCGAGTGCGGGCCTGATGGGGACCCGCTCGCCACCGATGACAACGACTGCGATGAGACCGATGCCACCATCTTCCCCGGGGCGCCCGAGCTCTGCGATGGCGAGGACAACAACTGCGATGGCAGCACAGGAGACGAAGAGGTCGACGGCGACACCGATGGCTTGACCCCTTGCGAGGGCGACTGCGACGACACGGACGCACTGACCTTCCCCGGAGCTACCGAGTCTTGTGACGGTGTGGCCAACGACTGTGGCTCGTCGGTGCCGAGCGATGAGAGCGATCTGGACGGAGACGACTATGTGGCCTGTGGTCCCTGGATTGGCTCGGACCCAGGGATCTTGGGCGGCGATGACTGCGATGATGGCAACGCCGTAGAGAATCCCGGTGCCACCGAGCTGTGCAACGGCGTGGATGACAACTGCGATGACGTCGTACCGGATGACGAGTCCGACGGCGACTCCGATGGCTACGTGGGCTGCAGTTCGTGGACTGGAAGCACGCCTGGAGTGCTTGGAGGTGATGACTGCGACAACGATGATGCCGAGGTGTCTCCGGGCATTTCGGTGGAGGTCTGCGACGGCAAAGACAACGACTGTGATGGGGACGTCCTTGGCGACGAGAACAGCATCGACGCCGATGGCGACGGCGCATCCCCATGCAACGGAGACTGTGACGACGCCGACGCCTCCCTCAACCAACTGGACCTCGACGTGGACGGCCACCCCACATGCCCCAGGAGCGCCACTCACCCCAGTGGCTACACGGGCACTGGGACGCTGGCGATTGGGGCTGACTGCGACGACGCCGACGCCAGGACCTGGGGCGTGGGCAGTGACCCAGCCTATGATCCCGTGGAGTACTGCGACGGTGTCGACAACGACTGCGACCAAGTCGCCGACGATAGTGATGGGGACGTCGTCGCCGACGGCGATGGCGATGGAGCCGACGGCACGCTGTGCGGTGGCGACGACTGCGACGACAGCGATCCCTATGTCTTCACGGAGCTAGAGAGCACCCCCACCTCGGGCTTCCAGCGCCAGTGCAGCCCGGCCATTCAGCCGCCGTTTGCGCTGGCTACAAACTGGGCCGACACCTATTACAACCCGGCAGTGCACTCATTCGATGGGTGGGGATGGGGTTATGGGCAGGTCGCTAAGCCCGTGGTCATGGAGGACCCGGAGTCTGGCGACTGGTACATGTACGTTCGAGGCCTAGACCCCATCTTCAACGACGACAGCATTGGCGTTACCCAGTCGTCCGATGGCGGGCTGACCTGGGACGGGTTGCCGTCCACACCCGCCTTCGAGGTGCCGGGGCTTGCTGAAGGTAGCTCCCCCACCGGCTGGGAAACGAACGGAGCCACCGACCCGGACTCCGGGTTGGACGAGCCCACAGTGGCCTATGTGGACACCTTGGGCGGGGTGGCGCCTGCTCGCCCCTACGTCTTGCTGTACCAGGCCAACAGTGAGGGGTTGGGAAATACTGACTGCTCGGCAAGGCGGTCCATTGGTATGGCCACCGCCACTGCTCCCGAGGGTCCGTTTGAGGCCGAGGATCTGGATGGTTCGCCCCTCACGGCGCCAATCTTTACGGCAACCGGAAACGATGGCGACGCGTTTGGCAGGCGGGCCATCAAGCCGTTCCTGCGCTATGACTCGGCCACCGAGACGATGCAGATCTGGTTCACGGGCGAGCCCTGCTCTGGAACTGGAGACAGGACCTTGCAGTACTCCGAGTCCACCGATGGCACGACTTGGTCGGTTCCGGTGGTTGCCTTGCAATCAGAGACTGCGCTGGAGGGCAGCGACTCGAAGGCCATCGACTTCGTGATCATGGATAGCGTCGACCCACTTGCTCCCGACCCGCTTGAGTTCTGGTACATGAGCAGCAAGCTGTGGTGGGCCGGAACAGGTGTCGATGGTCAGACGCTGACCAAGAGCCCGATCCTGACCGCTAGCGGTCTGTATGGTCGTGCGGCGAACACCAATTCAGCTGTGACTCCTTACCGAATGGACGGAAACAACATTGATGCGCCGGCGATGGTGTTCGAGGGCAGCGGGGGCGTGGGCACCTACCACGCCTTCTACGGTGCGCTGGCGGACAACCGGGAAGAGGGGCTGTCGGACGAACCGTTCGGAGACGTCGACGGTGATGGTGACGCAGATGCGAGCAACAAGCTGGGCTATGTGGCCCACGCCACCAACGAGGCGCCCGTCGCTACGTTGGACAGCGTCTCCGATGGCGGCAGCATTAGTACGACCGAGGTCCTGACCGGAACCATCACCGACACGGCGCCGGACACCGTGTTGGTGGAGGTGTTCTTGGACGGTGCTTCCCAGGGGACGGCCGCTGTTGATCCGCCCACTTTCACAGACCCGCTCGATCCTCGAAGTCATGATGTCCAGCAATCCAACTGGTCTCTGACAATCTCGGGGTCTACCGGCACGGGCCAGAGCCTCCAGGTGGTCGCCACCGACGAAGGCGCTGCCGTACGGCGAACGGCCCCCATCACTGTTGACGTGAACTGACCGGGAGCTTCTGGAGGACCTCGGTCTTCGGGCTCTTCGGGGCGCGTCGCTGTGCGGGCTGGCTGGCTTGCGTGCGGCGTAGGCCCATGCCCTCGGGGGCTACCGAGCAGTGCGGGCTGGCCACTGGCCGTTGACCTCGTCTCAGTCGGTCGATATCGTCCTGCGGCAGGGGGAAATCAAGCCAACAGCGTGGAGAAAGTGGCCGCGCTTCGTCCGACCCATGACCCGGTACAGGGGTAGTCCATGTCCGTTCAGCCTGAGAGTCCCCCCGAAAGCGATGAGCGACCGAGTGAGGACTCGGTAGAGACCGACGAGGTTGCGCAGCCGAACCCCGCTGTTCGGCGACGCGCCAAGGCGACCGCGGCGTCGAGTCCCGGCGTCGACGTTGCCGAGTCGGAGAACGCTGAAGGTCAGAAGGGGTCCATCGCCGCCGAGCCGGAAGGAGCCACGAGTGAAGTGCCCAGTGAGTCAGCCGCTGACGCGACTGAAGGGCAAGCGTCCGACAAGACCTCCTTGGACAGCTTGATTGAGCAAGATCCCGAGCTTCTGGGCGCTGACGAGCACGAGGGTAAGGCCTCCGAGGACCCCAACCTGAACAGCGCAGAGAGTGATGCAGTCGCAGCCGATCTCAACGCCGATTTCGCCTCATTGCTCGAGAGTGCTGGGGGCGTGGCAGAGATCAAGCCGGGGCAGCGTATCCAAGGCACCATTGTGTCCATCTCCGGTGAGACGGTGTTCGTGGATGTGGGTGGCAAGTCCGAGGCGTCCCTCGACCGACGCGAGCTCCTGGACGAGGACGGGACGTGCCCCTTCAAGCCCGGGGACAGTATCGAGGCCCAAGTCATTCGAGCTTCAGCGGAGGAACTCCGACTGTCCTATGGCGCACTGAAGGCTCACCGGCTCAGTGAGTTCCTTGAGGATGCTGTCGGGAGCAAGGTGCCTGTGGAGGGAAAGGTGGTCGGCTTTAACGATGGCGGCCTCGAGGTTCGCATCGGTGGTCGACGCGCGTTCTGTCCCCGCTCGCAGGTGGACCTGCGTCCCGGTGGCGAGTTGTCCTCCCACGTGGGCAAGACCTACAACTTCCTCGTCACCCAGTTCGAGAAGACGGGGCGCAACCTCGTCGTGTCGCGGCGCTCCTGTCTCGAACTGGAATCCAAAGAGAAGCTCGCCGAGACCATGGGGCGGCTCGAGCCCGGGGCTCTGTTCTCGGGCACCGTGCGCAAGATCATGCCCTTCGGTGTGTTCGTGGATCTCGGGGGTGTCGATGGTCTCGTGCACATCTCCGAGTTGAGCTGGGGGCGGGTGGAAGATCCCTCCGAAGTGGTCAGTGAGGGGCAGGAGGTTCAGGTCAAGGTGCTCGGGGTCGACGAGAAGTCGGACCGAATCTCGTTGTCGCTGCGTCAGGCTGGAGACGATCCCTGGTCGAGTGTCTCAGACCAGTTCAGCGAAGGGCAGAGCGTGACCGGGAAGGTCACCCGCCTCGCCGACTTTGGTGCCTTCGTCGAGGTAGACAAGGGCATCGAGGGGCTGGTTCACGTCAGCGAGATCGACTGGAATCGCCGCATCAACCACCCGCGAGAGGTCCTGAAGGTTGGCGACGAGGTCTCAGTGGCAGTGCTCGAGGTGGACACGTCGCGCAAGCGGATCTCGCTGTCCATCAAGCAAGCTGGGGACGATCCCTGGAGTGGCCTCGGGGCCGAAGTGAAAAAGGGTGCCGAGCTCGACGTTGTCGTCGAGAAAGTCGCTGACTTCGGGGTCTTCTGCGTGGTGGCTCCCGGTGTGACGGGGCTCCTGCCCAACTCGCACACGGTGGCCGAACGAGGCGCAAATCTCCGCCGAGAGTTCAGGCCCGGTAAGTCTGTGCGGGTGCAGGTGATCGAGATGGACAAGAAGCGCCGCAAGATCACCTTGTCCATGCGCGCGTTGGACGAAGCTGGCGGTGGAGCAGACCTCAAGGCCTACAAGAAGCAACTGGACAAGCAGCAGGACGAGGCTCCCTCGGCTTTCGCTCTGGCGTTTGCGGCCGCCAACGAGAAGAAGAAGAAGAACTGACCCGGGCCTGCACGCGCCCATCGACATCGCAGGGCCAGCTCGGGTGCTGGCTTAGACCGGGACGACTCCGTGCTTGCGGTGGGGGCGCTCCACCACCTTGTTCTGGGTACGGATCAGAGCGTGCAGGAGCTGCTGGCGCGTCTCTCTGGGGTCGATCACATCATCGATGTAGCCCCAGCCCGCTGCCAGATACGGATTGATCCCCTCCTTGATCACCGAGACCATTTGCTGCTTCGCCTGCTCCCGCGTCTCCTCGTCGGGCATGGCGGCGAGCATCTTGCGGGCGAAGATCGACACCATGCCCTCAGCCCCCATGACCGAAATCTCGGCGGTGGGCCAGGCGACCAGCAGGTCGGGCTCGTAGGCGCGTCCACACATGACGTAGTAGCCAGCGCCGTAGGCCTTTCGCACAATCACTGTCAGCTTGGGCACAGTGGCGTCGGCCACGGCGAAGAGCATCTTCGCTCCGTGGCGAATGATTCCCGACTGCTCCGCTGCGCTGCCCACCACAAAGCCCGGCACGTCCATGAGAAAGACGAGTGGGATGTTGAAGGCGTCGCAGGTGGAGACGAAGCGGGCTGCCTTGTCCGCCGAGTCCACGTCTAGCACGCCCCCCAAGTACTTGGGATTGTTGGCGACGATGCCGACGGGCATACCGCCAATTCGCGCGTAGGCGCACAAGAGATTCTGCGCCCACTTCGGCTTGATCTGAAACAACTCGCCGTCATCGACAATCATGGCTGCCAGCTTGGTCATGTCGTACGGGGTCCTGGAGCCCTCTGGCAGGACATCGAGGATTTGGTCGGCTAGCAACTCGCCGTCAGCCAGAGGCGCCAGCCCCTCGGCGTTGGGGCTCTTGTATGGCTTCCGGGGTGGCTGTTCGCTGGAGTTGGCTGGGAAGAACGAGAGGTACTGACGAACGATTTGGAGGCACTCCTCGTCGGTCTTTACCTGCAGATCGGCGTTGCCGCTGACGCGTGTGTGAATCTTGCTGCCGCCCAGATCTTCTTCGCTGATGTCCTCCCCCACAGCAGCCTTGACCAGGGGCGCCCCCGCCAGAGCCATGGATGACGTGCCCTTCACCATGGGCACGAAGTCCGCGAGGCCGGGGATGTATGCGGTGCCAGCAGCACCGGGCCCCACCATGGCGCAGACCTGAGGCACTACACCGCTCAGGTGCACCTGTTCTCGGAACAGGTGACCGGTGGCAGCGAACATGGAGGCTTGTTCCTTGAAGCCCGAGTCCTTGTGGATGCGTGCTCCCGCGGAGTCGATGAGCCAGACAATGGGAATGCGTGATCGGAGGACGAGTTCGCGCAGCCGGGTCACCTTGGTCTCGCCGACCTCGCCAATGGATCCCCCGAGCACTGTGAAGTCGTAGGCGGCGACCGCGACCATGCGTCCGTCGATCAAGCCGGTGCCTGTCACCACGCCATCGGCAGGCGCTCGGTGACTCGCCGGCGTGCGGTCTGCCTTGTGGTCGGCCGCGTGGATCCCATACTCCAGGAACGTGCCCGGATCGAACAGCGCATCAAGACGCTTGCGGACGTCCCACTTACCGCGGTCGTGTTGGCGGGCCACCTTTTCGGCGCCACCCATGTGCAGGGCATCCTCGCGCCGTGTCTTGAGTTCTTCGACCAGCTTGCGCATTTGAGACATAGGGGCTCCCGTGGGTTCCTGTTTGGCCCGATTGGTTCGTCGATGCCGGATGCGGTGGGCATCCTCGGCGACGTGATTCGGGCTGGACGGAGAGTGCTTCCCCGGCTGACGTGAGTCAACCGGGTTGGGCCGAGGTTCTGTGCTGTAGGTTGTCGGTCTTTACGCTGCGCTAGGCATCCTGAGGCCAATCTTGTCCGTGGCGTCGGCTCCAGACGGTGCTCAGCCGGCTCATGTGGCGGTTGGAGAGCAGAACAAAAAGAGCCGGCGTCCCCTTCGGCACGCCGGCTCTCGATGCAGTGAAAGAGGGACTACTCGATGCCGAGCACGAAGTACTGTGTGTCACTGGGCGTGAACACGAGGCCCTCGCCGGTCACCGTACCCTCGGGCACCGTGAAAGTGACTGTTGACACCGTATTGCCCTCGAGGTCTGTGTCAGTCAGCTCGACGTCAGGGTTGTCCATTGCTTCATCGATGTCGGCTTCGGGGTCGTACTCGTTGCCGCCGGTCTCGATCATCGCGGACTCACCGTCGAAGGTGCAGAACCAGAAGTCTTCGATGACAAAGCTGGATGTGGGCGCGCTCTCTTCCGAGACGGTGTAGACCGTGACCTCTTCGCCCACATTCGCTGTTGTGGGAGAGATGCCGACCACCTCAAAGGTAGCCATGCCCTCTACACCCCAGAGCGGAGATTCTCCGTCTTCGTAGCCCTCGTGGGTGCCGAAATAGTCGCAGCCCGCCATGAGAGTGAAGCAGGAGCCCAGAGCAAGGAGTGTCAGGAAGCGGCTCAGCAAGGTCATAATCATCGCGCCTTTCAAGTAGGGGACAAACACTAGAGTAGCTCACTGGGAGCCGGCCCGGAAGGCAAAGATCGGCCCGCTCCCTCTTGTTCATGACCAGATTAGGGTCGATGGAGACGTCTGGCCAACCGGATGTCTCTGGTGGAGAACCTCTTGCCGTTGATTGTGGGCGAACGTGGCAACTCGAAATCCATGGACTACACTTTCGCCGTGATCCCAGCCTTCTCCCACCACACATTGCTTTCGTTTGTTGCCCTGACTGCCCTTATGGGATGTGTCGATCTCGGCTCGATCGAGGTGAACCCCGAGGCGGTCGATTTTGGTCTGCTTCCCGTGGGGGTGGAGCGGCAGGCTACCGTCGTCGTTCGCAACACGGGCGAGGAAGACGCGACTATTCGGCTGGTAGTTCAGCCCATCAGTGGACCGTTTCGGTTAGCTAGCTCTGATTCGCTGCTCCTGGCTCCTGAGGCAGAGGCCTCAGTGGATGTCGTGGTGCTCGGCGAGGTGGAAGGGGAACACACCGCTGGGTTGACGTTTATCTGGATGGGTGGTGCCAAGGAGGTGACGTTATCGGCCTCGTTTTTCTTTGACGTGATTGATGCGGACCGGGATGGCTATCCAGTCACCGAGGACTGTGACGACTCGGACCCCTCCATCCATCCCGGGGCCGACGACCCGGCGGGTGACGGCATTGACAGTGATTGTGATGGACAGGACGGTGGTTCGTCTGGCGACGACGATGACTCGGGCGACGACGATGACTCGGGCGACGACGATGACTCGGGCGACGACGATGACTCGGGCGACGACGATGACTCGGGCG
>PBPL01000190.1 GCA_002724675.1 Deltaproteobacteria bacterium | reverse complement strand
GTACATCATGTTCGACCACGCCGGTTCCCCCAGAGCCTACATCTTGGGCACCGCAGGGACCGACTTGGATAACCCCTGCTTGGAGTTTGGTGTTGGGGACGGAATTTCCAACCCGATTGCCAGTGGTGGAAACGGGGTGATGGTTATCACGAGAAGGGCGGGAGGTGCTGTCACGACCCACGGCAGGGTGGGCATCTCGTCAACATTAGCTGACACCACCCCTGACGCAACCCTCGATATTGTCTCAAACGAGAACATCCCCGCAGTCGAAATCGACACAGCCGCAACGACAAGTAATGCCCTGAAGATTACCGCCAACGACCTCACCTCCGGAGACGCGGCGTATATCTACTCGAACTCCTCCAACACAGCCAACCCGAACGCCCTGCTCAACCTCTGGCAAGACCACGGCGACGACGACAACAACACCAGTTGCCTTGAGCTGCGAAACGACGGCGGGCCCGGCACCCACACCACTGGTGCGGCGGGCAACAACGACCACGGTGCCTCCAACGCGAACCTTGTCTTGGGGTACTTCGGTGGCACCGAGATGTTCCGGGTCGACAACTTGGGACGAACGGGGATAGGCCAGCGGGTTGGTAACGACATCGACGCTGATCTCCACATTTCCAGCTCGCAGGTGGGAGGGGCCGGGAACACCAACCGCTCCACCAACATACGGATTACAGAGTTCACGAATGTCGATTCAAACTGGGACTTGGCCGTTTGGGACGGGCACACCTTAGACGCGAGCTACGACCACTGCCTCTCCTTCGCGTATTCAGAAAACCAAGACCCCGGCGCAGAGAGGTTCTGGCTCAAGGAGGACGGCGACGGGAGGATTCTTGGAAACATTCAGATCGGAAGTGGCACCAGCACCGCAGACGGCGTTATTTCCTACAGGACGGAAAACAGCGTAACGTCCGTCTACGGGAGAATCGGAGGCGAGTGGGTTGACTTGGGCGGCGCGGCTTCGGGATCTATGTCCAACTTCACGCTGTCAGCTGACAGCGGAACGGACCAGACCATCTCAAACGGCAACACTCTGGAAGTGGCGGGCGGCGACGGAATCTCAACCGCAGCCGGGGCCACCGACACAGTCACGGTGAACTTGGATGCCGCCCTGACAACGGTCACCTCAATCTACAACGAGGACCTCAAGGTTGGCCGGGACACTTCAGACCGCATCGACTTCGACGTGGACAACCAGATCAAGTTCCGGGTCAACAACGCCCAGCAGATCCGCATCACGGACGGGACCATCACCCCGAACACCGACAACGACATAGACTTGGGAACAGACGCCCTGCGGTTCAAAAACGCCTACTTCGACGGGATCATCTACGGAGAACGGCTTGCTCTTCGGAATTACGGGTCCAGCACTGGAGAAACCGGGTCAGTATTCCTGTACGACCTTGACGGCAGCAATTACGTCTGGCTGAGAGCCCCAGACACAATCGGCACAAACTACTCCCTGACCTTTCCCACTACAGATGGGGACGCTGGCCAGTTCCTGCAAACGGACGGCAGCGGAGCCTTGAGCTGGGCCGCCGGGACGACCGGGATGACCAGCTTCACTCTGTCTGGAGACGAGGGGACCGACCAGACCATCTCAAACGGCAACACCCTTGAGGTGGCCGGTGGAACCGGATGTGTAACCACGGCCAGTGCCACCGACACGGTTACGGTGAACGTGATTGGCGGGGACGGCATCACCGCAAACGATAACGAGCTTGAAGTTACAGTTGACGGCACCACGCTGGAACTCAGCGCGAGTAACGGGACCGGGGCTGTCCAAATCAAAGACGAAGGCGTCACCTACGCCAAGATCCAGAACGTCTCTGCCACAGACAAAATCCTTGGCAGATCATCCTCAGGCGCGGGCACCGTGGAGGAGATAACCTGCACTTCCGCCGGAAGGGCCCTTCTCGATGATGGCGATGCGGCGACACAAAGAGGCACCCTCGGCCTCGGGACCGCCGCAACCTCCGCCGCCACGGATTTCGTGGCCGTCACCGGGGACAACATGACCGGCCCGCTGACGATGGATGCGCGAAGCGAGATCCGGTTCGCAGATGCTTCCGGCGGGGAGTACGTTGGTTTTGAGGCTCCTGCCACAATTGCATCGAATCAAATCTGGGTACTCCCGGCAGCAGACGGGGACGCAGACGATGTGCTGACAACCAACGGAAGCGGCGTTCTGTCTTGGGCAGAGCAAACCGGCAGCGGAGGCGGAACGACATACTCGATCTCAGCCGTGAATGGGGCACAAGCAGACCAAGAGATTCTCCGCCTCACGGGCAGTGACTCGTCAACAGACGACGTGATTTTCGAGGCCGGGACAGGGCTGTCGATTGCACGCAGCGGCGACAAGATCACATACACAAACGAAATCACGGCACTCAACGACCTGTCCGACGTAACCTACGCCAACAACGACCTGACGATCACTGATCTGGACAAAATCATCGTCGGTGGAAACCTTGAGGTCGACGCCGTGGGCGACATCGCCCTGTCTGCTGACGGCGGCAACGTCACGATGGATGACGGGACCACGACAGTGTTCGACTTCGATGTCGACAATGTCACCCTGAAGATGGTGAGCGACGAAGACACTGGGGACTACTTCAGGATCAACGTCGGCGACGCCGGGGCCACAACGATCACCACGATAGACGACCAAGGCGCGGGTGCCAACCTGCAAATCACCGCTGACGGAACTGCTGAGTTGGCAGGGACGACGGTGACACTGGACTCAGCAGGCGACATCGTCCTGAACGCAGACGGCGGAACAGTCTCGTTTGCAGACGCCGCAGCGTCTCTGGGAACCATAACGAGCAGCGGCTATTCCGGAAATTCCGCGACCGCGTCGGCTCTGGCCACCGCAAGAAGCATAACGGCGACAGGAGATATAAGCTGGACCGTCAGCTTCGACGGAAGTGCCGCCGTGTCTGCCGATGCGACAATTCAGGCGAATGCCGTTCAGCGGACGATGATGCAAACGATGGCGACCGACAGCTTTTTGGGGAGAACCTCTGACAACACGGGCAACGTGGAAGTGCTGAGTGCCAGTGACGCCAGAACGATCCTGAACGTCGCGAATGGTGCGAACAACTACACTCACCCGTCATACGACGGTGACGACCTCAGCGTCGACACGGGCCCATTGTCTGGTGCCACCGTAATTTCAGATATCGACTTCAACGTCGACACCGACGCGACGGGGCACGTCACAGACGCAACCCTCACCACCCTTGCCACGCGAGAACTGACTCCGGGCGACATCGGGGCACAAGCCGCCGGAACGTACAACACGACAATCGGGGTCGATACGGACTTGGACACGAGCGATGCGCAGGTCATAGACACGATCTCGCTCACCGACGGGGTCGTGGTTGCAGACATCACAACTCGCACCCTGACTCTTGCCAATCTTGGCTACACGGGAGCAAACGACGCGAACAACTATGTCCACCCCAACCACAGCGGGGATGTGACCAGCTCCGGAGACGGAGCGACGGTGGTTGATAAGGTCGCGATAACCAACAAGACCGCAGTCGTCAGCGCAGACGGAGACTACCTGCTCCTGTCGGACACCTCAGATTCTGGGAATCTGAAGAAGGTGCTTGCCAGTGAGTTCAGGGGCAGCGGCGGCGGGGCGGAAGCACTGGACGACCTCAGCGATGTCACTTACGCCAACGGCGATCTGACGATCACCGATCTGGACAAGATCATAGCTGACGGTGATCTCGTCTTTGACGTCGCCGGAGACATTGAGCTGAACGCAGACGGCGGGGACATCGTCCTCAAGGACGACACGGTTGAACTCGCGAGCTTCTCGTCCAGCGGGATGAAGCTGGAGGGTGAGTACATCTACTCGAACGATGGCGGCAAGTTCCTCCACTTGGACGCACCCGGCTCTCCCGTCAACTACTTCCAGCTTAAGACAGGCAACACCGGAACCGGACTGGAAATAAAAGCAAACGGCACTGACTCAAACATTGACCTCCAGCTGACCCGAAAGGGTACCGGCAGCATCCTCCTCGGGACCAAGATCAAGGTCCGCACGAACAACATCTCAACGTCAAGCGGCGCGTTGAACATTGACGCAACAACGGTCTACTTCAATAGCAGCAGCGCGAACAGAGACCTTCGCGTAAACGGCGAAGGTATGCAAGACCTGCTGTGGATCGACGCGTCCGATGAATCCGTGAAGATTGGGGACGGATCCGGCGGGCTGAAGGTGCTGGGCATCTCGACGTTTACGGGGGCCGCCGAATTCGACAGCACCCTTGAGGTGGCCGGGGCCGCCGAATTCGACGGGACCGTAAGCATTGACGACACAACCGACGCCTCCTCCACGACAACAGGCTCCTTCCACACAGACGGGGGCGTGGGTATTGCCAAGAGGCTGTATGTCGGCTTAACCGCTCAGTTCAATGGCCTCGTGCACATTGAAGACGAAACCAATTCCACCTCCACATTAACAGGCTCCTTCCAGACGGACGGGGGTGCGGGCGTACTCAAGAATTTGTACGTCGGGTCAGATCTTTCGGTAGACGACGACACTCTCTTCGTCGACGCCAGCACGAACAGTGTCGGCATCAACGCAACAACAAGCCCCAGTCACGGCTTACACTGCAACACCGGGATGGGCTACGCTGTTGCCACAAAGACTTCTAACTACACCACCGGAAACACTGATCGCGTCATATACGCAGACGCGACAAGCAGCAACGTCCAAGTAACATTGCCTTCCGCTGTTCTCGGCAGGATTGTTGAGGTATACAAGAAAGACGACGGCACGGGAGGCAACAACGTCACTGTTGCAAGGGGTGGCACGGACACAATCAACGGCTCCACCAACTCCCTCAGCTTGCAGACTCAGTACGAAGGGTGGCGGTTTATCTGCGTCGAGGCGGGTGCTTGGATTGCACACTACCAGACTGTAACAGCGGGAATGTAATTTTCAGGGAGAGAAGAATGCAACTTTCAATCAACATCCCAGACGAAGTCGTCGTGGCAGTTTGCGACGTGCGGAAGAAGCCGGATGAGATGGAGCCGGAAGATTTCGTCAAGAACCTCGTCGTCAACACGCTCCGCGTCGCTTACGTGGACTACAAGAAGAAGAAGCAGGAGGAGGAAACGCTTCAGCCGATCGTTGACGAGGCGAACGCCTTGTCGTTTGAAGGGGAATAGCCGTGCCGAAAGGCAACACACCGTATCACGTCCCCGCAGAGAACCAGAGCTTTCTGGGAGCAAATGGAATGGCGCAGTCACCAAGTGATAATCTAGCTGGGATGGGCCTGCGCAGAGATCCTGTTTCCGGTCAGTTCACCTACCACTCGACAGTCCCCTCGTCCCTGACGGCAGAGCAGATTGCCTCCATGCCGTTCGGGGAGCTTCAGGGCCACATCTACCGTGGGGTTGAAGACGACCGGGCGAACTGGATCAACGCCGAGCTTGCCAAGCAGGCGGAGATGCTGAACATCGCGGAGGAGTCCGCTGCGATGAGCAGGGACGCCTTAGAGAACTTCGGCGACCGGCAGAGGCGTCAGCTGCAAGGCTCTTACGAGCAGCAGCTGTCGAGGATTGACCCGAGGCTCAGCGGGACAACCATCTCCTCGGCTCAGCGGGCGGGGCTCCAGCAGGCCTTCAACCAGCAGTCGACTGATCTGGAGCAGCAGATCCTTGAGGCTACCGTGGGCATCATGCGGCCTGAATTCAGGAACAGGCAGCAGATCATCGGCGGGAGAACCGACACTGGCCCCGACATGAATGCCATGAACCGGTTGATGCTTCAGGCTGGCATGGCTGGCAGGGGGGCTTCAGGACCGGACACCCCCGAGACGTGGCAATCGCTTCTGGGTGGGGCTGCCATGAACTGGGCAACCACTCCGGGCGGCCCCGAGGCAGGCTCCCCTCTGAACCGGACCATCAACTCTATCCTTGGCCTCGACGGCGGGTGGGGCGACGGTGGTGGCGGGGGCGGGGTTCTGGGCGGACTTCGCGACCTCTTCAGCTTCGGCGGGGGAGGCGGGACTACGTCGTATGATTACGGGATGGGGGCTGGCACAGGCCCTCTGCGACCGGGTGCTGGTGGCGGGCCGGGTGCCGGTGGGCTGTTCAACTTCGGAAACTTCCAGCTTCCCGATTCCCTGACGAGCCTTGGCAGCCTTGGCAGCCTTGGCGGTGGCGGCGGACTCGGTGGACTGGCTACAGCCGCAGCACCGTACGCGGCACTGGCAGCAGCAGCCTACGGGGGTTACGAACTCTGGGATCACAACAAGGACGACATCCGGAGGGAGACCGGAAGAATCGGCGAGCAGATCCAAGACGAGGTCAAGCGAACCGGGAAGAAAATCGGACGAGAGGCGAAGCGGATCTGGGACAAAATTTTCTGAGATAAGCCATGCCCGTAAACGTATCGCACAGCAGCAACCCCGCCCTCACGGCTCAGCTCGCTTTTCAAGCGGGGCAGGGGGAGTACAACAAGTGGAAGAAGCAGTACGAAGATCAGGCTGAGCAGCAGGCGTTGCAGAACGCCTTCAGGCTCAGTGGAGAGATTCGCCAGAACCAAGCCCCGTTCACAAATGCCAAGCTCAGGGCGTGGTCGCAGCAGAAAAACGCAGAGGTGGAACTCAAGAAGATTGAGGCCCTCGCCCATTGGAGGTCGAGCGAGGAATACGCGACGCTGGAGTCCACCCAGAAGCTCAACAGCGTCAAAGCCCACAACGAGGCTGCCAGCTCGCACCTGAGCGACCAGCTCGACAAGGTTCAACCAAACATCGCGAAGGGTGTGCGGATCACGACCCCAGACGGCAAGGAAATTGTAGGAACAAACGAGAACGGCACTCTCGATCAAAAAACCGCACAGGCTGCGATAGACAGGGCGTACCGGCAAGCAAGATCAATCGACCCGAGCAGGATGCGTCCAGACGCAGCCAACAACATCGCCCTGTCCCCGCTGGACGGCGGAAGGATGTTGATGACCAACAAGGAGACGGGCCAGACCGAGGTCGTTGAGTCCGCAAGAGCCATAAAGATGAAGTCCATCCAGAGGGGCGTCGAGACGACATACGCCAAGCATCAGGAAGTCATGGGCAAGGCTCTGGCAGAAGCGTACAAGGAATCTGACGCCCAGTACGCCAAGTTGGCAGAGACAAGACCCGACTGGACCCCGGAGGACCTTGAACGACACAAGAAGGCCGCAAGGCAGGCCATCAGGGAAGAGTGGCTGAAAGACGTGAAGCCCATGTCGTACTTCTACAAGCAGTTCAGCGACAATTACGACATGCAGATGGGCAACACGCCAACCCCAGCCCCGGCAGAGTATGCAGGGCAAGGGTGGCCCGGCGATCCGGCGGCGGAGACAAAGGGGTGGGACGCTGGCGCGGAGCAAGGCCTTCCTCCCGTGGACACGATGGCACCACCGCCTCAGCCGCAGGGTGACATAGTCGACCCGAGGACAGGGCAAGTCCTGCAAAGCGCAGACACCCGGAGCGTGGGAGAGCAGAGGAGGGAGAGGGCAGTTGCAGAAAGCAAGCACTTGGACATAACCCGCAACGGAGTTCGCGACACGATGGGGAGGGTTGGCGAACTGTTTGCGGGGGCGGATGGCAGCCAGACAAGCACCCCTCTGATCAACGACGCGCTCCTCGTCGCCAATCACGTAAAGACGCAGCTCAAGGCTTTGAACGAGTACGAGGTGGCAAGATCAGGTCAGGGCGGCATCAAGAACGGCACCTCTCTCCAGAGAACAAAGAACGACCTCGTGCGGCTCAATGGAGAGATGGATCAGGCCCTCGTGAAAATCCAGACCATGCTCGCAAGCAGTGACGGAGAGGCGTACGCCGAAGAGAACGTGAAGGCGGAGCTTGAGCAGCTTGGTACATCGCTGTCCGGCAAGGGTGGATGGGTGGAAAGGATGCGGTCGGCTTGGATCCCCTCGGAAACCGGCTTCAGGCAGATGCATCCCGCACAGCGGCAGGCGATGAGCGGGGTCGCCCAGATCATCTTTGACCCCGGACAGATCCCGTACCTGCCAGACACTGGTCAGGGGATCAGGTCTACCGGCGAGATGACGCTCGGAAACATGACAGACTTCTTCGAGGCCGCCAACCAAGCCCACCCCACGGACGCTGTCCCTTACCCGCAACAGCATGCCGCTCGAACAGCCCCTCGCCAGTACAGGGACACTGGCGATGCGGAGTTGCTGCCACCGGGAACCCGTGTTCCAGACGAGGCGGCGTACGGGCTGTTCAGTCCGGGCCAGAACGCGGCTAGACTGATGACCGGCCTCGCGACGAGCGGTGCCTTGAAGGTTCCGTTGAGCCACAAGCATCCTCCCAGCCAGAGTACCCTTCGGGAAACAGCTCAGCAGCTCGACAAGCACCCAATCTTCCCCGGCTCCCCCGGAAACCCGTTCGGCCAAGCCACCGACTGGGAAAACGTAGTTGGCCGCAAGTTTGTCCAAGGGGCAGATTTAGCCATAGGGGCGGCGGGCGGATTTTGGGATTGGCTCACAAGCTTCGCACCTCGCAATGTTGACATGCTCAGAGAGTGAACCGGAATGGGTATCTACGACTCACAGCTCGACCAGCAAGAATTCCTCGACGCAGTCAACGCTTCGGCGGAGTCCGCCCGAGTCGACGACCTCGACAGGATTCGCCTCGAAGAGGAAGAGAAGACTCTTCGCGAGATTCAGGCCTACCGGGATCAAGAGGACCGAAAGGCCTTCGCAAAGCAGCTCGGGAAGGCTCACAAGGAAAGCTGGATTCCGTGGGAGGCAAGATCCGCCCTTGAAGGAGCAAGGGCAGGAACGGCCAGATTTGGCGGTAGTCTCGGGACATTTGGCGTCATTGGCCAAGACATGGCCTCGGGGTTCATGCAGGCGGCTCAGGAATACGACGGTGGCGTAAAGTCCGGCATGGAACAGGCTGGGGTAGGGAAGCTCCGCAAGGGCTTCAACACCCTCGTTTTTGAAGCCGGGAAGATGACAGGCCAGCAGCTTGGCGGCGGCCTCGGGCTCGTTCCGGGTATAGGGCCCGCAGTTCAGGGCTACAACCGGCTCGCAGGGTGGGGAGCGGCCACCGCCCAAGACATGAAGCTCGAACTCGACAGAACGAACCCTGAGATGTCGGAGGACGAGAAGTGGCGGCACGGCATAAACGCCGGGACGATTGAGCAGGGCCTCATCCTTGGCTTCGGCGCACTCGGCAAAAGCCGATTACTCAGAGGCTTCGGCGGTGCGGAATCCATGTGGGCCAAGAAGGCTGGGATTTCCGCAACGGCGAGCCACATAGAAAAGCTGGGCGTGCCGTCCAGACTTTTCGCCGAGAAGTTCTCAAGGTTCACGCGGGAAAAGGGCCGAGGCTTCTTCATGGGGGTCGGCGGCGAAACGATCGAGGAAGTCCTCACCGAGGCCCTGACAAACAAGTATCGCGCACTGAACATTCCGGGCATGGGTGACTACGACAACCTCACCAACGACGCCTACGACGACTACCGGAACATCACCGAGTCGCCGATGTTCAAGTCGCTCTGGGACGTGGGGCTGATGACGATAGGCACAATGGGTCTCTTGCAGGCCCCCGGCGTCGCCAAGAGTGCCATCAGCGACATGATTGAACGCCCCTCCCGAACGAACACAAAGCGGGTGAACACAATCCTCAAGGCGTTGGGGATTGAAGAGAACGACTCCATGAAGGGCAGGGAGAGGGCCAAGTACCTGTTTGAAAAGCTCAGAGAGGAAGGCCTCACCCAAGAGAAGATTGCCGAGATAGCCGCTGCGCACGGAGTGGGCCTCGAAGTCGACCAAGACCTTGAGTACATCAGGGAAGGAAACCTCCCTGCGGGGGTACTCAACCACAACGGGTACGAAGTCCAGCCGGGCGTCTACATGGACACCGGGGTCAGCGAGCAGAAAGCTGCGACCATCGAAAATATCGAGCGGGAGTTGCAGAGATACCACAGGTCTGTCTTCGGCAGCGACGTAGAGCTGCGAATGTTCGACACGGACAATGACATCAACGCCGCCCCGCGAGGAATGACATCAACAGGGCCCAACGGCAAGAAGATCATCTGGGTCTCTAGGAAGTACGTCAAGCAGTACGCCGAGGGAAGGCTGGGGGCCTTCGAGATGAGGGATCTCATGCAGGGCGTGTACATGCATGAGCTGAACGATGCCGTATGGAAAACAGGGCACGGTGCCCAGCTTGAGGCTGCAATCAAGCAGTTCGCCCCGGAGGAGTACGCAGCAGCGAGGGCGGAGTACCAGCGGAAATTGCCCGGCCTGACAGAGGCGGAATACGACAGAGAAGCCGTTTCGATGTTCATCCAAGACAGGATCTCGAACGGAGACAGCGGATGGCTTACGCAAATCTCCGGAGACCTCGGCCTGTTTAGCAGGATTAGGCAGTGGGCGTACAAGAGAAGGCGGCCTCTCGGGAAAGAATCCTTCCACGACCTCCTGTTCAAGATGGTCCGCAGGGTTGCCGAAACCGAGAACATCGAGCCCGTCACCCTCCCTCCAGAACCCGGATCAGGGGAATCCCTTGTCGAGGCGGTGGAGGCCGTCGAGAAGGGTATCATCCACCACGCGACAGAGGACGCGCCGGTTCCGAGGACTGCCGAGGAGCCCGTCAGGGTGAAGGCCGGACGCCGGGCCAAGAGGATTCTCGACAAGTACAAGGGCGAGACTGTCGAGGAGTCCAACGAGAGGCTTGGCGACCTTGCCGGTGAGGAGGTGTTCTACCTCGACCGAAGGACAGGCCACATTGAGCGAGGCGTCTTGGAAGACATGATGCTCGATGCCAAGACGGCGAGAGTGAACGGCAAAGAGGTTCTCAAGACACGCATCTTCACGAGCGTTCCGACAGTCTCGGCGTCAACCATCGACGACGCCAGCTTGTCTGTTGGCGAGATGTCGGAAGAACAGGCCGACCTCTTGGCAGAAGAGCTTGAGGTGGAAGAAGGTGCCGATCTCGCAGAGGCCTTGCTGGACAACGAAACAGCGGACGCCGCCGGAGAGAGTGCGGAGAGGGACGTGAAGCAGTCTGAGGACCCCGTCGCCCCCGTGGAGATTGACCACACGGGCGGAGACGAGGTCCCCCCGAACCCAGTGGTTGTCGAACAGGCCGTCGAGGCGACCAGAGAAGATGTCGCAGAGGCTGTGGAGCCAGAGCCGCTCATCGACAGGACCAAGGGCCGGGGAGCGTCCCCCGGAGTGGTGAGGCGGGATGGCAGGCTGATCCCTGCCCCGGCAGAGCCTGACACCGAAAACGACCCCAGCGTCGGCGTGGTTCAGGATTTCGACGAGGTGATGACCACCCCCTCCGATGCGGCTCGGAAGCTTTCAGACGAACTCCTGAGCGACCGGCAGGGCTTGGTCAGTCTCACCCCTCAGCAGCGGCAATCCGTCAGGGATCAGTACGCAGCAAAGTACCCCGGCGTAAACCCGTCTGCGTCCCTCATGGACCTCGCCCTCTGCCAGTACCTTGAAGGCAAGGGAATGCTCGACCAGCAGACGTTCGAGAAGGCGAAGGACGTTCTGGAATCTCGGACAATCAGCCCGGAGTACCGTGAGTCGTTCGACGACATGAACAACTTGGAGCTGGACTACGAGATCCTTGTCAGGGTGTCTGACCAAGACCGGCAGGAGCAGGCACTCAGAGGGTCAAGGAAAACGAAGATCGAGGCCCTCGTGGAAGAGGCTGCCAAGAGGGCTATGGTGGGGCGAGGGGGCCGCAGACGGCTCCAGAAGAGGGACAACGAGACAGAGATCCAGAACGGGGTCTTGTCAATCGCCACGACCGAAGAGCATGCAGCAGACATACAAGTCCGGAGAGAGAATGTCGAAAGAGACCTGAGAACCAAGGGCTACTCTCCCGAAAGCCTCCTGAACGCCGAGCTTGAGACGCTTGAGTTTCTCAGAGACCGCGCTATCAATCCCAAGGACGTGGTCATCTCGGAAGACGGCACCATTGTGCTGAGTTCAAAATCCGGCTACGTCGTCGACAAGAGGGCTCGGGCCGAGCAAATCGCCTCCCTGATGACCCTCGCCCAGAGAGCAAGGGAGACCCTCCGGACTGTTCGCGACATTCAGGCCGGGATGGCAGTGCCAGAGGATCTCGTCCCCACCGAACAAGACTTACAGGAAGTCGAAGACTCCGGAGCCGCCGTGCGAGCGTACGGAAAGCTCGACCCGGAACAGAAGGTTGTGGCTGACGGCCTGCTGGCACGGGCCATTGAGGGGGAGAAGGTTGGCGGAAGAACCCTGAAGGAATGGTACGGGAGCCTGCGGCCATTCATCAAAAACAGGGTTAGCTTAGAAGATTTCACCAACGGCTCGTTCCTCGACGCGATCTCCAATGCCGTCCGCAGGCAAGATCCGGGGGTCAGCGAGGAGAAAGCCGCCGCCTTCCTCGGCAGGACCATTGCTGGCGAAATAAAAGAGCTTACTCGGAAGGAGTCTGACAGGTCTCGCAGGGCACAGATTGACGCCGGGGGAACGCCAGCAGAGCGGCGACAGAGGGCGGCAGACCTCAAGGTGCAGGAGACTGACGAGCAGCTTCCCACTGCAGGCGAGCTTGCGGTACAGAACCAGCAGAACCAAGGCAAGGCCGATCTTGAAGAGACCCTTGGCGGAGAGTCGGCGAGAAAACGGCCAGCAAAGAAGAAGCCTCCCAAGAAGCGTATCAGGCTCACTTTGCCGATGCAGAAAGAGTTTGGCAGGCTGAAGGACGGGCAGGGGAACCCGCTTTTCGACGCCGAGGACTTGGGGGCCGTCAGGAACGAAGCCGGAAACCTCTACTTCGAGACAGCTGAGCTTGAAGGAAATGCCAACAGGGTTCAGTCCGTGCTTGACGCCTTGGCGAGCAACGCGATCAGCAGCAGCATGAGGAAGAAGCTGAACGACCTTGCCGAGGGTATTCGAGAGCAGTTCGACGAGCCGGAGGAAGGGTGGCGGCAGGCAGAGGATGTCATTCGGGAAGAGGATATTCCCCAGCGTGCGGCTGAAGACGCCGCCTCCGACGAGGCCGCTGATGTCTATGAAGTTTCCGACAAGCCCTACAGCGCAGGGCTCCTCACGATAGAAGACATCTTGCCGCAGCAATTCTACCAAGACCCAGACGACCCCTCGGTGATCCTTCTTTTCACAGGGGACTACCAGTCTCTCGAAAAGGGTGCGGTGAAAGCACCTGCCAAGCGGGCCGTTGTCCGCAGGAACGAGGACACTGGCGGATTCACCGTGGAATACATCGACACCAAGGCAAAGCCTATTGATATCAGAGGACTGCTGCCATACGAGAGTTCGGGGGACTTCGAGGGGTTTGTCACGCCCACTGTCGCCACAGAGGCGGCGGCGGCACAAAAGATTCAGCAGGCCGAGAAGGAGGCTGCCCCGCCACCCAAGCCTCCCAGCTCAGAGAGTAGCACGGTCTCCCTCAAGGAAGAGAGGGACTCTCTCGCTGCGAGCCTTGCGGAAGAACTCCAGAAGCACAAGCGGTTCAAGGGCCGGGCACAATGGATCAAGTCTCTGTCGCCCGAAGAGTTCGATGGAATGGAAGAGGCTGATATAGAAAAGATCCAGAACCTCCTCCAAGACCTTGAGACAGCGGAGCGCAGAATGCGGTCAACGAAGCCCCCAGAGACGATGTCTCCGGGGGACAGGGAGAGGCAGGTGGGCCGCGTCCGGAGCGTGATCCGGGGCATGATCCCGTTCGTCAAGCGGAAGGGGAAGGCTGTCGAGTCCTCCCCTCTGGGCGGAATGTCTGGGCCTTGGGCTGAATTCAGGCCCCTGCTCGCCTCCGGGGAAGGGGTTCGCCCCCCGGTGTCCGATACCGCTGTATTGAAATACATAAAGAAAGAGAGAGTGTACGCGAAGGAGGCGGCGGAAGTGGCCTTGGCCATCCATGCAGCCCTTGGCGATGGAGACTGGGGGCGTAACGCCGGAATGGCGTCGACCTTCGAAGGACGCCTCAAGAACCTGAGCATCCAGATCACCTCCATCCAAGAGGGGTCTGAACTCCGCAGGATGCGAGAGGAACAGCCGCAGGCACTCAAGGCTATCGTTGACTGGTCTTGGAATGTAGAAAACCGGGCAGAGGAATCGTCGAGACCCGGAACAGCTCAAACCATGCCTCGGGAAGTCGCCACAATCAAGATGGGGCTCCTCACGGGAGAGTGGCCCCGGCTGTGGGAGCCAGTGGTCGCAGAGAGAAGAAGGCGATTCTCCGCAAGAAACCACTCCGCGAACGAAACCTTGTCTCCCGGCGACACTAGCGAAAGCATGCTGGGCAGGATAAGCGACCAATACGCGGTGGACTACAACTACACGGAACAGGACGCAAGAAGGGCTGAGGCGGGCGAGGCGGTTTCCCCGACCCGGTTCATTGCCCGCACCAAAGAGCCTCTTGGCAAGGTTTCAATCGAGGATCTTGCGAAGAAGTACGGAGCCGAATACGTCAAAGAGAGCGGATTCAACACGCCGCAAGGGGCGGACGTGCGAGAGCTTGCCTACAAGGTTCTCCGGCCAATAGCGAACGGCGTCAGGAACTACGCTTTGCAGCAGGGGACAATTCCTGCCGGGAAGGAAGGGCCAGAGGAGCGAAGGCGGCAAGGGGAAGGCTACCAGAAGGCGGCAGACAGAGTCCTTTACAAGGGCGGGGCACCCATCCCTATCGAAGAAGCAGTCAGGCTGGCTGAAAAACCGGGGTCCGACTGGACATTTCAGCAGTACCCAGAGTATCTGCAGCTGCGAAGCGCGCTCGACGGGGTGGACGAATTCGCCGAAAACCGAGCCAAGGCGAGAGTCCAAGAGGGCCTCAGAAGATCCAAGCTTCCCCCTCCCTCGCAAGAAACAATAGACAGCTGGGTCGCCGACCAAAAGAAGCAGATCGTCGAAGGGGCAGAGAACAGGCTCAAGCACTTCAAAGACGGCTGGAAAGACGGTGTCGTTCTCCTCAGCAAGAAGGGGGTTGAAGAAGACTTCCCCGCCTTGGTGGCAGAGCTTCAGCACATCTTTTCAGAGAAGGGCCCGGAGGCCAGAGACGTTGGGTACGGGGCCGCCTTCCACACGGGGCTGCGAGAGGCCCTCGGGGGCATGATGCTGAGGCTTCCCCCGCCAGTAGAGCATGACCCGGTGTCCGGCGTGTCCTCTCGGAGAGGGGCTGCCGTCACTGAACTCATGTGGCCGGAGTTCGATCCAGACAACACCGATCCAGAATCTTTCGCCGTTTTCTCTCTCCTCGCGGGCGTCAGCCTGTGGGCGTCTCGCGGAGAAAATGGGCTGAGGCATTCGCTTTCCACGCAGAACGCGATGAGGATGGCGGTCCACGTATATGCCCAGATGAGAGAGGCCAATAGCATTGATGAGAAAGTCAAGGTGATCCTTGACAACTTCGGCACGAAGAGGAAGGTGGAGTCGAAGTTCGATAAGGATGGGGAATTTGAAACGACCGTTGAGACCGTTTACGACCGGGTGCCGAATGCAATAACAGACCAGCTCGTGCGACTGTTTAGCAGCAAGAAGATGAACCCCGGCCTCTGGTCGATGCAGCTGCTTCACGCAGACGGCCTGTCCCCGCAAGACCTCATGGCAGTTCGGGACAAGGTGAACAGCTGGGGAGGGAAGTTCCCCGAAGGCATGAAGCTCGAAGAGGCGTACGAAGTCTTCAGGCAGAGCTACGCCCTCAAGAAAGGCAACCAGCTTGAGCGGCTGTTCCAAGACGACGCGACGATGCTGAGAGGCGAAGGCTCCGTTGTTGCCGGTATAGTCGCCACCCTGCACGGGAACCCTTCCCTGATTGGAACCTCGGACACCAATATGGGCCAGCTTGGCCTTCAGATGACCTACGGCATGCTGGGAGACCTCAACCCCACAGGGGTGACTCACGAGGGGCCTACCCAGCTCACCGAACTCAGGAAGGCTCAAGTCAAGGGCCGCGTCAAAGACGTGGAAAAGGGCTTTATCTCCCGCGTCCCCTTCGTCGGCAAGACGCTCAGCGTCAAGCTGTGGGAGTGGATCAACCGGGAAGAACTCGGTGTAGAGGACGCCCAGAAGGTCGAAGCTCTGTTTGGGCAGAACGGGTATTTCAACATGCTCATGGAAGCTGCCGTAGCTAAGATGAAAAGCTCTGGGAGCTATCCAATCACCCCCGGCGAGGGATGGACAGTCCTCGCCGGAAGGATGGAGGAACTCTTCCACACGCTCGGGGCAGATCTCGGGCAGGGCGAGGTCCGCGTTGACCTGAACAACCTCATGGGGAATTTCGAGGCGGTCCTCAAGCAATACGCGTCCTTACAGCAGGGAAAACGGAAATATGTTGGAGATTTCAAGAGGGCTCTCGACGCCACAGATCGGGACGGGAAAACGGGGTGGGAAAAAGCTGCGCCGGTCCAAAGGTCAACAAACGAAATCGCTTATGGAGAACTCGGTAGAGAGACACTTTCGCCCGGAGATGTGGTTGAAGGCGGTCGTCGCGGAGGCCGCAGAATCGCTGCCGAAACTTTCACTCCAGAGTCCCAGCAGCGATACGAAGCCCTCCGCGCCCAAGCAAGGTCTCGCAAAGAAAGGCAAGAAAGGGACCACCGGAGAAGGTCAGACAGAGAGCTGAATGCCGCTGCTAGGAAGAAGCGCGATCGCCTCGGCTGGAAGGGCATCCTGAAACAGGCCGTCAAGGCGGCCAAGAGGGGCACTCGCGAGAGGTTCAACGACGTGGATCAGGTCGCCCTGACCATGACAATCAATGAGCTTACCGCTTCGCAGAAGAAGGAGAACACCCCCCTCATCAGTCTGGCAATGACGGCTGCCATGAGCATCACGACAGAGATGGCCAGAGGCCTCCGGGCCGCCGGAACATCCCTCAGCGAGGAAGACCAGCGGCTCCGGGCCATGCACAAGGCTGTGTTCACCCCAGAGAAGGATCTGCACCACAAGCTTGAGCAGCTCCGCAAGAGCGGCGACACTGTTGGCGCACAGCGTCTCCACGAGGAGTGGATCAACGGAGAGGGTCGCTACGCCGGTAAGGGTCTTCCGTCCCTGCACCGCTACCTCCAGTCGATGGGCGTCGACCCGTTCGCTCTGGACAAGATGGCATCAGACCCCTATTACGCCAACAAGGTGCTGAACCTCGCAGGCCAGCATAAGGCCGACTTGATGGACGGGGCCAGCGAGTGGTTCAGGAACTCCATCCTCGGGGCACTGACCACTCAAGCGGCGAACTTCGCAGGGACAGCACCGTACTTCCTGTGGGAGGTTGGCGTCAAAAGGAATCTGGAGGCTCTGGTCAACTTGGCTGTCCAAGACCCGAACCTCCCCACGTTCGCAGAGAACGCGATCATCTTCAAGCATCTCGTCCAGCACGCCCCTGTTGGCGCACGCTTGGGCATCAAGGCGTTCAAGGAAGAGGCCCCGGTCGTCGAGGCCATGCTTGGGTACGAGGGGCGTCGCGGCGGAAGCTCGAAGATTGAAGGGCTCAGGACAGCGATAAAAGGCAAGGCGGGGAAAGTTGTCCGCATCCCGCAGAACGTGCTGCTCGGGATGGACGAGTTCATGAAGTGGACAATGTCCAACGCCTACGCGGCTGGGTACGCTTTCCGGACTGCCCGCTCGGCTGTGAAGAAAGGGACGATCAAGCCGACAGACTCGGCGATGTTCATGGACAGGCTTCTCAGCGAGAAGGATGATCTGGTCTACACCCCAGCCATGAACGAAACCCTGAAGCTCTTGTGGCAGACTCCTCTGGGCGAAACTGGCCAGAAGCTGGTTCAGCTGAGAGAGGCGTACAGGCCGCTCCGGTTTGTGATGCCTTTCGTTGTCACTCCGATCAACATCTTCAAGACTGGCGTGAAGATGTCTCCGCTCGGAACATTCCGGGTAATCTCCAAGGCGATGCAGATGCGCTCGGAAGGGAAGAGCGTCAGCGAGGCTTGGGGCACGCTGTCTCCTGACGTGGTCGAGCAGGTCGTCTCTTGGATGATGATGTATGCACTCATGTCTGGCGACGAGGATGACCCGGAGTCGCAGTGGATCACCGGGTCCGCACAGGAGTGGCAATCCAGAGACAGGATGGCCTCTCGCCGGGAAGGCGTTCCTCCGGCATTCTCCGTAAAGATCGGCAACACGTGGGCCAGCTACGAGAGGATCGAGCCGTTTGCCACCGTGTTGGGAACGCTCGTGGACATGGCGAAAGCTGTCAAGACTGGGGACGCGGAGACTATCGCAAGCTCCTCGTTCAAGAGTGTCTACGGCCAGTTCTACAACAAGACGTTCACTCGCTCGTTTGCCGACATGATGGACGCCGCCCACAACTGGCAAGAGAGAGGGTTCTTCTCAGGAGCCGGACACTGGGCCACGAACTTCGCCACGGCTTGGGTTCCCAACTACATTCGTTCAACCGGTCGAGCCCTCAAGACCAAGGTTCCCGAGAGGGGCCTCTGGGGAGATGACCGGGAGATCAAGAACCGCACCTACGACAGGCTCCGAGCCAAGCTTGAACTCGGCCTCGTCGACGACGTTCCAAAGGTGGACATCTGGGGCAGGGAAATCGACAGGACCAACATCCACGGCCCCGCCTCGTCCTTCATCTACCAGCTGGCTGTTCCAGTGAGGCTCAAGTCGACGGACACATTTGTTGGCGACCGCGTCCTCTTGAAGTGGAACGCTAAGCACGCAGAAACTGACAAGGCCAAGTATCCAAGGGCTCCGAAAAAGAGCATGAGTTTCAAGGGGGTCGACCGAAACTTCTCCGATACTCAGTACCACGAATACGCAGCCATGTCCGGGGATCTCGCGAAGCGTTTGGTGGCAGCCGCCAACCTGAACGTGGACAACCCGACAGAGAGAGATATAGAACTCATTACGGACTCAATCGAACGGGCCAGAAAGATGGCTCGCAAGATCCTCGGCCCGAAGTTCTTTGGTGAGGGGCTGGAACGCACAGAATACAGCATCGCTGACATCGTGGAAGAGGTTCGCGATTCGCAGATCAAGGCGATGACCAACAAGCTGGCAGAAAAGCCTCCCACCATAAAAAGATTGGATGATGACCAGAAAAAGCTTCCCAGCGAGAGAAGGCTGGCTATACTGCAAGTGCTGAAGGATGAGCTTGAGGCAGAAAAGGAAATCGCCGTCCAGAAGCTCCAGCAGCTTGGGATCGACATACCCACCGCCCTGAGGAAGCATGGCAGTGGGAGGACCGGCAGAAGCCGGATAGCATCAGCCATGTATGGGAGGTCGTGATGAAGACGGGAAGTGAAGAGTTCCACGCAGAGCTGCGGAAACTCGGGGAACTGCACGACAAGAAACAGCAGGACTACGGAACGGACATGGACCCGTTTGCCAACGTGCGGGCAAGCGAAGACTTCGGCATCCCGGCTTGGATGGGCTGCCTGATCCGCATGAACGACAAGGTCCAGAGGCTGAAGACGTTCTGCAAAACCGGCGAGCTGAGCAACGAAGGAGTAGAGGACTCCTTCCGAGACTTGGCTGTTTACGCAGTCATTGCACTCTGCCTCTTCAAAGAGAACGACAAGGCAGTCCTGCGGGCACCAGCAGTTTGGGAGAACGACCATGCCCTCGGCAGATAAAGTCAACAACCTTGTTGTGATCTCGGACACCCACTGTGGGTGCCGTCTGGGCCTGTGTCCTCCCGGTGGCGTCTTTATGGACGAGGGCGGGATGTACAAGCCCAGCAAGCTGCAAAAGAAAATCTGGAACATGTGGAGGGAGTTCTGGGATGACTTCGTACCGATGGCGACACGGGGGGAACCGTACGCAGTTGTCTTCAATGGAGACATCGTCGACGGAGTCCACCACGGAAGCACGACGCAAATCAGCCACAACCTTGAAGATCAAGCGGCCATCGCCTACGAGTGCATGGCACCGGTGGTGGAAGGGTGCGAGGGACGCTACTACCACATTCGTGGGACAGAGGCTCACGTGGGCAAGTCGGCTCGTGACGAGGAAAACCTCGCAAAGCGTCTCGGGGCCATCCCCAACGAAGAGGGGCAGCACGCAAGGTGGGACTTGTGGAAAATGTGCGGACCAAAGCTCGTGCATTTCTTACACCACGTCGGTACCACATCTTCGGCTGCTTACGAAGCCACGGCAGTGTTCAAAGAACTCATCGAAGAGTACGTAGAGTCTGCCAAGTGGGGCCGCAGGCCACCTGATGCCATCGTCAGGTCTCACAGGCATCGCTACATCATGTGCGAGATACCAACTGGCAGGGACGCTTCCGTTCGCAAGGGACGGACATCCACAGGGCACGCCATCGCAGCCGTGACTGGATGCTGGCAGGGCAAGACGCCCTTCGTGTGGAAGATCGCTGGTGCGAGACTCACCACGCCGCAGTTTGGTGGGCTTGTCGTCAGGTATTCTGACGATGAGCTTTTTATACGAAAGAGGATCTGGACGGTAGAAAGGTCTCGGGTGGAATAGTGGGTTGGCCGGATCTTGGGTTTTTTGTTGTTGTTGTCGTGGCTGCTGTAGCCATAAGCAGGATGATGACCCTCTGGGAAGAAGAGACCGAAAAGAGAACGGCGATCTGGAGGGCTTGGAATGCCGCGAAAGAAGAAGATACACGTGAACATGCACGTGATCAGGAGGAACCGGAAGGAGGGGACAGCGGACCCCCCGATAACGGTCAAGGTGGGTAAGGAAAACCACTACGGCTCAGAGGTGTTCATTTGTGGTTCCTCTTCATTGAAGTACAGCCCGCACAAGCCCTTGCTATCTTGTGGGGCAAGGTTGATACTGGAATGCAATTGTCAGGTCGTCATAGATGGGGAGGTCATCGAATGAGAGGCCGAACTATGCCAACTAACGACAGAATCAAGAACTGCCCCTTGTGCGGCCAACAGCCGGACCTCAAGGAAAACTATACGGTCGTCGGTGGACACTTGTTCAGTGGTGTTGTCTGCACGGGCTGCGGCTTGGCCGGACTGCACTTCTCCACGCAGCGTGGAATAGACATGTGGCAGGAGATGGTCAGTGAGTGGCACGAATCAGAAAGATCCGAGCAGGGCGAGACTGAAGAAGATCAAGGACAGTCCCCGCTGGGCCATTAACCCGGAGGATGTCCTATGGTTGATCAGGAAGGCCGAAGAATGCATCGAGAAATCGGAAGGGCGTGGGTCCGACCAGCCCTCTTGATGTCTCTCGTGGTGTTTCACGGCTTCATCGTTGGGTCCAACATCCTCGCGTTCTTCGTGGTCCCGTTCTTGGAGCCTTGGTACGTGTCTGTGCCAATCTGCTCGCTCGTCCTGCTGCTGACGTTCTCGAAAGTCATTGACTGCCCGCTGACTAGGCTCGAAAACCACATTCGCCAGAGCCTTGGGATGAAGAGGATCGGCGGATTCGCAGGACACTACCTGATAAAACCGTGGAGGAAACTGTGGCAAAGTCAAAAAGTAAGCTGATCACACTCGACGAGCTTGAAAAGGCCCTCGGCTACGCCAACAGGGATAGCGGGACAATCCCTGATGGGTTCAAAACCTCGAAGGAGTGGGCCAGAGAGTGGGATTGCAGCGTTCGCACGGCCCAGATGCGAATTTCCGACGCCCAAGAGCTTGGGATTGTGAAACTTCGCAAATTCCGCCGAAAAAGCATAGATGGTGGGAACTATTACACCGCCCACTACAGCTTCGACCCATAATTATCGAAAAATAAGGGTTGACTCTCTAAGTTTGCCTCCTATTATGATGTCAGAACGCCCGGAATGCCGGGCTGATCTTTGACAAATTGGGAGGAAAACCAATGAGTGCATTGCTTAGTGCCCTCAAGGTCGTGGAAGGTCTGCACCTTGATGGCGAAGAAGACTGGGTACTCAGGGCCACACTGAAGGCCCTGATACGCGGTTACGACTTCATGTGGCACGGGGTGAACAAACACTACGACGTGAGAGCGTGCGAAGTGGCCCTCGCTGCCCCACTGTACAACCTGAAAAACGGAAAGGCGAGAAGATCACATCACATCGCCGGAAAGATCGACAAGATCGTACAGCATAACCCGGAGACTCCGGGCTTTCTTACGATCTTCGACCACAAGACGACCTCGTCCGACATTTCGCCAGAGTCAAGCTACTGGCGACAACTCAGTGTCGACACTCAGCCAAAGCATTACATGTTTTTGGCCCGAACAGCAGGTTATCCGGTCGGGAGAGTGGTTTGGGATGCTGTGCGAAAGCCCGGCCTCAAGCCAAAGGCTTTGACAAAAGCCAACTGGAGGGAAGCTGTCGAAGAGGGAACGTACCTCGGAGAGGGGATTAGCCCAGCCGCCATAGGTGCCTGTGCCTCTGCTCTCAAGAAAGAGAACGAAGAACTCTTCAGCATCCGGGTTCAAAAGAAGATTCTTGAAGACCCCGGCAAGCACTTCCAGAGACGACCGGTTACGCCTCTGATGCAAGACCTTGTTGACCACACGGAAAACATGGTCGACGTGAGCTACGACATGGCGACAGCGAGAAAACGCTATCGCAACACTGGACGAGTCGTCAAGAATTCCGGTGCTTGCATGATGTACAACACGCCTTGCAAGTTTCTCGGTGTCTGTTCAGGACAATCGAGCCTTCTCGACGAAGGCTGGAAGAACAGAGAACACAAGTTCCCCGAACTCCCTGAGTTCGAGGGCGTACACGACGACAGAACTGTGCTGACGCACAGTCGAGTGAGGTGCTTTCAGACTTGTCCTGCAAAGCACCAGTATCAGTACGAGGATGGTTACTATCGTGCCCAAGAGGACACGAGCCAAGCCTTGTACTTCGGAACGGTCTGGCACGAGATGATGGATGCGTGGTGGACCGCATGGAACTCCGGTTCCGAGAAGGGAGGAGCTGATGAATAGTTGGCTCAAGAAGATTACGGTGGACTACGATGAGATGCGACCTTCGTCGATGATCATCATGGGACCACCGGGCGTCGGGAAATCCAGCCTCGCGGGAAACATCCCCGGAGCTGTCGCGATGCCTTTTACTCAGGAGAACTCTTTTGCTCTCCTGAAGAAAAGCGGGGCGGTACCGTCAGACTTGGCGATCCTGCCAGCTCCGCAAACTTGGGATCAGGCACTGGAAATGATCGAGGAGCTTACCACTGGTAAGCACTCGTACAAGTGCTTGGTCATTGACACGCTTTCGTGTCTTGAAAACCTCTGTCACACTTCGGTCTGCAACCGTGAATTCCACGGGGACTGGGGCGACCGGGGTTTTCAGGCCTATCACAGGGGCTACGAGATTTCCCTCGCCGACTGGCGGGAGATGCTC
>PBPL01000189.1 GCA_002724675.1 Deltaproteobacteria bacterium | reverse complement strand
TGACGACGATGCAACCGGCGGAGACGACGACGACGCAACGGTTGCGGACGACGATGACGCGACCGGCACGGGTGACGACGATGCAACCGGCGGAGACGACGACGACGCAACGGTTGCGGACGACGATGACGCGACCGGTACTGACGACGATGACGCGACCGGCACGGATGACGACGATACAACCGGCGGAGACGACGACGACGCAACGGTTTCTAACGACGATGACGCGACCGGCACCGACGACGACGACGCCAAGGGGGCTGACGACGACGACGCCAAGGGGGCTGATGACGACGACGCCAAGGGTGATGACGACGACGATGCAACGGTTTCTGACGACGACGATGCAACGGTTTCTGACGACGACGACGTCAAGGGGAATGACGACGATGATGTTGGCGGTGATGACGACTCTGCCGACAGCGATGACGACGATTCGGCAGGTGACGACGACTCTGGGGGGAGCGGAGACGAAGGTCCGGGGACGGGCGACGAGGACTCGCAAGCTGAGGAAGAGGGGCCGATCGTGCTTCAGCCCTTGGACCCCACGGGCGAGGGCTGCTCCTGTCGGGTCCACGGCCCGGCTCCTGGGGCTGAGAACGATGCTCTAGGCGTTGTCTTTTCTTGGGGTGTGCTCTTCCTGCTCCTCGGCTCCCGCAAGCGGAGAAAATACAGCCTCGCCAACGCTCCTCAGGGCGCTATCGTTGTCGCCGGCGACCGGTTGAACGGCAGCCGCACTCCGGGAAAGCGAGACTCCTGATGCCTCGGCGCCTCATCCTGACCGCGACGATCTGCTGCGCGCTGGTCTTGTGTTGTGCTCCGTTGGCCTGGGCCCAAGCGTCGCTCGTCACCGGGTTGGGTGGGCCGCAGGGCTTTGGCGAGAACACGCTGCATGTGAACGATGACGGTTATTCCACCGGAATCGGCTTGAGTGGGCTCTTCCCCTACGGCTTGAACTACTTCGGGACGACCCATTCCACCGTGTACGTCAACAACAATGGCAACCTGACGTTCTCGGGCGGTGTCGGAACCTACACTCCGCTCTCGTTTCCCATCAGCTCCCAACCGATGATTGCGCCCTACTGGGGTGATGTCGACACCCGAGGAGGGCAACCTTCGGGGTGTACGGGTTGCAATCTCATTTACTGGGACTTGGATGTCTTTGCCGGTCAGTTCACGGCCACTTGGTACAACGTCGGCTATTACAGTTCGGCCACGAATCGCCTCAATAGTTTTCAGGCGGTGCTTACGGACCGTTCTCCGTCGTTTGGTCCCGGCGACTTCGACATCCAGTTCCGATACAACCGCTGCGAGTGGACGACTGGTAATGCGTCCGGTGGCTCGAATGGTCTCGGTGGCACAGAAGCTCAGATGGGCTTTGACGCGGGCAACCTGAGCGATTTCTGGTCCCACCCCGACTCTCAGACGCCGTCCATCTTGAGCTTGTGTACGACCTCCAATGTGGGCATCCCGGGAGTGTGGGAGTTCGAAGTCCGAAACGGTGCCCTGTTCGAGTGCGGCAATGGAGTGATTGAGGGTAGCGAGGTCTGTGATGACGGTAACGTCATACCCTACGACGGTTGCTACAACTGTGTGCCGGAGATCGATGCAGATGGCGACACCTGGTACGACGGCGAGGATTGTGACGACGCTGACGCAAACAACTATCCCGGCAACTTGGAGGTCTGTGACGGTCAGGACAACGACTGCGATGTGCAGATCGATGAGGGCTTCGACGTCGACCTGGATGGTTTTGCCAACTGTATGGGTGATTGTGACGACTACAACGCGTCCATCTATCCCGGCGCAGTCGAGCTGTGCGACGGGTACGACAACGACTGCAATGGACTTGTGGATGATGGCCACGACGTGGACGGCGACGGCTGGACCACGTGCATGGGCGACTGCGATGATCTGATCGCCACCGTCTATCCGGGAGCCCTCGAGCACTGCAATGGGCTGGATGATGACTGCAACGGCGTCATCGACGAGGGCCACGACCTGGATGCGGATGGCTGGGCCACCTGTATGGGGGACTGTGACGACAGCAACGACTCGGTGTACCCCGGCGCGGTGGAGGTCTGCGATGGCTACGACAACGACTGCAATGGGCTGATCGACGATGGCTACGACGTGGACGCTGATGGCTGGACGACGTGCATGGGCGACTGTGATGACCTAGTGGCCACGGTGTATCCGGGAGCGCCAGAGCTGTGCAACGACATGGACGACGACTGCAACGGTCTGATCGACGAGGGACACGATAGCGACGGCGACGGTTGGTTGCTCTGCGACGGCGACTGCGATGACACCAACGCGTCGGTGTACCCGGGCGCACCCGAGGTGCCCTATGACGGCATCGATCAAGACTGCGATGGCCAGGACCTGAACGACCTGGATGGTGATGGCTACATCGGCACGCCAGCTGGCGGGCAGGACTGCGACGACACCGATGCTGCTGTCTATCCGGGAGCCGTCGAAGGGCCTGATGGTGTCGACAACGACTGCGATGGGGTCGTGGATGAATTGACGGAGTTCTACGATGACGATGGTGACGGCTACACAGAGCTGGGCGGGGACTGCGACGACTCCAACCCACTCGCGCATCCGGCCGCCACCGAGAGTTGCGACTCTGTGGACCAAGACTGCGATGGGTTAGTCGACGAGGAAACCGAGTGCTCGGACGATGACGAGGACGGCTTCTCTGAACTCGACGGGGACTGCAACGATGCTGATGAACTTGTTCATCCGGGTCAGCAGGAGATCCCCGACAACGGGGTCGATGATGACTGTGACGGCTCAGTGGATGGAGGGGAGTCCGACCCCGACTTTGATGGCTACACGATCAGCGGCGGCGACTGTGTCGAGAACGATTCCTCCAGTCATCCAGGGGCCCAGGAGGTCTGTGACGCTGTGGACAACGACTGCGATGGGGATGTCGATGAAGACACCGAGTGTGCTGATGACGACGGCGACGGTGTCAGCGAGTTGGATGGTGACTGCAATGACGCGAATGACCAGATGCATCCCGCCGCGGTCGAAGGGGCCAATGGAGTGGATGATGACTGCGACGGCACGGTGGACGAAGGGACCGACCTATACGACGACGACGGCGACGGTGTGACCGAGCTGGGCGGAGACTGCGATGACTCGGATGAGGACATCCACCCTGGGGCCATCGAGTCGCTCAATGGTGTCGACGACGACTGCGACGGAGATGAAGATGAACTGCTCGAGGACCTAGACCAGGACGGCTGGACGACCGACGAAGGGGACTGTGATGACATCAATGGCTGGATTCACCCCGAGGCCCCAGAGATGTGCGATGAGCTGGACAATGACTGCAACGAAGAGGTCGACGACGGCTGTGCGGACTTGGAGGGCGATCTCCCCGAGCTGAGCCTGGGAGACGGGTGTAGCTGTGGGGTGGTGTCGGATGCCAGACCCAAGAATGTTGGTCGGTCCAGCCTAGTGGCCCTCTTGTTGGGCTCGCTCCTTGTCCTTCGCCGGAGGCGATGTTGGCGGCCCCTGGCTGGGGGCAGTCCGGGGGGCTTTGCCTTGCTGCTGATGGGCTTGTTGGCCACTCAGAGTGTCGGCTGTTCCGGGGAAAGTAGTCTTTCAGCGGTGGAGGCTGGCTTTGGCATTGAGCCACACTTTGTAGATCTCGGCGTCACCCCGGTGGACGAACTCCGCACCGCAACATTTTATCTGCAGCACTCCTTCGGTGGGCCGATCAATGTGCTCTCGGTGGAAGTCGAGAACCACGAGCATGAGTTCTTCTCGCTCTCGGGCGAAGAAGAGTTTCAGTTGGGCCGGGACGTTTCCGAGCAGCTGGATATCCACTACCTCCCAACCGATGAGGGCTATCACTGGGCCAAGGTGACCTTGGTGACCGATGGCACCCCCAGAGAGTTCGAGCTGGTCGTGAGGGGACGGGCGGCGGAGCCGAAGGCGTCGATCACTCCGTTCTCGCTCGATTTTGGTCCGGTGGAGGAAGGCCATGAAGAGGAACGATCCGTTTGGCTCGGTAACGAGGGCCCAGTCCCAATCACTGTTGTCGGTGCAACGACTGACGAAGAGGCCTTTGAGTTGGTCGACTCGCTCCCCATTGTGGTCGAGCCCGGTGTGTTGGAGAGGCTCGTGGTTCGTTTTACGGCAGAGGATGACGATCCGGCCTACGGTGAGCTGGATCTGTCCTTTGCAGGAGACCTCTTTGTTCAGGATGTGGCGTTGCGCGCCAATGACTGTGAGGCCGGTGATCCGGCGGCCTATGATCAGGATGACGATGGCTACACCACCTGCGCGGGCGACTGTGACGACGATGACCCGCTGGTTTGGCCGGGTCATCCCGAGCTGCCCGATGGCGTAGACAACAACTGCGACGGCCGGATCGATGACGGCACAGAGCTCTATGACGACGATGGGGACGGTTTCGCTGAGGTCGATGGCGACTGCAATGATGCGGACGAGCAGGTGCGTCCGGGTGGCGAGGAGGTTGAGGAAAACGGGGTCGATGACGACTGTGACGGGATCATCGACCATGGGCTCCTGGACGGCGATGGTGACGGCTACACCATGCTGGCTGGTGACTGTGATGACGCGGACATCACATCCTTTCCCGGGGCTAGTGAGCAGCCCGATGCGGTGGACAACGACTGCGACGGAGTGGTCGACGAGGGTACGAGCCTCTACGACGATGATCTGGATGGCTTTACAGAGGCGGCTGGAGACTGCGATGACAGCCGGCCGCAGGTGTACCCCGGTGCTGTGGAAGCGGAGGACTGGATGGACAACGACTGCGATGGCCTAGTGGACGAGGGCACGAATCACAGCGACGACGACGGGGATGGCTACAGCGAGATGGGGGGCGACTGTGACGACAGCGATCCCTCCATTGGGCCCCCGTCCCTGGAAGTGCTCGGCAATGGTGTGGATGACGACTGCGACGGTGAGGTCGACTAGGGTCCGTGCTTTCGATGTCCTACCTAGGGTTCGGACCTTCCTAGGTCCTGAAGTGATGTCGGCGATGCGAGGGCGGTTGGAATGAATCACCTGGGCTATCTGAAGATCGTGAACTTTCTCTACGCGGGCTATGCTCTCTGGGTGTGTTTTGTTCAAGCGAAGATCGCTGCAGTCTTGAGCGGAAAGATCCCCTCATGATCACTCGCTGGCGGCTGTGGGCCACTACGTCCCTTGTTCTGTGGCTGTTGTTGGTCGCTGGACCGGGGTGTAGCAGCAGTCCCAACGACGAGATGAGCGTCGATGATCCCTGGTCGGCAGACGACGATGACTCGGACCTCTCGGATGATGACGACTCGGGGGCTGGGGACGATGACGACTCAGGGGCTGGGGACGATGACGACTCGGGGGCTGGGGACGATGATGCTGGGGGTGATGACGATGACGACTCCGGTGACGATGACGACTCCGGTGACGATGACGACTCCGGTGATGACGACGACAGTGCCCCCGAGGGCCCCATGCCCGACTTTGCGCTGTTGGACGTGAACCCCAATTCGGGCACCTACAACGCTGAGGTGTCTCCGCGCGATTATCTAGAGAAGGTCTCTGGCTGGTACTTCGGACACGCGACCTGACCATATTGTCGCAGCCAGTTTGGCTTGCTCAACCTTCTCCAAGATGACCTCTCCACCAACCATCCCGAATTGGACATCCACATCATCGGTATCAACGAGGAGGGGTTCTCGTCCGCCAATGGTCAGATTACGTCCGAGGTGGACATCGCCGACCCAGGCCCGGATGGCACAGAGGGGACGGCTGACGATGTCGTGTCGACTCGAGATGTCCCGTGGCTCCAGGATGTCGATGAGGACGAAAATCAACTCTCCGATGTGTGGGAGGAGAGCTGGCAGGTAGCCTACCGGGACGTCATCGTTCTGGATGGGGCAAACGAGTGGTTCGGCGTCTTCAACCTCACGGACAACAGTCTCGCCGACCCAGCCAACTACCAGATCCTGCGCCAGATGCTGATTGACGCCGCCGCTGCCCGTTGACTGGGAACTGGGTTGGGAACTCTCTTGTGCGACACCTAGGCTTTGTGCCGGCCGGGCTGGAGTTCCCGGCCTCATTGGACCGGTCAGTCCACGAGCTGTAGGTCCCGACGTATGCGCTCGTAGCCTCCATCTTGGGACGGCTCGTAGCAATGACACCAACTCATCTCACCGCCGTAGACGTGCACCGTTACTGCAGCCTCTTGGAAGGGGTTCTCGATGACGTGGTAGTCGAAGGGCGGGATCAGGGCTCCAGCTTCACCACAGCCTGCGATGACGGTGTTTTCCTTTTGGAAGCTATGGGTGTGCTCGCTAGGCCCGTCTCCAATGTCGTAGGAGTGGACTCGGATCCGGCCCCGGTAGACACACTCGACACACCAGAGGCCCCCATGGTCGTGGATAGCCGTGCCTTGGTCTGTGCCCCACACCATGATGATCACCGAGTAGCGACCTGCTGGATCGCGATGCAGCAGTCGGCGTGCGTAGTGACCCTGCTTCGGCTGCAGGAACGATGCATCCAGAAACGGCTTGTCGGGGCCGATGTAGCGCTCGAGGCTGGCCTTGACCGAGTCACAGGTGGTGCGCTCGCAGTTGCAGTCTTCGACGGCTCGGTCGAGCTCACTGATCAGTGAAAGGAGCGCGTCCGATGGGGGAGGGTTGAGCGAGCTCACGGTGCCTCCTTGGCTTGGGGAGAGGAGGGGGGCTGAGTTGGCCTCAGCTGGGGCGGTGCGGGGTGCAGCTACGGGGTCCACGAGGGGGCTCTCCTGTGTCGATGCGGCCGGGCTTCAGTCACCGCTGTCTCTCAAGGCGAATCCTAGCCCAATGCTGTTCCGTGGGGGACCCCGTCGTGAATCTGAATTACTCAAACTGCGCAGGGGGCTCCGATGGTTAATCGCGCGAAGGCTACGGCCGATCAAGCCAGAGATCCATTCAAGAACGCATCTGTCTACGGGGGCCTTGGGCAAAGGAGGCCACGAGAGTGCTCTTACAGGCGGCTATAATGGGTAAGATTTCAATGAAGACGTCCCTCCAAATACTTCGGCACGGCGCTGCCCCTTCTACCAAGTCCACTGCTGGTGAGAGCGACGGGGTCACCCATGAGGCGGACCGAACCTCGACCCCGGATCGACCTGAGGGCTATGACTACCTGGGCATCCTGAAGGGTCATCTCGATGGTGATCTAGGTCGGTTGTTTGATGGGGAGTTGGTCTATCCGCGGCAGCTGGAGTTTCACCTGGCGGCCGATGGCAAGACGCCGTGCAATTTCCATTGCCGGCATTGTCAGGGCTCCATTGGCGACATGACGCTTGCGCTGGACGCGCGCAAGGTCGAGCGACTGATTCGTGAGGTCGATGGGCGAGCCGAGTTCGTCATCTTCGGTGGTCAGTACACCGAGCCCACCATGGATCTCGGTCTGTTGGACTGCCTCCGTGCGGTCAAGGAGACGGGCTCGAAGTTCGGCGTAACGACCAACGGCTCGTTGCTCCGCAAGCTGGAAGAGGAGCATGGCTTCTTGAGCACTCTCGTCCAGATCGCAGAGGATGGCGACTACCTGACCCTGAGTCTGGATGCCGGTCTGCCCGAGAGCCATCGGCGCAGCAAGGTGACCGAGGAGTTTTGGTTCGACGAGATTGTGGAAGGGCTGTCCCTGTTGTGCTCGCTGCGAGACGCCCACAAGAGTCCGTTCACAGTCCGAGTCTGTTACTTGCTCAACCGATGGAACATGAGCCCCCCAGAGATTGAGAACATGGTCCGCATTGCCAAGGAGCTGGGGGTGGATTCGCTCCGGTTCTCGGTCCCCTATGCCATCTATGGGCAGAACTTTCAGAAGGTGGTTCGCTATCGGGACAACCATGAACTGCCTACGGACCAGCATGCTCGGCAACTACTGGCTCCGTACCTCTCAGAGGATGTCTCGGAGGTTCCTTACATCTTCTATTTCGGTCCACACCATCAGGATGTGGGTCGCATGGACTTCAATCAGTGCATTCACGGCTATTACCAGTTGACTGTGGGAGCCGATGGTTACGCGTACCGTTGCTCGAGCATCGCTCAGCCGCTCTTTGACTGGGGACGGCTGGGCAAGGCGCCCGAGACGAGGGCCGAGCTGGAGGACATGATTCGTCGCAACCAGGACCCGGACTTTGATTGCAGCATCTGCTTCGAGCACGGGGCTCGGTGCAATCGGGTGGCCCTGGAGAACAACAGCCACTACCGCGACCTGAAGGAGTCGGGGGCCTGAGTTGATGAGCGGCGACGTGCCGGGCGTCGACACCAACGCATTCGGCGGCAGACGACCCGTCCGGACAGGCCTCGTGGGCTACGGATATTGGGGAAAGAAGCTCCTAGCCTCTCTTCAGGCGTCCGACGACTTCGTCCCCCAGCGGCTCCACTACCCTTCGCTGCTTCAGATGGCAGAGGCCGATCGCCCCCAACTATTGGGTGTGACTCTTACGGATACGCTCGAAGCGCTTCTCGCCGATCCGGAGCTGGACGCGGTCGTCCTGGCCACCCCCATCGACTGTCACGGAGAGGGTGTCCGGGCAGCATTGACCTCGGGCAAGCATGTCCTGGTGGCCAAGCCCTTGTGCCTAGACCCGAGCGAGGCTCACGACTTGGCTCGGCTAGCTGAGGGTCGAAATCTGCAACTACAGACTGAGTACACCTGGGCCTTCTCTCCCAGCTTGCGGGAAGCTCAGCGCTTGGTGAACGACGGCTTGATCGGCCGGGTTACCCAGGTGCATGTGCGGCTTCATCAACTGGGTCGCTTCTTGGAGCACGATGTGTATCCGCTTCTGGTGAGTCACGCCTTGTCCATCGTCTCGATGTTTCTCGACCCGACCCAGGTTGTGTGGACTCAGCGGGCGGCTGTAGGTCCGGACGAGGCCACAACCACCGTGGTCTTGTCGGGCGTTGCCGCGGATGGTGCGACCGTGGTGATTGATGCGTCGCTCGATGATCCCGAGCGAGACCGGTCGGTGCTCTTGGTGGGGGAGGAGGGCTCAGTGCGCTTTGGTCCGCTGGGAGAGGGGCCGACTTTGGTTGCTCTTCGTTACTCTCGGCAGCCTACTGGCACGCTGGAGTCGAGCAGTCGGGTCGCCCGAGAGGTGACCTACGACGAGAGCGACAACATCGGGCAGGCCTTGGCGGCCTTTGCGCGCGTGCTGCGCGGCGAGGAGCCGAGCAACATTCAGCAGTCGGTCGGCATCACTGAAGTCATGGCGCGGCTGTGCTCTTTGGCAGAAGCTCCAAGGGTGAGGGCGGCAGACTAAGTATGTGTGGGCTTGTTGGCTTTGTGGGTCAGGGCAGCGTCGAAGACCTGCGGCGGATGGTGGCGACCCTGGAGCACCGGGGGCCCGATGACGAGGGTGTCTTCGTGGATGAAGGCCTCGCCGTCTATTTGGGGCTTCGCCGGCTGGAAGTCATTGATGTGGCTTCGGGGCAGCAGCCCATGGCCACCCCAGATGGCGAGCTTGTCGTGGTGTTCAACGGTGAGCTCTACAACGCGCCCGAGCTGCGTGAGGAACTGGAGAGGGCCGGGCACGTCTTTACCTCCAGCCATTCGGACACCGAGGTGCTCCTGCATGGCTATCGGGCGTGGGGCGATGCGCTCGTCGACCGCCTCAATGGCATGTGGGCGTTCGCGCTCCTGGACCGTCGTCGCCGCCGCCTGTTCCTCAGCCGGGATCGGTTTGGGCAGAAGCCTCTTTATTGGTTGCAGAGGCGCGGGACCTTTGCTTTTGCTTCGGAGCCGCAAGCCCTCGCCGCTCACGAACAAGTCACGCTGAGCTTGTCGGCGAGCAGCCTTCGGAAGTACTTCGCACACGGCTACTTCCCAGGCACGCACAGCGCTTACGAGGGGGTCCGTCGGCTGGATGCCGGCTGCAATCTCAGCTTGACGCTGGGTGGTCAGACTGCCCCCCATGACCCGAGTGACGTGGACGCGGCCCGGCCCCAGATTCATCGCTATTGGTCCTATCGGATCGAGCCTGAAGGGGGCCTGGGGCCTCGAAGTGAGGAGCGCTGGGCCGGTCAGGTCGGGGAACTGCTGGAGCGGGCCGTGCGCCGACGACTGCGCAGCGATGTGCCGTTGGGGCTGTTCCTGAGTGGGGGCTTGGACTCTTCGGCCATCGGAGCTCTTGCTCGGCCCCACTTGGGTGACCATCAACTGAAGAGCTTCTCCATCGGCTTCTCTGACTCGAGCTTCGATGAGACCGACGATGCTCGTGCCATGGCGGCGTGGCTGGGGAGCGAACACACGGTCGAAGTGTTCTCGGCCGATCGGTTCCAAGGGCTGTCTCGCCAGGTGTTCGATCAACTCGACGAGCCCCTGAGCGATAGCTCCATGCTCTCGTATGCCCTGTTGTGTGAGCGAGCCCGCCAGGATGTGACCGTAGCGCTGGGGGGCGACGCTGGCGATGAGTTGTTCGCTGGCTATGGACCGTTTCTAGCCTTGGGAGCCGTCGAGTGGCTCGATCGTCTGTTGCCCCAGCGAAGTCATCCGGCCATCAGGGCCCTGCTCGCTCGTCTGCCCCTGTCGCATGGCTACATGAGCTTGCGCTTCAAGCTGGACCGAGCCCTACGGGGATTGGGCCAGCCCCCCGCCTTGTGGAATCCCCTGTGGTTGGGGCCGCTGTCTGCCGGCGACATCGGTGAGATCCTCGGAGAGCCCGTGGACCTGGAGGATCTCTATTCCGAGTCGATCGAGGCCTGGGATGCGAGCGACCACGACAACCTCGTGGACAGGAGCCTGCAGTTCTACGGCACGGTCTTCTTGCCCTCAGACATCCTGGTCAAGGTGGACCGCATGAGCATGCGGGTGGGCTTGGAGGTGCGCTGTCCGTTCTTGGACCCCGACCTCGTCGATTGTGTCCGGCGGATCCCTCACGGCCTCAAGCTAAAAGGGCGTGAGACCAAGTACATCTTGCGACGCGCTCTGGATGCGGTGCTACCGGAGCGCGTCCTGGCGCGTCCGAAGGTGGGCTTCAGCGCGCCTCTGGGGGGCTGGTTGGCGGACGGGGCAGTGGCTGTCGACGGGAGCCCCTTGCGTGAGGCGGGCGCTCGGTTGGTCGAGAAGAAAAGCGCAGAGCACCGAGCCCGCCGGGAGGATCACCGCTTGTTCTTGTGGAACCTCTACGCCCTGGCCGAGTTCATGAAGCGGGATCCGAGTCGTTCGCTTCCGGGCTCTTGAGGAAGAGGAGCAGCGCCTTGAGGTCTCTGAGCGCCAGCGCAATGAGTGAGAGCAGCGTGTAGGCCGACTGCCCGGCCTCGCGGGCCGCGTGTCGGATGGGAACCTCACGTACCTGGAGCCCTCTTCGCGAAGCGACGACCAGTGGGAAGCGATTGAGGGGGGGGCGAAGAGCCATGGTCTCGATGGCGGTACGCCTCAGCCCCAGCATTCCAGTGAAGTGGTCCTGGAACCGCACCCCAGCGATGGCGTTGATGAGCTCGTTGTGTAGACGAGAGCCCAGGAGGCGGAGGAAGGGGTCCTGTCGACCCGTGCGCCTTCCGCCCACCACATCGGCGCCGTCGTCCAGGGCCTCGAGGACCTGAGGGATCTCTTCGGGAGGGAACTGCAAGTCGCCATCCAGTAGCACGATGAGCTGGCCGCGGGCTTTGGTGATCCCGTGGTCCACGGCGCTTGCTTTGCCTGAGCAGGGCGACTGCTGAAGGAGAGTGAGCCTTGGGTCATGGGTCGCCAGAGCGGCAGCTCTGGCTGCGGTCTCGTCCGTCGAACCATCGTCGACAAAGAGGAACTCGTGGTCGAAGCTCAGGTGGCTCAGGCTCTCCACCAGGCGACGGTGTAGCTCGTCTACGTTGTCTTCTTCGTTGTGCAGCGGCACCACGATCGACAAGCGTGGGGAGCCTGGTGGATTCTGGAGCGAGTCCTCAGGCGAAGGGGCTTCTGGGTTAGGCATCACCGCCGGAACTTAGCCCGGATTGACTCTCTCCGGGGTCTTGGGGACGAGCGTTGTGTGAAGGCGGCCGTGGCGATGACAGGCTGTGTCGGAGCTCGTCCAGGGTGCGCAGCGTGCCGGGCTGTGGGTCTTCCTCGGAAGGCCGCGAGTCGGCCGTGGGGCCACCGAAGATCCCCCCTGCCATCACCCGACGGATGCGCGGCGTGGTGGGTGTGTGCACGATGCTGTACTTGGAGAGCTCCATTGCGGTTAGGTACCAGTGTCCGCCCACTTCGCGGATGAACAAGACGCACCGCTCTCCGTGGGTGAGCTTTGCGTCGCCCGGCATGCGATAGACCCTTTGCCCTTGTCGTCCTACGAACTGCTCGAGGACCAAGTCGTCCGGCGCTTGGCCATCGAGCACCTCCACGACCCGCACCGAGGTGCGAGCGACAGCTCGGCCCCAGCGCTCATCCACGCCCAACTGGGAGCTCTCTACGTCGGCCACGATGACTGCCGTGCTGAGGGCCGCTTGTTCCTGGTCGCTGAGCATCGGAGAACTGCTCGCCAGAGCCCATGCGGGCAGTAGCAGGACGGCGCAGGCCAACAGAGCGCTTGCCAGCGGTGAGAAGGGTAATGGGGCGGAGAGGAGGGGCGTGATGTCTTGTCTCATGCTCATTCCAATTCGCACGCATCGTTCCCGTTGGACGGGCAGAACCGTGCCCCCGTGCGGGCGGAGAGGCTTGTGCGGGGAGCGCTCGGCCTCCTTTGCATGACGTTCGATGGACTCCAGGTCACTCTCTGATGCGGACCTGGTGATATAAGAACTCGATGCCACGAACAGCGGTGTTGCCCGCGATTGTCATTGTGTTGAGTGTCGCGCTCGCGTTGCCCCTAGGCGGCGCCTGGGCACAGGGGACTGTCCAGCCGTCGGTGCACCCAGACCTGGTACTCGACACGGCCGTCGATGGGCTGCAGAGCCCCTCGGCAGCCGCCTTCCTACCCGATGGCTCGCTCGTGATCTTGGAGCTGGGTGGCGCAATTCTGGTGTGGAACGGGAGCGATCGGCCTCGCCGCATCGGCTCGGTCTCGGTAGAGATGGATGGTGAGCGTGGGTTGCTGGGCTTGGCGGTGGACCCGCAGTTCGAGTCCAGTCGACGGCTCTACCTGTTCTATTCGGCTGAAGGAACGCAACACGTGGGGCATGTGGCGTTGACCGAGTCGGGCATTGGCCCCATGACCGTGCTCGTGGGGGGTATGTCCGCCCACCGAGACCACAACGGTGGTGGCTTGGCCTTTGGTCCCGATGGCCATCTGTACTTCGGTGTTGGCGATTCGGGATGCTCTCACAGCAACTCTCCGGGCAATGCCGACAACTACCTTGCGACCTGCCTAGGCCGGCTCGAGGGGACCATCGGGCGCATCGATCGTGACGGGGGCATCCCACGGGACAACCCGCTCGTGGGTGTGGACCGGGTGGCCTCCTGTGGCACGACCAGGAAGTGCGACGAGACGGGTACGGCAGGAGTTCCTGACGCCAGTGTGCCGACGGCGCCGCGGCCTGAGATCTGGAATTGGGGGCTCCGTAACCCCTGGCGGTTCACCTTTGATGAGTCCACAGGTCACCTCTGGATCGGTGATGTGGGGGAAGTGACATGGGAAGAGGTCACAATTGCCACGGGTCCAGGGCAGCATCATGGCTGGCCTTTTCGTGAGGGAGGGCGCGGGCAGTCCAACTACGCCTGCCGGCCTCATGTGCCGGGCGGTGAACAGAACTCCACCGGCGACTGCCGGGAGCCCGCATTCGTCTACAGCCACTTCGAGCCTCCTGCCGATGGGCAAGGAGCCATTGTCGGCGGCGTGTTCTCCAATCACTGCTCCTGGCCAGAGGCCTATGCGGGCCGATACTGGTTTGCTGACTACAACAAGAGTCGGATCTGGACGGTGACCCCCAACGAGGCTCGCGATGGTGTCGTAGGCGACCGGACACTGATCGTTGAACAAGCTGGAGGGCCAGTGCATTTCCTCGAAGGGCCCGATGGTGCTCTGTACTTCGTGTCCCACCTGGAAGGCCGCATCGGTCGGATCCGCCCGCGAAATCCCCGTGCGTGCGACTCCACATCGAAAGCACTCGGGCAGGCTCGTTCTCCCGGACAGGCGCAGTCGGGCTGCGGCTGTGGGATCGACGGGGACCACTTGTGCTCGGCTGGTCCCAGTGCCATGTCTTGGAGTGGGCTGCTGGCCCTGGCCTTGGTGTTGCTGGGCTTGCAACGGCGGAAGCTGGGGGGGGGCACGTGAGCGGCTCGCGCCCCTTGGTCCGACGTTCGTCGAAGATGCCCCTCGTGCCCACTCGGCGGGCGGGGCTGGCTGAGCGGCGCCTGATCACCCCCGAAGACAGTCAGCATCAGAACATGGTGTTGATCGACGCGGACTCTGGTGCCGAGGTCGAGCTACACCCGGTCTCCAACAGCGAGTCGTTCTTCATTCTTCGAGGCGAGGTGGAGGTCTTTGGGGACGGTTGGTCCGAGCTGCTCGGGCCGGGGGATTCCTGTTACTTCCCTCCGGGAATGGAGCATGGGGCTCGGGTGCCGGCCGGCTCTGCTCAGTTCCTCATCGTGTTTGCGCCCTGTGGCGTGTCGAGGGCCCCGGAGCCGCCCCGGTGATTGCCGTCCAGGGGCAGGACTCTGGCGGCCAAGAGCCCCCCTCGGGGGCAGCGAGGCTTTCGACTCGGGCAACCAAGAACCTCCTCCTCGTCTTCCTGGGCCTGCTCGTTGTTTATGTGATCGATCGGTGGGTGATTGTCCTGTCCACCGGTCACCTTCTCTTCCACATGGACGCCGGTGAGTACACGCCGCTGCGCGCTGTCGGCCCCTTTCTCTCGGAGTCCACCTTGTCCATTTTTGTGGATGGGGCCCGCCGCCGGGAGTTCGTGGAGGCCTGTACCGCTCCACCCCATGGGCCCAGCATCACCCCCACCCTCGTGTGGACTGGAGCCATGACGCACTTCGCAGCTGTGCACCTGGGAGCATCACTCAGTACGCTGATGACCAAGGCGATCGCCCTGGCGGTGTCGACATGCGCCCTGGCCGCCTGGCTCCTCTTGTTGGTGAGGGCATGGCCACGAACCGGGCTGTTGGTGCGCTTCGGTCTGCTTTGCCTTGCTGCCCCACCGTTGTTGCTCAAGCTCAGCTTGATGTCGTGGGGCAGCCACGAGCTGGTTCTGCTGGTGTTGCCCTTGTTCTTGCTTGTGTTCTTTCCATGGATCGTTCGTCCATGTGTGGGCCTGCGGGCGCTCGCTCGCGCCTGTGTCATCGGCGCCGTTGGGGGGGGGCTCACCGTCTTGCACGGAACGCTCATCCTCCCGGCTGCGTTTCTGGGTTTCTGGTTGCTGCTGGGCTCCGCTGGGCGGGTCTGGCGAGAGCAGAGTCGCCTCCGGGCTGGCTTGGTGGCGGTAGGCATGGGGTTGTTGGGGGTGGGCTTGTTCTTTGCCGGTTGGTGGGGAGTTGCTTCATGGCCGGACATGCAGGCTATTGGCATCGGTCTCTCCCCCTTGGGGACCAATGACTTCGGCACGATGGCAGGGGGGGCTCTGGCGTCGCCATCGGCCTGGCTGGAGCGGCTGGGGCCCGGAGGCCGCTTCGCCACGCGGGAGTTCGCTCAGGAGCTTCCCCTCTGGGTGGGGATGGTGTGCGCCGTCGACCTGCTGCTTCGCGCTGCCTTTCGCACGACGAGGGCTTCGAGTAGTCAGGGGGGCACCCAGCACTCCGGCCCGCTCGACCATCCACTGGGCCTGTTCCTCTCTGGATACCTGCTCGTGTCCTGGACCGTTGTCCATGGCATCCCCCTAGAGCTTGGCGAGACCCGCTACTTGGCGCCCCTGTATCCAGTTTCGTTGGCCGTCGTCGCCCTCTGGACCCTCGGACAACGCCCAGGCTTGCGAGCGCTGGTCCTAGTGGCCTTGCTGTCGCTCCAGCTTCCAGGACACCTGGGCCTGCTGGATGTGGGCAATGTGGAGGCAGGCTCCCGCTATGACGGAAGCCGCATGTACTACGCGTTTCACGGCCCGGAAGAACTAGTGCCACCCGCTGAGCGAACGCCCCTTGGCGGAGCTACGGAGTCTTTTGTGCAAGGCATGCGTCTGCTGACCCACTACCAGTGGCAGAACAGTTACTGGGATTGGTTCACGGCGCCCGAAGCCAGGGCCTTGGACCACGTGGCCATGCTGGACGCCTATCTCGGCGACTCGGACGCTGCGCGCGCTGACCCGAGACCGGGAGGGGCCGATCATGACCGGCGGATCGTGGAGCTGGGGCGGATGGATACGGCCGGTTTCTGGCGCGGTGTGGGCTACGCCTATCGGATCCTGTTTGCGCCCGATCGATCGGAGCTGTTTCTGCCCGTGCTGGAGAGCCGGCCCGAGGTGCGCGCACTGATTGAGGCCGGTTATGAACTGGCGCCCGGGGCTCTGGCGCCAACCTCCGCATCTGCAACCCCGCCGGAGGAGGAGGGCTGCCCTCTGGGCATGGTCCTCGTGGAAGGGGGTACCTACCGTCTGGGCGAGACAGATGCCGAGGCCTTTGCCCGGTGGGTCCCCGACTACGTCTTGCTGGAGGGGGAGGTCACTCTCGAGTCGTTCTGTATGGATGAGTTCCCTTTTCCAGCAGAGCAGGGCAAGGCCTGGCCCCGTGATGGGCTCGATCTGGAGACAGTGGGCCTCCTGGATGAGGCTCTGGCCCAACACGGACGCAGGCTCTGCAGCCTCTTTGAGGTTGTTCTCGCCTCTGCCGGACCCACCAATCAACGCTATCCCTACGCTGGGCAGACTCCCCAGGAGGGTCTGTGCGATCCCGATGATGCGAGCCCCAAGCCGCTGGGGAGCTATCCCGCATGCCGGAGCCCCATGGGTTTCGCGGACTTTCTGGTTCGGGGCACCTGGGCTCGTGTGGACGATGTCGCTCGCGCACGACTCCAGGCCTTGGGTGCACACCATGGGGCTGGTGGCCAATCGGCATACGTGGTCGCCGGCGGCATGGGGCGTCAGGATACGATTCAGGCTCCCAGCAATTTCGGTTTCCACTTTCATGTGAAGGGTGAGCCGAGGTTCGAGGACGACGGCGTCCGCGTTTGCGCTGACCCAGCCGCCGCTGATCCCCGGCGGGATGCGGCGTACGGGAAGTGGCGAGAACGCTTCTACGAGCGAGGCTTCTTCGCTGACCTACTGGATGCCTGGCCATGACCTGGCTCGGCTCCTTCAAGCCGTTCACCCAGCAGTCCACAGGAGCATCCCGTCTTGATTGACTTTGCGCGCCACGACTTCCACTGGGTTGTGCAGCTGCCCGAGGACTACGACGTCCTGGACCTGTCTGTTGCGCCTGAGTTGCGTCCCCCGCGCACCTCCAAGGTGGCCATTGGTCGCTACGACGAGGTGCGTCCAAGTGTGTATGACCAGCCCCTGTTCGGTGGAGACCGCATCCTCCATGTGGGGATCGACCTGGGAGGGGAGCCCGGTTCCCCGGTGCATGCGTTTGCCAGCGGTCGCATTCACCGTCTGGGAGTGAACGAGGCCCAGGGCGACTACGGGCCCACGATCGTGACGGTGCACGAGCTGGATGGGCGGGAACTGTTCGCTCTCCATGGACACTTGAGTGGAGATTCCCTCGCAGGATGGAGCCAGGGGCAGTCCTTTGGGCGGGGCGACCGGTTGGGTTGGATCGGCCAAGAGGCAGAGAATGGCGGGTGGCCACCGCACCTACATTTTCAGTTGTCCTGGGTCAGACCGGATACCCACGATCTGCCAGGTGTGGTGCGGCTAGAGGACCGCCCGCAGGCCCTGCGGGACTACCCCGATCCGCGACATGTGTTGGGACCTCTGTATTGAGCCTGCCAGGCGTGTGCGTTCGCGTTAGTATCCCCTCGTGTTTACCCAGAATGTTGTAGCTCTACTGCGCGACGTGCCCGACTCGATGGGCGACTGCGAGCTCACTTGGCAGCAGCGCGCGACCATTGACATCGACTTGGCGCGGCAACAGCACCGCGCCTATGCCCAAGCTCTGCGTGACGCGGGCCTACAGGTCGTGCGCCTTCCGGCGGATCCCGCTTTTCCTGACTGCAACTTCGTCGAAGACATCGCGATGGATGTGGGCGGTGTGTTGATCTTGACCTCGCCGGGGGCCGACTCCCGGCGGGGAGAACGCCCAGCCGTCTTGGAGGCGTTGCGGACCGTTGGTGATGTGATCCAGATGCCGGACGACATGCGTCTGGATGGCGGAGACGTGATTCACGTGCGGAACACCTTGTTTGTCGGGCTCTCCAAGCGCTCGGGTCGCGCTGCTATGGACTGGCTGGAACACACGACGGGTTGTCGGGTGGTGGGTGTCGAGTTGGATCGGGTCCTGCACCTCAAGACGGGGATGACGGCGCTGGACGAAGACACGCTCTTGTGTGCCCCGGGGGCTGTGGATACCACGGTCTTTTCGGACTTCGATGTGCTGGAGACGGAGGTCGGTGACGAACATGCTGCCAACGCACTCAGGCTGCCGCCGCGAGAGCCTGGTGATCGACGGCTGTTGATGTCCGGTGGCTTCACACGAACAATCGACCGCGTCCGGGGCCTGGGTTATGAGGTCAGCGAGGTGGACATCAGCCAGTTTGCGCTCGCCGAGGCAAGCATGACCTGCATGTCCGTGCTCCTGGGCGCTCGCTGGTAGCTCGCTCTCAACGCAACTCGCTCTCATCCAGCAACTCGCCGTCCTGGTCCCACTGGGTCCAGGTACCCACGGGCTCGCCGCGGTCGTACGTGCCTTCCTCGGCCTTGGCGCCGGTGAGGTGCCAGCGGGTCCACTGTCCGTGGCGGAGCCCATTTTCGTAGCGGATCTCCTCTTCCATGAGCCCATCGGGGGCCCAGCGCTGACAGGTGCCGTGGCGACGCCCCTGCTGCCACTCGCAGCGGGCCGACTGTTGGCCGCTGGGGTGCCACCGAGTCTCGACGCCGTGCTTCTCTCCGTCGACGAAGGCATCCATCTCATAGCGACGGGTGCCGTCCTCGAACCAGTTCGTCTCTTTGCCCACCTTTCTGCCCTCTAGGAAGGCGTAGTCAGCCTGTGGGCTGCCGTCTTCGTGCCAGGCGTGCGCCTCGCCGTGAAGTACTCCGTCACGCCAGGTCGTCTCGGAGGCCTTGATGGAGTTCTCGTGCCACGTGGTCCAGGTGCCGTGCCGCTTTCCATTCCTCCAGGAGATACGGCTCTTGTCGACGCCCTTCTTGGGATGCCACCAGGTGCGCTCGACCCCGTGCTTCAAGAACCCGCCTGTGCCGTCAGGACGTTCACAGGTGGTGTGGGTCCCGAAGATGGGAGCCCGCCCACGGAGGACAGCGCCTTCGATACAGGGAGCATCGCTGACCCCAGCTGGCGTGGGGAAGAGAATCTGTAGCTCCACAGGCTCGCCCAGATCCAGGTCGTCGGTGGGAGTGACCCGAAGAGTCCAGGACTCGCCATGACGTGTGGAGCTGTTGCCCAGGACCGGGTCATCGAGCGCGTTGCCCTCTGGGGGAGTCCACAGCACCTCGGCCTGGACTCCATCCTGGTCGCTGTCGGTCAGCGAGACTGCAAAGGCGATGTCGTCCGTGATGGTCGGTTGCTCGGGGACGATGCGCAGGTTGCTTGCGCGGGGAGGGGTGTTCACGCGGAGATCCCGGGTCGCTTCGCAGACCACATCCCCGTCTGAGGACATCGCCCGGGCAATGAGCTTCCCAGGTCCTGGCCGAAGCGGCTGGTCTACGCGGGTGTAGGAGATGCAGCCAGGGCTGCAATCCACGTCGCTTCCCTCGATGGAAAGCGCGGAGATCTGCTCCAGGCCTTGGGTTCCGACGAGTGCGTCTGTGAGCAGGATCACGGCAGAGACCTCTTCTTTGGTGAAGCTGCCCCGCAGCTCGATCTCCGTATCAAAACCCGAGAGGCTCGGGACGGGTCCGTCCTGGGGCCCGGGTATGCGGAAGCTGCAGGCCTCGACTCGGGAACTCAGAGCCCCCGTCGGTGGTGGCTTCGGTGTCGCCGTGGGCTTCTGCGCGCTGTCTTCGCCAGTCGGCACTTGGTCTTGTTGTTGCCCGGCGGCTTCAGCACTGGTTTGCTGGGCTGGGTCCTCATTCGTGTCCGAGGTCTGGGGCTCAGCGCAGCCGAGGCCCCAGAGGGTAGTCAGGGCGAACAGGGCGAGTCGCGCCATGCGGCGCCAGGTCCCCATGCAGTGCTCTTGTATTGGGTGCTGCATTTGTGGCTCCCTGTCACTCCAGGCAGAGAGCGTAGCGCGGATCGTCGTCTCGGCGCTCTCTGCCACGGCGCGAGCCCGTGACTGTTGTGGTTGCCAGCGATGCCTGGGGTCCCTATTCTCGCGCCGCTGTCCGACCCATGTGGCTTGGCCACTGGCCCAGTAGCCTCTCCGAGTCCCGTCCATGCGTTTCTTGATCGACATTCTGCATCCAGCCCATGTGCACTTCTTCCGCAACTTCATTGCTGATGCGATGGGGGAGGGGCACGAGGTGAAGATCACGGCCCGCGACAAGGAGTGCGTTACAGATCTGTTGGAGCGGTACGGGCTGGAGTACCAACTCATCAGCACACAGCAGCGCGGCGCCTTGGGCCTGGCCAGTGAGATGGTCCAGCGCTCGTGGGCTCTCTTCGGGATTGCTCGGGAGTTTGAGCCCGACTTCATGACGGGGATCATGGGCCCGAGCATTGCGGTGGTGGGCAAGGCCCTCAGCAGCCGTACAGTGGTCTTCTATGACACTGAGATGGCGAAGATCACCAATTGGTTTGCCTACCCGCTCGCCGACTTCGTCTGCACGCCCAGTTGCTATGACGCGAAGGTCCGCGGTCGACACGTCACCTACGACGGCTACCACGAGCTCGCCTACCTCCACCCCAGCCGCTTCGAGCCCGACACAGCCTTGCCCGGTCGTCTCGGCGTCCCTGAGGGCTCTTCGTACTTTGTGGTTCGCTTCGTCTCTTGGGAGGCCAGCCATGATGTAGGAGAGCGAGGCTTCTCGCTAGAAGGCAAGCGGTCTCTTGTGGAAGGGTTGGAGCAACACGGCAAGGTCTTCATCAGCTCAGAGTCCACGCTCCCCGACGATCTGCAGGCCCGCGTTCCGGACATTCACCCCACTGAGATGCACAGTCTCCTGGCTCAGGCCAAGATGCTGGTGGGGGAGAGTGCGACCATGGCCTCAGAGTGTGCGGTCCTCGGTGTGCCCTCGGTGTATGTGGCGAGGACCAGTCGCGGCTACATCGATGACGAGGCCCGGCGCTATGACCTGGTTCACATCTTTGATGACCGGCAAGAGCAGCCAGCTCTAGAGAGAGCTCTTGCTCTTGCTGCAGATCCCGGTCTGGGGGAGCGCTCGGCTGAGGCTCGCTCGAGGCTGCTGGAAGAGCGGATTGACGTGACCGCCTGGATGCATCGCTTCTTTGCGGCGCCCGAGTCGTTCGATAACTGACCGCAGTCAGTGGCTCTGTGCTGTGCTCGATGAGGCAGCGTGAAGGCTCTTGGTGTGTCGGGGTATCGGGCGGAGGGAGCCAGGCTCTAGCGAATGAGCATCCCAGACCCAGGGCGGTGAGCCCGAATTCACCGCCCCAGGTCCGGGTGCTATCTGTTGTTCGCTTTGGCTGGCGGTTGGGCTGACCGCCACGGGACTCAGTTCACCTGGACGTCCAGGTCATAGGAGTTGCCGATCACAGTTCCGTTGTCCGAGTAGAGTCGAACACGCAGCGTGTGCACACCCGCTGTCGCCACGGTGTAGGGGCCGAGCTCTTCGTTGTCTGTCACAGAGGTCCCGGAAACGGCCCAGCCACCGGTGGGGTCGTAGAGGGTCGCGTCCACGTCGCCCTCGTCGTGCAGGAAGCTCAGTGTGACCGAGATCGTCTGGCCCTCGGCCGCGTCGATGGCATACCAGTCGTCGTCCAGCTCACAGACGTTCAAGGATGCGTAGGCGCCCACCGAGATGGATGCCGCGTTGGCCTCTGTCTGGTTGGTCTCGAAGCTGTCGCTGGGGCAAGTGGGCGGCTCGTTGATAGCGATCGAGTACGGAGCACCCACGTCGACTCCGTCGTCCGCGAAGAGATGGACCCGGATGTAGTAGGTGCCCGCGTTGGTTGCGTTCACATTGACGCTCTCGTTGTCACTGGCCGAGGAGCCGCTGGCCAAGACGGCGCCGGTCGCGTCCTGGAACTGGACATCGATGTCACCGTCGGCGTCGAGGAAGGACACGTCGAGCATGAGGGACTCGTTCTCGTTCATGTCGATGGCGAACCAGTCCTCGTCCTCGGGGCATGACACCAGATCTGTCATGGGGTCGCCCGAGAAGATCGTGGCCGCAGCCAACTCATCGTTGTCCTCGAACAAGTCATCGGTGCAGGGGCCTGTGGGAGCGGTTCCATCGCTGGGGTCGTCGCTGTCGTCACCGTC
>PBPL01000188.1 GCA_002724675.1 Deltaproteobacteria bacterium | reverse complement strand
GCTGACGACGACGACGACTCAGCAGATGGTGGCGAGAGCGAGTCGCGAGGGTTGGAGCCTGAACCCCAGGGTTGTGACCTCTTTGCTCACCTGGCTGGCTTCGATCTGGGCGGCTATCTGACCGATCCGGACCCAGCCAATCCCTATCGTGACTTCATCTACCCGCAGGGCCTAATCAGCACGGAGATGGCGCTTCAGTACGACCTAGACCTGGTGACTGGTGCGACAAGCGTTCAAGACTTTGTGGACGGAGTTCAGCCGGGCCTGTTGATGAGCCACATTGGCTACGTCGAGGACGCTCCGGATCGCTACATGACAGGACAGACCAACTTGGCCGAGATCGCTGCAGCTCCGGACCCGTCCTCCACCCACCTGCCGTTTTGGATTTACTACGCCATCGAAGGTCAGGGCACGACGGGAGTCATGGATGGCGAGTACGTGTTCAACTCCCTATGGCAGTTGACCTTTGATGTGCCTGGCGCGATCCCGGACACGGTGACATTCTCGGGTCAGCTGAGCGCGACCTTTGCTGCCGACGAGTGACGCTGCTGGGGTTAAGCGGCCTTTGAGTGCCGGCTCATCAGCCATAGGCCAATGACGAGCAGCGGTAGGCTGATGGCTTGAGAGGTGCTGATCTGTTCTCCCAGCAGTCCGCCCCGAGGATCGTTTCTGAGCAATTCCCACACGGGTCGGAGCATGGAATAGAGCACTAGGTACCAGGCGAAGACCTGACCATCCCATGTCTTCCGCGTGCGGATGACGAACCACAAGACAGCGAAGATCAGCAGACAGCCAGCACTCTGAATCAGTTGGATGGGCACCAGCGGGACACCAGGGCTGTCACAGAGGCTCAAGGGGTGCGTGAAGGTCAGAGAGAGCGCCCTAGGCCACTCCAAGTCGAATCCTTCGAGGACCCATGCCGGTAGGGGGGCATCGGCGGGCCGTCCCCAGCAGCAGCCAGCGAGCAGGCAGCCCACACGGCCCAGCGCCTGAGCAAACGCCACCGAGGGAACGAGGGTGTCGGTCATCTTGAGGAATGAGATGCCACGCAGGCGTGTGTAGACAAGAGCAGTGATGAGCGCGCCCAGGAGTCCCCCGAGAAAGACGAAGCCGCCGCCTCCGGTCGCAAGGAGTTGATCGGCAAATGAGGAGCTGCCGGTGGCATTCCTGGGAGCTCCGGCAGTCAGCACGAACGCAACCCGGGAACTCACGATGCCTACACCGACTATCCATAGACTCAGGGTCAGCACATCATTGGGTTCGATGCCTTCCTTCTTGGAGTTGAGAAGCGCCAGGCCTAGCCCAACGAGGAGTCCGAGGGCGATCATTCCTCCATAGGCGTGGTAGGGCAGGGATCGCCCGAACAAGTCGAGCTGGAACAGGACAGGGTGCATGGGCGGCCATTGTGACGGTCGGGTCTCTGGTCGTCCACGGACCACCGAGGAGAACAGGCGAGGGCTCCTTCGCTATCCCCATGGCGGAGCTGCGGTACGTGCCCCTGCGCTGCCATGGATGTGAAGCCCCGCGCCGTGATGACCAAGTGGTCACGAATGGGGATCCCCAACAACTCGCCAGCGCGCTGCAGTCGCATCGTCAACGCGATGTCTTCGAGGCTGGGTCTGGGGTCGCCTGATGGGTGGTTGTGGACGAGGACAATCGAAACGGCCCCTTCGAGGACAGCCGGCACAAACACGTCCCGGGGCGTGACAGCTACGGCGTTGGCCTGGCCTCGTGCGATCTCCACCTCTGCCAGCTTGCGGAGGCGGGCGTCGAGCAGCACCACCAGGAAGGACTCGCAGGCGGCGAGCCCCAGGCGGCCCTTTAGGCTGTTGAACACCGCATCGGGGCTGTCGCAGAGGTCGCCTCGATACAGGGGTTGTTCGGACATTCGTCGAGATAGCGTCATCAGCGCCAGGACCCGTCGAGCGCGCACCGGGCCGATCCCTGCCACCTGACAGAGTTGCCCTTCTGGCGCTCTGGAGAGTCGCTTGAGACCACCCACATGACGCAACAGCCAGCGCGCGGTCTCCAGGGCCGACGGTCCGGGGAGTCCGCCTCGGGTGAGCAGAAAGGAGAGAAGCTCGGCGTCTTCCAGCGCTGTCCAGCCGTGCTGAATAGCTCGCGCGTTGGGGTCGTCTTGCATGGCGGTTCCTCGGCATGATCGGCGCGGAGGCGGAGCTGCCCCGGCTCAGTCATCAACCAACGCAAGGCCCGTGCCGTGCTGGCTGTTGCATCCTGAACGCCACACTGTGCCGCTGGCACCTGTGATGAGGCGACGCCGTCTGTGCGATACGATGCCCGCCTCTGTCCGGTGGTGTCCGGTGCCCACGCTGGGGAAGAGCGAGAGCAGCCGAGGTCCGCTGTGTGGTCGCCGGCGGCGCTCCGTGCGTGTACTGTCCTTAGTCGATGTCAGCTTGCCGAGTAGAGCCATGACTGCCACAGAGCGATTTCAGCGCTGGATGCAGGTCTCTGCTGCGCTCTACGCATTGGGAGGATTGACCTTTGCCGTGCTGCCGCGGTGGAGCTTTGCTTTGGGCGATCGGCTCTATCGTCAGTTGCCGGGCCTCGCTGATTGGCCGGCGCCCCCCGAGACGGCCGTGTTTGCGTGGACCGTTCTCGCCGTATCGATGATGGCGACGATCACCACCTGTTGTTTTCTTGCCGCTCGAGCGCCTGGGAGTGGCCGCCTGTTTGCTGTTCCTGTGATCGTGAGCAAGGGCTTGTCCTCAGTCGGAGGCCTCTTCCTACTCGCGGTTCATGCCAAGTACCCCATTTATCTGGGTCTCTTTCTTACCGACTTCCCGCTGCTGGTCATCACCTGGGTCTTGTTTCGGGCCACCGGTGAGTCCAGCGCCGATGCCCCCTAGGAGCCTCATCTATGGCCGCTCCAGCTTCTACGTACTCGTTCGAGCCCTTCATTGATGCCTTGGGAAAGGACTTCTTCGAGGATGACCCTGATCTCAGCGTGCTCCTGAGCTACCACGGCCTCGAGCCCGGAGAGTCGTGGGACAAGGTGAGTCGCTACGGCAAGTTCTCGGCGTCCGCTGGTGCTGCCGGCGCGGAGGCAACCGACAGGCCGGATTCGCTGCCTCAGTTGTTGCCCTTTGATGCCTATGGCGAGCCCCATCCCGTGGGCGTGTCTGTCCCTCAGGCAACTCGCCGGGTTCTGGCCGCTGCGCTGCGGGCTGGTGTGGCGACTGAGCCCGATGTGCGTGTGCGCTACGCCATGGCCTACCTGGGAGCGCAGGTGGGGGAGGCTGGCGTCATGTGTCCCCTAGCCTGTACCGATGGTTTGGTTCGTACGCTGCAAGAGCTGGACGGTGGAGTCCGCGCCCAGGCGGCCCTTGAGCACATCCTGCTGCAGGCGCCCCATGGACCGGTCCACGGCGCACAGTTCGTGACGGAAGTACAGGGGGGCTCGGATGCGGGGACCAACCGGGTCCGAGCCGTGCCCCAGGAAGATGGCAGCTACAGGCTCTACGGGCCCAAGTGGTTCTGTAGTAACGCATGGGCCCAGTACTGGGCGGTGACAGCTCGTCCTGAAGACGCCCCGGACGGCCCTCGGGGTGTGGGGTTGTTCCTAGTGCCTCGAGAGGAGCCGCTGGGGACGGCCAATGGCTTTCGTCTTGATCGCCTCAAGGACAAGCTCGGCACGAGATCGCTTCCGACGGCTGAGATGACGTTGGACGGCGCCAAGGCATGGCCTCTGGGTGATCTGCGGTCCGGCCTTTCGAACGTCGTTCGTATCGTGCTGACTACTAGTCGGTTCTGGTGCGCCTTGGCCGCTACAGCGCAGATCCGTGCGGCTGAGCGCATTGCCCATGCGTACGCCCATTTCCGCAACGCATTTGGCCAACCGATTGCTTCGTTTCCCCTGGTTGCAGAAACACTCGAGCAGCTGACGCGGGATCGCCGACACCTGCTGGCCGGCTGCTTCGAGGTATTGGCGATCTGGGAGCGGGTCGCTGCTGCCGAGCGCTCCGGTGAGGCGCCAGATCCCCAGGATGCGCTGCGGGCTCGTCTGTTGGTGATGATGGCTAAGACGGTCTGTACTCGCCGGGGTACTCAGCGGGTGCACGATGCCATGATGGTGTTGGGGGGAAATGGGATCGAAGAGCGCTTCTCGGCACTTCCACGGCTGCTGCGAGACGCTGTGATTCTGGAGACCTGGGAGGGGCCACACGGCTTGCTGACGAGCCGCCTCTTGTTGGATATGGGCAAGCACGGTGGCGCCGAGGACCCGGCTGGCCTGGCTGGGCTGATCCTGGGTGGGCAGGCTGATGATGCCGAGAAGGAGGCTGTGGGCGAGGCCCTGGCCCATGCGCTGGGGCAGGGTGATGCCAGGGTGCAGGCTCTCGCTTTCAGTGACTGGCTACACCAGTGCTTCGATGTGTTCGGGGCGAGCTGTTGGCGGGCGGCTTCGGGGGACTGAGTCGAGTGCCTATGGGCCCCCAGGAGTGCAGGAATGCGCTCAGCTGGTGGCTTGCTCCTTCTCGGGCACCTGAGTCATGGCGTGCTCGGCGAGGGCTGTGATGGTCAGAGATGGGTTCACACCGAGGTTTGCGGGGATCATAGATCCATCCACCACGTACAGCCCGTCGTAGCCGAAGACTCGATTCCCACCATCGATGACGCCGTGCTCGGGATCTGGGCCAATGCATGCACCACCAAGCATGTGGGCAGTTGTTGGAACGTCCAAGAGCACCTCGTTCAACGCCGAGCCGGGCACTGCGTCATACTCGTTGGCGACGTTGCGTGCGACCTCGTGGCCCACGGGGATATAGGTGGGTGGCTTCGTTCCACCGTCTGGAGCTGAGGTGAGCAAGGCGCGCGAAAATGGCCAGAACCAGCGTCGTCCGATCCGCATACGCAGCCAGTTCTCTCGCGTCTGCATCACGAGCAGGATGAGCGTCTTGCGTGCCCAGCCGAAGGGCCAGAGGGTGCGCAAGAAGTCGATGGGATGACGAGCGATCGTCAGCAGGTAGCGGAGCTGGCGCGGAATGGATCCGCCTCCGTCGGTCATTAGGGTTGCGAGGCCAGCGAGCAGGTCCGCGCCCCTGGAGTACCGAACGGCCTCCACGTGTGTATCCGGTGTTGGATAAAAGCCAGAGGCGATGGCAATGCCCTTGCTGTGGTCTGGGTGGTCTCCTCGGTTGGTGACACCAATGATGGCTTCGGAGTTCGTTCGTACGAAGTCCCCCAGACGGTCCGATAGATTGGGTAGGAGCCCCTTCTCTTTGCACTCCATCAGGAGCCGGACGGTGCCGAGGACGCCAGCAGAGAAGACTACGTTGCGGGCACGGAACGTCGGTCCCCGGGGCAGCCAGGGTCGGTCCGTTCGGCGAGTGCGCACCTCAAAGCCGAGATCGAGGGGCTCGACCTCGCAGGCCCGGGTGTCGGGAACGACTTGTGCGCCGCCCTGCTCGGCCAGCCAGAGATAGTTCTTGTCGAGGGTGTTCTTGGCGCCGTATCTGCAGCCAACCATGCAGCCGCCGCAGTAGATGCAGCCCGTTCTTCGGGGGCCCTTGCCGTCGAAGAATGGGTCGTCGACCTCCTCGCCGGGCTCTCCGAAGAAGATGCCTACGTTGGCGTGATGGAAGGTGTCCTCACGGTTCATCTCGCGCGCTACTCGCTTGAGCGACTCGTCCCCCGCGAAGATCCGCGGCGTCTTGTTGGCGCCGAGCATATGTTGAGCGGTTTGGTAGTGGGGGGTAAGTGCCGCTTTCCAGTCCTTCATCCCTGCCCACGAAGCGTCTTGGAAGAAGGGGTCTGGTGGCACCAAGAGTGTGTTCGCGTAGATCAGCGATCCGCCACCGACACCGGCTCCTGAGAGCACGAGGACGTCGGAAAGCAGGGTCATACGCATGGTGCCGCGACACAGCAGGCGTGGAAGCCAGATCGACTTCCACAGGGGCCAGTTGGTCTTGGGGAAGTCGTTCTGCTTCCATCTCCGCCCAGCCTCAATGACAATGACGGAGTAGCCCTTTTCGATGAGCCGCATGGCCGAGACGGAACCACCAAAGCCGCTGCCGATGATCACGTAGTCGGCATCGAAGCCGCCGTGGTCCGCACTAGCCTGCTGCGTATCTGTGCTTTCGGTCATGTCTCCAGAGTGCCCTTGTTGGTCCAGTTCAACTCGTCGGCCACCATCTCTACCAAATCGGTCCGCCCAAGGATGACATCCGTCTTCCCTTCCTGCCGCGATGGGCGGGAAAACAAGGCTCCCCCGGCGGCGAGGACAAGAGCTCTGCTCGCCGCGAGGTCCCAGGGGGCTAGCCCGGGATCTACCATGGCGCCGACTGCCCCGCGCAGCACCATCGCATGTCCAAAGCAGTCGGTGTAGCCGCGAAGCAGTGGTCTGTTCGTTAGCGTCCTGTAGTCCTCGAGGCAGCCGGCGAGTTCGAATTGCAAGGGGTCGCCCACCGACAGCAAGGTGGACTCGAAGCGATCTTCCGAAGAGGCAGCACGCTGGTCAGCACTTGTCTTGGCGAGGCTTAGTTCCTCCCCATTGCAGCGCACTCCGAGGTCTCGTCCGCCTGCATAAGTCTCTTGCAGCGCTGGGAGATGAATCACACCGAGCAAGGCAGCCTGGCTCTGGCGGTCTTCTAGGCCAATGAGTGTGCCGAACAAGGGGACGCCGTGGAGGAAAGACAAGGTGCCATCGATGGGGTCCACCACCCACTGGTAGCGACTGCCCGTGTCTTCACTGCCTTCTTCCTCACCGCAGATATCGATGTCCGGGAACGCCGCCTTTAGCTGGGCTCGGATCACCCCTTCGGCTGCCCTGTCCGCTTCCGTGACTGGAGACCCATCCCCTTTTCCATCGACCTGGAGGTCGTGCGCTCGGAATCGCTCCAGGATGGGTACGGCCGCGGCTTGAGCGGCTCCGATAGCGACCTGTAGAGGCTTGATGAGGGCGATCTCGGACTGCATGCCAGGATGGTACAGCAGGTCACACGAAGGTGGGTTTTCCTGTGCCGCGGAGTGACTCTGGGTTGACTCTTTGCTGCTCCCGGTTTACCAACGCTGGGCTCGGGTTCTTGTTGGCCGGGCCTAACCGGGTTGAGACGAAGGTTCTAGCCCCAACCACTGGAATAGCACCATGAGCGACGTGTCCACAGGCGAGCAGGGAGCGCGAACCGAACTGGTCGAAGAGATCTTTCACGGGACTGGCGACACCTATGACGAGGTGGCACATCTGGCCACGTTTGGACGTGACAAGAAGTGGAAGGAAGAACTCCTCTCCTACCTCGACTCGCCGAAGCGCATCCTCGATCTAGCGTGCGGTACCGGAATCCTTCTCCTGGAGATGAAGCGTCGGTTTGAATGCCACATCACGGGCGTCGAACTCCGCGAAGAGTACCTACGTATCTGTCGCGAGCGTGTCAGTCAGCGTGGCTACGAGGATGTTCGCCTGGTCTTGAGCAATGCGGAGGACTTCCTCATTGAGGAGACCTTCGACCACATCACCAGCTGCTACATCCCTAAGTACGTGAACCTCGAAGTGCTCGTGCCCAAGATGATTCGTATGCTGGCGCCGGGAGGGCTGTTCATCATGCAGGACTTCGCCTACCCCAACGAGCCCTGGGTGCAGGACATCTTTGACGATCACTTCAAGCGCATGAAGGAGCGCTGTGGTCACCTGCCCGACTGGGATGATTGCTGGGAGCGTCTCCCCGAGGTCCTCAAGAAGAGCACTTGGATTGAGGACACGCAGCGACTCATGGCGCAAGAGGGCCTGGAGGACGTCTCGGTCGTCGAGCAGTCTCGGCGCATGTCTGCGCTGGTCTACGGTCGACGACCCACCGGCTGAGCGCCTACGGGTGTCCGCCGGCTAGGGGATGGTTTCGTCTCCTCGCGCTGCCCGCGTTGTGCGGGAACGAAGGCCCGGATAAGGGCATCCCTACGTCGATTGCAGTTGACCCCCCAGGATCTGGGTGCAACGCTGCACGGTACAAGCGTTGTTGGGGACCTCTCGTTGCGGCCAGATCCAGAAACAGCGGTGCTTGTGCGATCGCACAGGCCCCCCTTCTTTCATACGCATACGCGCGCGCGGCCACGTGCGGGCTACGCGGCTCGGTGGTTTGGATGCCTGGTCACGGTAGTGGCGACGCTGGCTGGTGCGAGCCTCGTTCTTGCCGAGCCTATGCAGTTGAACCAGCAGGGACGGCTCCTGGGTGGCGATGGGCTGCCGTTGACCGGCCCTCATGAGTTGGTCTTCTCGCTTCACGACGCTCCTGCGCTGGGAGACGGCAACGAACTGTGGGCAGAGACGCACTGGGTCGACTTTGAGGCTGGCTACTACTCGGTGACTCTAGGTGACTCGGTCGTCTTGGATGATCTGTTGTTCGATGGTGGGTCGCTTTGGCTGCAGTTGATTGTCGACAACAACGTGCTGGACCCGAGGCAACAGCTTGGAGACGTGCCCTACGCAGCTCATGCCACCAGTGCTGAGCATCTGGACGGAGGCTTGGTCGACGCTGCCCAGATTTCGGTGGGCGGGACCATCGTCATCGATGACACGGGTGCCTGGGTGGGCCAGCCCATCCAGGTGAGCTGGCATGACCTGACGGATGTTCCGGATGGCCTGACATCGGGGGGCTCGGACACACTGTCGGACTTGGCCTGTGCTGACGGTGAAGGTGTCAGCTGGGACTCGACCAATGCTGAATGGATTTGTGCGGCCCTGTTGGACTCGGACCAAGTGCAGACGGATGTGCTGGATCACATTGGAGTCAATGCCACCAATCTGGGCGAGGGCAGCACGGTGGGTGGAGCCCCCATCACCACGGGGCCTCACACGACAACACTGCCTTGGTTTGCCATCACCGAGGTTCCAGGCAGTCTCCTCGATGGGGACTCCGACACCCAACTCAGCGAAGGAGAGGTCGAGGCTTACGTAACCAATGACGCCATCGATCTGGCGCCGGACAGCACGGTGGGTGGCGTCTCGATCGCCACGGGCCCCCACACAACGACACTTCCATGGGCTGCGATCACTGAAGTCCCGGGTGACTTGGTGGACGGTGACGCCGACACGCTGTCCGGTCTCGCTTGTCTCGCGGGCCAGGTGCCCGCCTACGACGAGGCGACTGGGGCCTGGATTTGCGGTGACGTTGCCGATACCCAGTTGACGGAGACTCAGGTGGAGGACTTTGTCACCAACGAGGCTCTGGCCCTGGCTTCGGGGAGCACCGTGGACGGCGAGCCGATCGCCACTGGGTCGCACACAACGTCCCTGCCCTGGCTCGCCATTACCGAGGTGCCGGGAGACTTGCTGGATGGGGACGCGGACAGCCTGGGTAGCTTGCAGTGTGCTGATCAGGAGGGTCTCCGATGGAACGGAGCGTTGGGTGAGTGGCAGTGCGCACTCATTACCTCGGGGCCCGAAGGCCCCCCGGGCCCACCGGGTGCTGATGGCCCGCCAGGAGTATCAGGCCCCGTCGGCCCAGCCGGAGCTCCTGGTCCGATAGGACCTTCCGGTGCAGACGGACTGCCGGGTGTAGATGGCGTTCCAGGGGTTCCAGGTGCACACGGCCTTCCAGGCGCAGATGGCCTCCCCGGTGCTGACGGGCTGACAGGGCCTGCGGGCGCTACAGGTCCCGATGGCCCGCCCGGTCCCGCTGGGGCCACGGGTTTGCCGGGTCCTGAAGGCCCAGCCGGCGCTCCTGGTCCGGTAGGGGCTATCGGTCCTACTGGAGCGGCTGGACCTACGGGGTCCCAAGGCCCCTCTGGTTCGCAAGGTCCCCCTGGTCCCCGTGGGCCTCAAGGTTTCCCAGGGTCGGCAGGTGTTGCGGGAGCGGACGGGCTCGATGGTGGCCCGGGTCCCCCGGGGCCGGCTGGTCCTGCCGGCGCACCGGGGCCTCAGGGCACCATTGGTTTGCCTGGCGCTACGGGGCCTCAAGGGCCCACTGGCTTGGAGGGCCCGGCGGGGCCGCCTGGCCCGACGGGGCCTTTGGGCCCGACGGGTCTTCCCGGTCCCGGTGGCCCTCCGGGTGCCCCGGGACCGACCGGTGCTGATGGCGCCAATGGCTCCGATGGTCTGCCTGGTCCGGAAGGTCCGCCCGGTCTGACAGGCCCGCAAGGTCCACCGGGCTCGACTGGCCCCGCGGGTCCCACGGGCTCCACCGGTCTCCCGGGTGGGGTGGGCCCCATAGGCCCCCCGGGTGCGGATGGCAGCCCGGGTCTTGCCGGCCCACCAGGCCCGGTGGGAGCGGTGGGGGCGCAGGGTCCCACGGGCCCACCAGGTGCTGATGGGCAGGATGGCCTCCCAGGCGTCGCGGGGCCCCCTGGGCCTCCCGGCACCCCTGGTCTTGCGGGATCGGATGGCGTCGATGGCCGCGACGGCGCAGATGGGGTTGCTGGTCCTGTAGGTCCAACCGGTAGTCCTGGCCCGCCCGGCCCGCTCGG
>PBPL01000187.1 GCA_002724675.1 Deltaproteobacteria bacterium | reverse complement strand
GAACAACTATCGGATCTCCATGACAGCCGGCGGCACCGATGGCCGCTTCCTCTGGAGGGTCCAGGACTCGTCGGTGAATCCGGCGGGCGTCTTTATCGACAAGTTCTATGCGCCGCTGGCGTTTCCTGCGGCGGTGTGGACCCACGTCGCTGGCACCTACGACGGCAACATCGTCCGCTTCTATATGAATGGCATTGAGGTCGCCAACCACGAAGAGGCGGGCACCATCGACGCCGCCACCGACCTAGAGATCGGCGGCTGGAACCAGATCGGCAACGTGTTCTACAACGGCGTCATCGACGAGGTGCGCATCTGGAGCATGGTGCGGCTACCCCAAGAGATCTGCGAGGACGCCCGCGGCACCTACGTGGCCGGCAGCCCTGTGGGCACCTGCACCTTCTAGGGCATCTCAGCGAGCGCCTGCTCCACCTCCGGGAGGATGTAGCCGTTTCTGAGTCAGTGGGATCTGCCAGGGACTTCTTTGCCTGCGCTGCCTTGCCCCGCTGGGACGGGTTGACTCCAGAACGCGCGAGTGACCGGGTTTTCTGGTAGGACTGGCGCCTCCTGGCTCACAAGAGGTGGGCTTGATGATGATGATTGGGATTCTTGTTCATGGAACGTCTTGTTGTTCTTCTCTCTTTGATGCTCATGCTCTCGGCGTGTGCGTCCACCTCTACCGCCAAGAAGGATGCCGCTGCAGAGCCGGCAGCCGAGGAAGCTCCTGCTGAAGAGGCTCCAGCCGAAGAGGATGCAGCTCCCCAGCGCACGGGAGCCATCCAGTTTGCCGACATCCCCTTTGCCGCCTTCGATCCCGAGAAGCCGGAGGGGATTCATGTCTACCCCATCGCGGGCAACCCCAAGGAGACCGCGTTCAGCGCGATGGTTCGCTTCCCTTCGGGCTACAGAGCCCCGCTGCACACGCACGAGGCGAGCTTCAGCGCTGTGACCATGAGTGAGGGGCTGGTGCACAGCAGTTCACCGGATGCCTCCGAGCCGCTGCCCAAGGGGTCCACCTGGTATCAGCCGGGAGGCGAGGCCCACGTGGATGCCTGTGTCAGCGAAGAGCCCTGCTACCTGCTGGTGTTCTTTGACGCTGCAGTGGACATCACTCCTGCTGATGCGGCTGCCGCCGAGCCGACAGCGCAGATCAACCCCGCAGACCAGATCGCCTGGGCTGACGTCAAGGGCGGCGTCAAGATGCACGTCATCCATGGCAACCCCCAAGAAGGTGCATTCCAGGCTCTGGTCCACTTCCCAGCGGGGATGACGACGAACATCCACACCCACTCTTCGGCCTTTGTGGGCTCGATCCTCTCGGGGACTCACCATCGGGGACCCAATGCTGATGAGCTCCAGACGCTGACCCCAGGCGCGGTGTGGAGTGAGGCAGCAGAGGCTCCGCACATGGAGAAGTGCGGCGACGAGAGCGACTGCATCTTCGCCGTCAACATGGACGGGGCGCTGGACACCACGGCGGTGGAGTTGACTCCCGCTGCCGCTGAGTAGCTCGTCCTGAGGACTTCGGAGAGCCTCCGCCGGGTCTGCTCGGCGGGGGCTCTTCTTTGTTCTGCAGTCGGTGGTCTCCAGTGATGCGACAGATCACCACGGCCCCCGTCTCCCTGGGCCCGTGCCGAGCCACGCTCGGTCCTCTCGCTGGAGAGCTTCACCCCGTGGGGCGGCTACGCCCGGGTGGTATATGATCCGGTGTAGTCTCGTTGCGGGGGTGCTTTCGCACGGGATGGGTGCTGACTTGTGGGATTCGGAGGGCACGTGTTCTGGGACAAGACCCGACGTGTAGAGACGATGCTGTCGGACTATTTCGAGCGCTGCGACACCTGCTTCGAGCAGTTTGAGCGGGCCTTCGAGATGTACTTCGATACGGGCCCTAACGAGGCCTTTGACGCAGCGGTTCAGGAAGTCCATCGGGCCGAGGCGGCTTCCGATGACTTGCGGCGTGAGATCGAATACTTGCTCTATGGCAAGGCGCTTCTTCCAGAGTCCCGAGGCGACCTCTTGGGTCTGCTGGAGACCTTCGACAAGCTGCCGAACATCGCCGAGACGGTGGCCTTCTTGTTCAGCTGTCAGCACATGGTCCTGCCCGACGACCTGCACTCCGCTTACCAGGACCTCTTGCGGGTCAATGTGGAGTCCTACCGGCTGGCCAGACACACCGTCGACACCGTAATGACCAACCCCAAGGCCACCTTGCACGTCACAAAAGCCGTGGAGCACAAGGAGAGCGAGTCCGACCGGTTGGAGCGGGACCTCATCAGGAGCATCTACAGTCGCGACATATCCATGGGGGACAAGCTCGGTCTGAAGGAGGCGGTGTTGCTGATCGGGGCGATCTCGGACCGGGCCGAGCGCCTGGCGGATCGGGTCGCCATCATCGCCATCAAGCGGCAAATCTGAGCGTGCTCTTTTTCGCGACGCTCCACCCCGGGTCGGGGCACTAGTCCATGTGGCAGGTGCTGTCCGGGTTGTTCCTAGGGTGGTCGTTGGGCTCCAACGACGCGTCCAACGTCTTTGGTACAGCCGTGGCCTCGCGCATGGTCCGTTTCTGGACCGCAGCGGTCTTGTGCTCGGCCTTTGTGATTCTGGGCGCCATGCTCGAGGGCGATGCGGGCATGGAGACCTACGCCCAGCTGCTCGACAACAAGTCGAGCCCGAACCTGGCCTTCGCCGTGGGACTCGCAGCAGCCATCACTGTGACCGGCATGAGCTATCTGGCGCTGCCGGTGTCCACCTCACAGGCGGTCGTGGGCGCCATGGTGCTGGTGGGGGTGATGGAGTCGACTCTGGACACGGGGTCCCTGACAAAGGTGGTGCTCTGTTGGGTGGGGACACCCATCGGTGCCGCCGGCTGCACGGTGGTGTTCTACTTCGTGTTGGGCAAGCTCATGAACCGAGCCAACCTCACGATGTTCACCTACGACCGGTACATCCGGTGGGGGCTGATCGCGGCCGGCTCGTATGGGGCCTATGCGTTGGGCGCCAACAACGTGGCCAACGTCACGGGCCCCTTTGTGGGGGAAGGGATGCTCACGGTCACCCAGGCTTGCGCGCTGGGTTCGGTATCGATCGCCCTGGGAGTGCTCACCTATAGCCGGAAGGTGATGATGACCGTGGGGCGTGACCTGGTGCAGCTCGATGCCTTCACGGCGTTGGTGGCGATCCTGGCCGAGGCCGTCACAGTCCACGTGTACGCCATTATCGGGGTTCCGGTGTCCACCAGCCAGGCGATTGTCGGCGCCGTGCTGGGCGTGGGTCTGATCAAGGGTGTTCGCACCATCCAGGTAAAGACCCTCGCCAAGATCCTGTTCGGATGGATCGGTACACCGGCGATCTCGGCCGGGATTACCTGGCTCTGCTATGTCGCCCTCGGGGCAGCGGGCATGCTCTGACAGGGATGCGGTCCGAGTCGGCCGGCCCCCGCTCAAGCACCAAGTCCACAGTGCCCCAAAGGCTCGGCTCTCGCGAGGGCCTTTGGTGGGGCGAGGGTCCTCATCAATGAAACAGGATGTGGATCAGGATCAGGGAGGCGAAGAGGGCCATGCCGAAGCGGGCGACCCCCTTGTCCGGTGCCGCAATGAGCTCCTTGAGCGGGATCCGCCAGCCGTTGCTGAGGATGGTGGGAATGGCAATGACAGCGAAGCTCAGCACAATCGCCCAGGACGATCGCACCATGTAGTTCATCTCGGGCATCGACAGCTTCAGACCCAGGTAGAGCACGCCCGAGGTGGCCAGCGCGGCGACCATCCAGCGTCGTGACGGCCGAATGAGGAAGACGGCCGCTGTCACCAAGACGACGAAGCCATTCTTGATGTAGTTGGACATCTCCTTGGACCAGTGAGACAGCGTGTCATCCGGGTTCACCGTCTTGTAGTAGACGATGACAAACGCGAAAGAGAGGCCCGTGCAGAGGGCGCCCAGGATCGCCTTCTTGGCGGTGGAGACGACCTGCTGGTCGGTCGCATCGGGTCGGAGGTGGCGCTTGTAGATATCGACGGACCACAGGGTCGACACGGAGTTGAAGATCGAGTCCACCGTGCTCATCAGGGATGCGAACAGTCCACATAGGATCAGCCCGCGCAGGCCATTGGGCAGGATCTCGTTGACTAGCAGTAGGTAGGCCTGGTCGGGGTCTCGCAAGGCCTGCGAGCCTTCTCGGAGCAGCTCCGGGTCGGCCTTCAGGATCTCGGTGTCCAGCATGCCAGCGAGAGCAATGCCGGGGACGACGATGATCAGCACCATGACGTACTTGAGAATGCCGCCGACCAGGAGGCCGATCTGGGCATCGCGGAGGCTTCTTGCCGCTAGGGATCGCTGGAGGATGACCTGGTTGCCGCCCCAGTAATAGAGGTTCAAGAGGTTCATGCAGATGATTGCGGTCCACGGGATCTTGTTCTTCACCATCTCGCCCCGGACCTCGATCTGAGCATCACGGGGCAAGTGGAGATGCATCAGGTCACCGGTGACGGCGTAGAGCTGTGACCAGCCGCCGAGTTCTTTGATCGCCAGGAACAACAGGATGAAGCCGCCTCCCAAGAGCAGCACGAATTGAGCGATGTCCGTGCGGACCACCGCGCTGAGGCCGCCCAGGTAGGTGTAGACCGCAGAGAAGAGCCCCAGCGCCACGCACAGGATGCAGAGCCGGACCCACTCCGTGGGGTGGATCCAGCCCACCAACTCGCCGAAGACACCGTCGATGGCGTAGGCCGCCATGAACAGGGACAGGCCCAGATACATGAAGGCGTAGAGCACCATCATCAGCACTGAGTAGGTGGCTGCGATGCCTGGACCGAAGATCGACTCGAAAAACTGGGAGATCGTGACGACCTTCCTCTTCAGGTAGAGCGGAACGAAGAAGAACGCGGCGACCACGACGCCGAAGACCGCATTGAGCTCGAAGTTGCCCTGGGCCAGGCCAAACACGTAGGCGGCCCCAGCGATGCTGATGAAGTGGCCGGCTGAGATGTTGGTGGCGAGGGTCGAGATCGCGATGGCTGGCCAGCGGAGCGAGCGCGAGCTGAGGAAGTACTCCTCGGCCCCTACATCCTCGCTCGCACGGGCTCGCAGCCCGATCACGAAGATCACGGCGAAGTAAGTGACCACAATGGCCAGGTCCCAGAACATCGGCCCACCTCCCAGGGTTGGCCCTCGATAGCACGAGCAGCCCGGAGTCCCAACCGCCAGTTGGTTGCGCCACATCATGGCTGCGAGTCGCGACGGCGCCCTCTGTAGGCTCTGGCTGTGACGAAAGCCTCTAGTCGCCTAGTTCCTGTTAGGCTCCGCGCCGCCGAGGGCAGCGCTGCTGGGCACTTGGGATCGGGGCGGTGGGGGCGCGGAGACAGGAAGAGAGGACAGACCCATGGTGGAGAGCAGCATTGAGCATCGTGTCTTTGTGGTTACGGGGGGCACCCAGGGCCTCGGTGAAGCGACGGCGCGCATCCTGGCCGAGCGGCGAGCCGGTGGTGTGACGATCTGTGGTCGCGACGAGCAGAGGGGACGTGCAGTGGCAAGCGCCCTAGAAGAAGCGGGCTGCGCGTCCCTGTTCGTTCAAGCCGACCTCATGCATGAGGAGGGCTGTCGGAGAGTGATTCGGGCGACCGACGAGCGGTTTGGGCGGGTCGATGGGTTGGCCAATGTGGCTGCATCGACCGAGCGAGGAACGCTCGATGACACCAGCGTCGAGGATTGGGACGCAATGTTCGCCCTCAACGTCCGCGCTCCGTTCCTGTTGATGCAGGAGGCCGCTCGCGTTATGCGCCGAGAGGGCAGGGGAGGGAGCATCGTGAACGTGTCGAGTGTCTCGCCTTACGGTGGCCAGTCGTTCCTCACCGCCTACTGCACGTCCAAGGGGGCGCTGGATACACTGACGAAGAATGCTGCCTACGCGCTCCAGCAGGACCGCATCCGAGTCAACGGCATCAACGTCGGTTGGATGGCGACCCCCAATGAGCATCGAGTACAGCGGTCGGAGGGCAAGCCTGAGGACTGGCTCGAGGCAGCGGACGCCCAACAGCCCTTCGGGCGCATCCTTCGCCCAACCGAGGTGGGGAAGCTGATTGCCTATCTGCTGAGTGACGACGCCCAGCTGATGACGGGATCGCTGGTGCACTTCGATCAGAACGTGTTGGGAGCCAGGGATTGAGTTGCGTGCGCGGTGTCCACGGGACCCCGGGCATCCCGGCCTGGGTCGATGCAGTGTGGAGCGTGTGACGGTGGCCGTTGGTCTACTCCTGTTTGATCTCGACGCGACACTGCTCGGTCCGGACCGCACGGTCTCCCCCGCCAATGCAGAGGCCCTCAGTGCGGCCATGGTGGCGGGCATTGGTGTGGGCTTTGCCACGGGCCGGGTGCGTCGCAGTGTCGAGCCGTGGATCGAGCAGCTTCGGCCCAACGCGCCGCTCATCCTGCTCAACGGAGGGATGGTCTGGGAGCCCAGGGCGGGCCGGGTCCTGGACGAACATCGGTTGCCCCCGGCCGATGCTCGCGCGGCCCTCGAGGTCATCGGCGATCTGGGAGTCCACGCCAACCTGTACCTGGGCGAGCAGGTGGTCATCGCCGTCTCGTCCGCAACATCACGGCGCAGCGAGGTGAAAGATGGCGTGCCTCACTCCGAGGTCGGGGACCTGCTCGGGCACCTGAACGAACGGTCCGATGAGCCGTTCAAGATTCTGTGTATTGATGAGAGCGGGGGCATCGAGCGGCTAGCGGACCGGCTTCGTCCCGTCCTCAAGGAGGGGAGTGTCCTCGTGCGTTCCGAGCCGACGTATCTCGAGGTGTTGCCGCCGGGAGTGAGCAAGGGGGCCGCGCTCCCTGTTGTCTCGCGACACCTGGGCGTGCCTCCTAGCGATGTCGTCGCTTTTGGGGATGGCTTGAACGACCTGGAGCTTTTGCAGGCCTCGGGTCTCGGTGTCGCCATGGGCAACGCCCACCCACGAGTCCGTGATTGCGCGGACGTGGTCATCGGCGCTAACGATTCGGACGCGATCGCGACATTTCTGGCGGCCCGGGTGCTCTAACCGCGCCAGATTGTTCCCCCTTGATTCCATGGGGAGTGCGCTAGGCTTTTGCCAAGGAGGGTGGAGTGCATCTCTATCAAAGGTCTCTTGCGGTGGTCGTGCTTGTCGTCGCTCTTGCCGGTTCAGCCTGGGCTGTGCCGGCGAAGTTCACACAGCAGGGTCGGCTCTTGGGGAGCGGAGGACAGCCCCTGTCGGGTCCCTACGCGTTGTCGTTCGGGCTCTACGACGCGGAAGTCGGTGGGGTGGAGCGATGGTCTGAAGACCACAGCGCCGAGTTGGACAACGGCTACTACACGGTGACTCTGGGGGAGACTACGCTGCTGGATAGCGCGCTGTTCCAGGAGGCTAGCTTGTGGCTCGAAGTGTCAGTGGGCGGAGTCCCGGTGGAGCCTCGCCAGGAGATGACTTCGGTGCCGTGGGCGCTGCGGGCAAGGAGCGCCGAGAGCGCCGAGAGCGTCGATGGGGGTTCCGTGAATGCGTCGGAGCTCAGCATTGGGAGCGTCCAGGTCATCGATGGTACGGGCGCCTGGGTGGGCTCTACTCCGGCCGTGGACTGGACTGATCTGACGGGTGTGCCGCCCGACATCGCGGACGGCGACCTCGACACGGACACCCAGCTGACCGAGAGCCAGGTGGATGCGTTTGTTTCCAACAACGGGTTTTCGGTTGGCTCCCACACGCTCGACACAGACACTCTGGCTGACCTCAACTGCCTGGGGGGCGAGGTGGCGAAGTGGGACGAGGGGGCCCAGGCCTGGCAGTGCGCGATCGATGTGGACACGGACACCCAGCTGACCGAGAGCGAGGTGGATGGGTTCGTCGCCAACAACAACTACTCGGAAGGCCCTCATACGGCGAATACCGACACCCTCGGCGACCTCGCATGTACAGAAGGGCAGGTTGCCCAGTTCGCCGGAGGCCAGTGGACTTGCTCGGACCTTCCCACACCCAATCCCGGTGTGCCCAGTGGACTTGTGGGTTTCTTCGCGAGTGTGTGCCCGGCGGGATGGAGTGAATTCACGGCGATGCGAGGCCGTGTTGTGGTGGGGTTACCGGCGGGCGGTGTCTCGGCGGCGAGTGTCGGTGTGGCGCTGGGGGATCAGGGGCTTCGGACGATCAACGAGGTCGTGCTCCATGACCACTCGGTGAATCCGCCAGCAGGTACCGTCGATTCAAGCACTACGAACCACAACCACACCTTGCTCCACAGTCACACCGTCGATCCCCCCAGTGTTGAAGTGACTGGGGGAGACCACAGTCATGGAATCCCGACCGCCCCCGTTGACAACGGGGGCAACTGTGTGCAGACGGGGGGTGCTATCTGTAATGCCACCCTCGCCACGACAACAGCGGGGGGGCACAGCCATACGGTGGACATCGCCCCGTTCTCCACCACGGCATTGAGCGTGAACAACACGGGTTTCTTTGGTGGAAGCCACACTCACAGCTACGATCCCGTGCCCTTTACAAGTGCCGCATCGGGCGTCGCTTCGGTGGACGTCACGATGCCCTATGTGCAATTGATTGCGTGTTCGTCACCGTGAGATCTCTCATGTTTGCTGCCGTGTGGATCGAGTTGGATGGGTATTCCAGGAGTGATGTCGATGACTAGAGCGCTTGCCTTGTTGGTTGTCTTCGGTGGGCTGGTCCTGGTCTCTGCTTGTTCCGATCGAGCGCCTATTGAAGGTCAGTATCCCGGAGAGTGTGTGGACGGGATCGACAACGACGAAGACGACTCGGTGGACTGTGACGACAGCGACTGTGTCCGCGCGCCGGACTGCGCCTCCCCTGAAGAGGACGATGACGACGACGACACGGGCGCCGACGACGACGACACGGCCGACGACGACGACACGGCCGCCGATGACGACGACACGGCCGATGACGACGACACGGCCGATGACG
>PBPL01000186.1 GCA_002724675.1 Deltaproteobacteria bacterium | reverse complement strand
TCTGTGACATTGGGGTAGTAGGGGTCGTCTTCGCAAGCCGTTCCCGCGAGGAACAGCGCTGTCAGCGACAGAAGGAGGATTCGCTGTTGCATGTTCTTACTCCCAACTCAGGCGGCCGTACTGCATCTGTGTAGCCCGGAACCGTACGGGGTTGATGTTGTCCCTGTTGCCCACTTGGTCGCGCACACCGGGAACCGTGATGAGCGATTCGTTGGTGCGGCCCACCACCAGGACCGCGCCACCGACAGTCTCGAGATCCACCTGGCTGAGCAGCGCATCAATCTGAGCTGTCTCGAGGGTGAACTCGCCGTGACTATCGAGGGCCGTACAAATGAGCTCACCTGCCGAGTCCGATGGATCTCGGGAACCTCCAACGGGACGACACAAGTTGTCGCCACCACACGCCGAAGACTTGTACTGGTGCCTAGCGCAGTTGGGGTCCCTGGGAAGCCAGACTTCCGAGAGCTCGCCGTCCTCATCCTCTACCGTGGCGAAGCAGCCACCCTCGTCACACTTGCCATCATCGTTGTTGTCCAAGCCGTCGTGACACGTGTCCGTAGCGCTGAGGTAGTCGAGACCCGACTCGTCGTTGCCGATGTCCAGAGCCGGTTCGTAGCCGGGGTCACACCAGTCGCTCTTGAGCCGATTGTAGTCGTCCAGCCACTCGGCATCCTGAGTTCCCTCGAGCACCTGAGCGTTCACGCAGTAGTCGTCGTTAGCCGTCAACTCACCTGCCTCGGGAACACCCAGGAGTTGAATGCCGACGGTAATGAAGCTGCCCCGATCCTCTTCACTGGCATCCCACTCCAGGTGCAGCACGCCGTCATTGCTGCGGGGGTCGGGGAGGTCCGAGCCCGCCGCGTCATAGCGCAGAGGGATGGCGTCCTGGTGATCCCGGTAGTTGGAAACGGACACGCCCGTCAGCTCGGCGGGCGAGAAGACGCTCGGGTCCTCAGCATCCTCCTTGCCCACCGACTCGTCCGGTGAATCGGATGCCAAGGGAATGGATGCCACGGGCACACCCTGCGGAGGCACGCCACCATCGAAGTGCAAGTACACGTCCTCGCCAAAGGCCCAGTTTCCCGGCACCAGCGAGTTGCCCTCGGAGTAGGCGGCGGTGCCGATGTAGTAGACGAATACCGAAGACGCGTTCAGCGGGTAGTCACCAGGGTCACGGCCCATGGTGAACTCGGTGCGCTGCTCCGGGTCGCTGTCCTTGTTGCTGAAGACCATGCGGTCGCCCACATCCACCGTTCGGAAGGTGCCGAGCGGCCCCCGCGAATTGACCTGAACAAGGCAGGCGCCCGCGGTGCCCGGCTCAGCGTCTTCGTTCAACAAGTTGGCGTCCGGCCCCTTGGGAGAGATCAACTGCAGTTCATCGATGGAAACGAGTGATGGGGAAAACAGATAGGAGAAACCCAAGACGCTCTCGAAGGGATCTTCGGACTCGTCAATGAAGGCGCCGGCGCTGTTGAAGAAGCCCGTGACGCCCAGGTCGAGGTTTCGACCGCGCATCTGGACCATCGTCAGGTCCACCAGTCCACCTCGGGCTTCGGGAGCGGGGTAGAGGTCGCCGGGGTCGAACCCGACACCGATGGGCTTGACACCAGCCTCGCCCGTCTCGCGGGCACAACTGGAGACCAACAGAGCTGTCACGGCCAACAAAGCGGCGGCGAAACAGACGGAACGAACAGGCCTTATCGGGAGCTGAGTCATCGTTTCAGTCCTCCTAGAATCCGGTGCCGATGCCGAGGTAGAAGCGGAACCCGGCCGGCTCTCTCTCATCAGACCGCGAGCTAATCGTCGGATCCGCTGAGTTGGTGTACACATCATCGCCATCCACATCACCGCGACCGGCCACCGGCATGAAGCCATACGACACGCGGAAGAAGGACCTCCAGCGGCTGCGGTTGAATATGTTCGCGTCGAGCTGCAGCTCGATCCCTGCATCGGCCAGGACGTACTGACCATTCTCTTCAGCTCGCATGCCTGGCCACTCCCGCTTGAGTCCAACCTCCGTCGGCGGGTTCTGGCCACCCTTGCGGTTGGCCTCGTCGGTCAGCACACGGTCTCCAAACAGGAAGGACTGCTCGCCCTCGACTCGGTAGGACCAGAGGTTGCCCACCGTGCCAAACACCACCAACTGCAGCGACTCCAGGTAGACGGGCCCCACCTTCTTGTCGATTTGGCGGATGAGCGGCATCTGGTACTGGAGGTTCAGGATGAGCGCCGTCTCTCCGGCAAGAGAGAAGGGCTCATAGCCCGAGAAAGTGGTGGAACTACTGTAGGGGTTACGCACATTGACCCCGCCGGATCCACCGCCCCGGATCTCGTCCATGAAGGGGACGTTGCGGTCGATCATGCCGAACTGCATCTCGCTCATCAGCCTGTGCCCGGCGCTGGCGCCGATCTTGTTCTTGATGGGTAGGCGGAAATACTGGGTCCAGACGAGACCGAACTCGTTGAAGTAGTAGCGATCGAAAATCTGCCCATCGTCCACCGAGACGCCGGCCGTCGAGGGGTTCATCTGAATCGCAAAGTTGGGGGACCACGAGAAGGAGAAAGCAGCTAGAGGCATCCGCGAATTGGGGCGCCCACCAGCCCCCATAGCCGGCAGCACGAGGTTCAGCGAGAGGCTCTGGTTGCCGCGGTACACAATCGGCCGCGACTTCTTGCCGTCGGTCACACCCTGGGAGCTGATGCCGTACTGGAACGTGCTGACTCCCACGTTAAAGAAGGGAGAGAAGGGCAACGTCATCCCGGCGAAGCCACCGGCAACGTGTTGAGCCTGCTTCAGGTCGCCCAGAAACTGGTCGTCCAGGGTCTCATTGCTGCCGTCTTCGTCGAGCAAGAAGCCATAGTCGTACTTGATCGTCCGAAGCATCCCACCCAAGTAGAACTCTGGCCAGAAAGCCTTGTTCTCATACCGAGACCAGAGCATCAGGTCTTCGCCGGCAAAAGCGAGCGCCATGAAGCTGTTGGTGTCCAGCGCGTCAGAGATCATGAACAACATGCCGAGATTCACGCCGATGTGAGTCAGCGACACATTGCCCACGTCCACAAAGGGGATGAGGGCAGCATTCCGTGGGTACGCCGCATGAAACGGCACGTCGGAGGTCACAGCCTCGTAATCGGGATACTCCTCTTGGAGGACGTCCATGGGGGCGTCGCCCTCAGCGATGACGAGCAGGGTGTCGTCAATGACCTTGTTGTGGAAGTCCTCCGAGCGGAGCCCATAGTTTCGGAACCCGAACGAGCTGTAGTGGGAGTACAAGAGGTCACCATTGGGCGCCAGCCAGGCCCCAAAGGCTCCGGAGACCACATTGGTGACCTGAACCAGGTAGGCGTTGTCCAGCTGGTCGTCAGTGAACTCGGGCGCCGCGGCAACCTCAGCTACCGAGGCTTCGCCGTCCGGGCCCATCTCGACGATCTCCTCCACATCCTCACGGGAGGTGATCAGGAACTCGACCCGACGGTTGGCCGCGTTGGCCTCTTCGGTCTTGTCGTAGTTCAGTGGCTCCTTGTTGCCGTAGCCCACGGCCACGAGGCGGGACACATCGACGCCCTCGCCCACCAAGAAGTCACGCACGGCCTCGGACCGTCGCTGGGACAGGTCGAGGTTGTACTTCTTGGTGCCCTTGGCGTCCGTATGGCCACCGATCTCGATCTCCTTGATCTCGGGGTGGTCCAGAATCGCCCGCGCCAAGGCCTTCACAAGGTCATGTGACTCTTCTTTGATGACCGCCTTGTCGAACTCGAAGAAGATCTTCTCCGTGATCTCGATCCGCTCCTTCTGAACACGCACGGGAACACCGTCGGGGCAGCCGTCGTAGTCGCGATAGAGGTTGCGAGTCTCCGGTCGATCGGGGCACTGGTCCTCGGCATCGACTATGCCGTCCAGATCGCGATCCAGTTGTCCGGGCTGACGGTTGGGGTTCAACCGAAAGACGTTGAAGATCTTGCCCACTCGATCGGACGTGAAATAGATGTTCCCGTCGTGACCCCAGTGCGGCTCCCGATCCTCGAACCGGTCGAAGGTGAGGGCGCGACCATTGGTCCCGTCCTGGTTGATCACGTAGATATCGGCCTGGTTCCAGCGATAGGAACCAAACACCAACTGGGTGCCGTCGGGAGACCAGTCAATGCTCTCAATGCGCGTTCCATCCTCATATTGAGTGAGCGCGCGCCCCTCCCGGGTCTCTAGATCCATCACCCAGAGATTCTGAGTCCCATCGTCGTACTTGGAAAAGGCAATGTGGCGCCCGTCCGGCGACCACGCAGGGTCCTGAATGCGCCGGAAGCCCGGGTAGACCTCCAGATAGTCCCCAGGAAAGAGCTTGTCGGTCCACTGCCACCAGCGCCGCTTGGCCTTCTTCCCCTTAGCCTTCTTGGGTTTTTCCACCTCGACACCACGCCGCATCTTCTCGAGGCGTTCCTCATCTTCGGCGTGTGGGTCGTATCCGAAGAAGTCGATCATCTCGTCACGAGCGAGCTGTTCGTAGGTCTCTGTGTCCATGGTGCAGAGCGTGTGCCAGCTGTAACCATCGAGATTCATGGCGAGCTCGGTAAACAGCCGGCCCTTCCATGCGGCCCGGCTCTCGGGCAGATCCTCGGGACAAGACATGACGAGCTTCTTGCCATCGGGAGAGAAGTCGAACTGGCCATTGGAGGAGTGGTACGGCACTGTCCAGGTCGCCTGCAGCGACAACTCGAGCTTCTCGATTTCGTCGCCGACACCCAGATACAAGGCGTCCTCGTTGAACGCGGGAAACCGCTCATAGTCCACCAGGTCCAGCTTCACGGTCCCGCCCCAGTTGGACACGTGGCCCATGCGGCTCCCGTCGCCGCTGATCCGAGGCAAGCGGCCCAACAGACCGAGCTTCTCCCGATCGTTTCGCCACTTGTACTTGTTGCCACCCTTGAAGGTACGAACCCACTCGGTCCGCTCAATATCCAAAGGCGCATCGGAGTCCCAGTAGTGCGGCTTGAGGACCACCTCATTGCCGATCGCCGGGTCCTCCATCACCTGGTCGCGAACCTTCTCGTACTTCGTGCGGGCCCAGGTTATCCAGTCTTCAAACAGCTCGTCAGCCGAGATATTGAGAGTGTCCTCGATCACACTCAGCCAGTCGGGGGTCCAGCCCTTCTCGTCCCTCTTGGTCGCGAAGCTCTGGTAGACGCCCTCGCCGAACCGCTCTTCCAGATACAGGGCGAAGGCGTAGCCGGCCAGATAGTGACGGTTGCCATCGAAGCCCCCGTTGCTGCCGTAGTAATCCCCCATGTCGGCGAAGTTGAGCTCCATTCCCTCCAAGATGTCCATGCGCATCCGCATGTCCCGATTGGCTGTCCAGGTGTTGATGCCCGCGACCTCCGTGTAGTACTCAGCGCCGCCCTCGACCCAGAACCAGGGGTCCCCCGTGCCCACAAAGGTGCTGGCCTCGGCGTTGGTGTTGATGCGGCCGTCGTTCCACCGAGCCTGCAGCACCGCACCAAAGCTCTCTTCAGCGAACACCTGGTCGGCCTTGAGGGACACCACGTGGGCAAACTCGTGGTACATGACGTTGCGCAACCAGTCGTGATGACCACGCAGTCGCCACAGCATGTCACTGTGGCGCGCCGAAACGACAATCCAGTCAAAATTGGGAACCGTGTAGCCCGTCAGACTGTCCGTCTGGTCGAGCATCACGATGTTGACCGTCTCGTCCAGGTAGTAGTTGAACTGGCCGCAGATCAGCGGATACATCTCCTCAGCGATGTAGGCGGTCTTGCGAGCCGTGAAGTCCGCGTCGATGTAGTGATCGCTGTCGGGATTGCGGCTCACCGGATAGAACACGTTGAAGTGCTCCGTCTTGATCACCTTCCACTTGAGGTCTGGGTAGTTGCGATAAAAGGCCAGCTTGGCCTCCGCCGGATTGGCCGGAAGCAGCAGCGCAAAGGCGGCCGCCAGAGCGCCAGCGAAAAGGATGCGTCGAAGTAGTTGCACGGTCATCATCTTCATTGCCTCCCCACTCAGAACCGGTAGGACAGGTTGCCGCCAGCGGTCCAACCGCGGGACGGGCTCAGGTCTTCAAGAGGCCACAGGAAGTTGTGCCGTCCCGCCAAGGTGTAGCGGAAGTAGGCATCCATCCCGAAGTGACTATCAATCGTCGCAATCAGCTTCGCGTCCACGTCCATCCAGAAGCCGTTGCTGTCGGGAATCGTCAGACAGTCCTTGCATGGCGGGAACGTCGCCGAGGTGCTGCCCCACTTGGTGGGGAGCCGATAGTCCAGGTAGAGGTTCCCCCGAAGGGCTAGATGACGGAAGAACTGGACCGTCAGTCCCAAGTCGGAATGAACCACGTCGCCTGGGTCGAGGTGTTGATTGAACTGATCCTCTTCCGTGTCCACCAGGTACATGACCACGTTGACCGGGTTCAGCTGGTAGCCGAGCCCAAACTCCACGGCAAAGAAGCGGATCTGCTGCTTGAAGCGGGCGTAGACGTCGAAGCCCCAGGTACCGGCTCCGGTAATGATCGTGGGCACGTTGTTGGGCCCACCGATATACGACCCCGGCGACTCGTGACCGGTGGGAAACCGCATCTCAAGGCCAGTCACCAGGGAGTTGCTGAAGCGGCCGTCTTGACTCTGGCTACGCAGCCACTGGTAACGGAAGCCGCCGTGCATGTCGCCCAGCCCGACCGAGGAGAGGGGCTTTCTGTCGTCCCCTTCCATCATCCGGTTGTTCCAGGCCGACGCCCAAACAATGGGCACCTCCAGGGATAGCTGGGAGTTGCGGCTGAAACCCCAAGTCAGACCGAGCGTCCAGCGGCGATAGTCCCACTGCCCCTCGTTGTTCTCTTTCTTGAAGTGAGTCCCCTCTGTGGCACCCAGGTTGAACAGTCTGTCTCCAATGAAGTGACTGTTCGAGTGCTTCCAGGAGAAACCAAAGTCAACCAACATCCACGACTTGCCGACAACCAACGGTCGCTCGACAACCGCCAGTGGCACAGCCTCCTGGCGGGTATGGGGTTGGAGCCAAGAGGCCTGTGCGGCGCCCGCGGTCAAAGAGACCAGGAGCAGGACCGACACAGCCATCCACGGGGTCTTGAGGGACCAGCGCATCGGCGATTGCCCTTCCGAGGTTTTGAACGAGAAACCGGGACACCCCCAGCCTGACACTGGGAGTATGGAAACCTTCGAAAGAGGACCCGTCGACCGGCGAACGACTCCACCCAGGAAGGCGGCGGAATCAGACATGCGCGAGGCCTCAATGTCAAGGGTCCCGTGACGACCAGCGCTCCATTCCAGACTTCAAGAAGAGGTGACGGGCCCTCTGGAGGGGGCTTCGGGCAGCGGTCCTCCCTTGCCCTCGATGCGTCGACGATGCTACTCCGCCCTCGCCGATGCATCGATCTTCCGCCCAGAGTCCGAGACAAGAGAGCCCGCTCCGGCTGGGGTTTTGCCTGTTGATGTGTTGTGCGCTCTGGTCCTGTGAGAGTGTTCAGCCCGTCCAAGACCTCTCGGGCCTCGATGTCCGGCTGACGATCCTTCACACGGGGGACCTCCACAGCCGACTCATTCCCTACGAGATGGTGCCGCAATACACAGACGAGGAGCTGGGTCTCGCTGAGGGGCAAGGGCCCTTCGGGGGGGCGGCCCGTGTGGCCACCATCCTCAAGGATGCACGGCGGAATGCAGGTCGAAGCCTTCACCTGGACAGTGGTGACTACTTCCAAGGGGCGCCCATCTTCAATCTCTTCAAGGGCGAGGCCGAGATCCGAGTTCTGGCCGAGATGGGCCTCGATGCTGCAGTCGCCGGCAACCACGAGTTCGATGAAGGTGCTCGCAACTACGCCACCCAGCTCGAGCGCTGGTCGACCTACCGGACGCTCGCGGCCAACTATGACTTCGAGAGCGCGGATGACCCGTGGAACAGCCGCCTCGACGCGCTGATCGACCCCGTCGCCATCTTCGACCTGGACGGTCTCAAGGTGGGCGTCGTGGGGATGGGCAATCTGTCATCAATCACATCCATCCACGAGGCCGACAACAGCATGGATGTGCGGGTGCAGGACACCATGCAGACGATCGATCACTACACCGCTTTGCTCGCACCCCAGGTGGACATCGTCATCGTCTTGACCCACCTCAGCCTCGACGACGACGTGGAGATCGCCCGATGGTGCAAAGACGTGGACATCGTGGTCGGCGGACACCTGCACGTCGCCCTCGACCCCATCAAGGTTGTCCCCAGCGAGGTGGTGCCTGGCAAGAGGGTCTTGGTGAGTCACGCAGGAGCCTTCGCGAAGTATGTCCAGCGCATCGACTTGGTCGTTCGAGACGGGGAGGTAATCGCTCACGACAATGAGCTGCTGCCGGTGGACAGCTCGGTGCCAGAAGACGCCGACATGCTGGATCTTCTTCACGACTACGAGCGAGAACTGGCCGACACCATCGATCTGACCAGAACCGTCGCACGCACCAGAGACCGACTCCGCAGGTTCGGCTCCATTGGCGGCGACTCACCGCTGGGCAATCTGGTCGTGGAGGCCATGCAATACCGGTCGGGGATCGAGACCGACTTCGGCATGACGAACTCGCTGGGGATCCGAACCGACATTCAAGGACCGGCCGACGGACAGACCGAGCACGACGTAACCGTCGAGGAGCTCTACAACGTCCTGCCCTTCGACAACACGATCACCACGATGTTTCTCTCGGGCGTCGAGGTGCAAGAGATGTTCGACTACATCACCCAGCGATCAGCCGGCCGCGGGTGCAGCACTCAAGCTCAGATCTCATCGGCCCGGTTCATCATGGACTGCTCGGCAGGCATCGCCGATGAGATCACCATTGGCGGCAGCTGGGCACCTTGCAACAACGACGAAGACTGCGAAGACACCGGCGAGATCTGCTCCGCGCTGCGCTGTGGGCGCCCCATCTACCCCAGCGAATCGTACGAACTCGCGACCAACAACTACGTCGCTTCAGGGGGAAGTGGCTTCTATGTGCTGGAGAACAACACCACACAAGAGGACTCGGGCATCTCCATGCGAGATGCCGTGGAGTTCTTCATGCTCGAGCTCAGCGACTGGCAAACCGACAGCGAGGGGAACCGAGTAGCCACCGACCTCAACAGCCTCTATCCCGAAGGCGATGGCCGGATCACGCCGAGGTTCTGATGGCAGCCCTACGAAACAAAGAGGCCTTGTATCGCCTGGGAGCCTGCCTGGCGCTCTTGATGACCGCGTCCTGCCTCGACCAGGAGGGAGCAGGGGCCGATGGCTCCCAGCAAGAGAGCGAGCTTGTCGACGCGCCTCTGGGCTTCATCGTCCAGGTCGATCTGGGGGAAGGGCTGGTAGGCCTCTCCGAGGAACTCTCTCTGCCATTCACGGTCGAGGACCGCACGTTCGATCTCACCGTCGACGCATTGGGCCCCGACGGCTCCAGCGGAAGTAACTTCACGGGTTGTCTTACGATTCACGTGACGACAGGCGTCCTCGAGGGCTCGACATCCTCCCTCTCGGACCCCGACTGCCCCAGCGGGACGCTCGCCGTCGCCGACGGCTACGGGACGGGAACCGTGACGATCAGCCGGGCATACGACCGGCTTCGGATCTGGCTGTCGGACGAGGGCTCCGCCGAATCGCCGGGCAGCTTCGCCACGGGCGCGAGCGATGCCATCTTCGTGCGTCACCCCACGGTCACACAGCTCCAACAGAGCGACTCGGCCATCGAGTCTCCTCTCGAGCGAGAGTACGTCCCCATCCTGGGCTGGGACCCAGAGCACCCCGAGAAGTACCGTCGCCAGCTGATCGTCACGTCCATCACCAACGACGGCTTCTACGTCACCGACCAGGCCAACTCACCGGGCAGCTACAACTCGCTGTTCGTCTTTAGCTTCTCGCGTCCCGAGGGCATCGAAGTGGGGGACCGCCTCAAGAGTCTCGCGGGGATTGTGGCTGAGTTTCTCGGGTTTACCGAGCTGCAGTTCCCCACCTGGGAAGTAGAGAGCCGAGGGCATAGCCCGCGGGCGCCCTCCGTGATCCCGCCGGGCATCGTCTGCGAAGACAGTCGAATGGAAGCCTGGGAGTCTTCAGTCGTCCGCCTGGAGGACCTCAGCTCGGACCTGAGGCCATCGGACTGCGAAGACCTGAACGAGTACGGACAGTGGCCCGCTTCCCTTCCAGGGACTTGCGGTGGAGCGACCGCCAGGGTCAACGTGGTGAACATCAACACCGTCCCTTCGTTCTCGTTTCCCGAGTGTGAGGAGAGCTCCGAGTGCCAGACTGCACCCGCGCCCAGTTGGTGTTTCCAGCCACGCCAGCTGGACTACCTGGTCGGCATACTCCGGCACACACGCTACGCCAGTCCGCCCTGGATCCTAGAGGTGCGCGACTGCCTGGACTTTCCCGAAGCACACCGACCCGACGACTGTGAGGACCTGCTTCTCGAGCCCATGTCAGGTCCGCGACATTCACCCCGCTACGAACAACGTCAGGTACCTTCCTGCGTCGAAGGAGAGCTGCCCAGATGAAGACGCTCCTGCCCCGCCTACCCTCTGCTGACCCCACTCTCGCTGCGGCCGACGCAAGCAAGAAAGGACCCTCCATGATCTCCCTCCGACACCTCACCCTGCTCTTAGGCCTCTTGGTCCTGTTTGTCGGTTGCAATCTCGCCCCCCAGGACAACGACACCATGAGCGGCGACGACGACGACGGGGACGGAACCGACAGCGGCGACGACGACGACTCCATCGGGCCGGACCCCGTGACCACCACCATCGCCCAATTGATGGCGGGAGAGGTGACAGTCGAGAGTCCGGTCATCGTCGAAGACGTCACCGTCACCACCCCTCTTTGGATCGGTGACGAAGAGGACAATGAGGCCTACTTCTGGGTCCAAGACGGTGCCGGACCGGGCACGGGCATCGTGGTCTTCACCTATTTCGACGTCGCCTCCGAGCTCGAGTCGGTCCTCTCGGCGGACTCCATCGTCACCGTGTCCGGGACGTTCCGGCAGCCCTTTGGGGACTTCTACGAGATCAGCATCGACAGCGTGGACGATGTGCAAATAACCGGTCAGGGCTCGGCACCCGAGCCTCAGGTGCTCCAAGCCGCAGACATCGCCAATGGGCTGGCCGATCCGCAGCTCATCGGCACCCTCGTGCAGATCGAGAACGCGACCGTCACAGAAGGTCCGAGCTACGCCTCCTACTACGAGTGGGAAGCCGACGGGGTGTTCGTCGATGACTTCTTCCACTACGCCGATGTGCGCGCGGACTACACCGTTCACAGCGTCTCGGGCGTGCTCCACCAGAGCTATGGCGACGCAACGATTCTCCCCCGGTGGGCCCGCGACGTGGACTTCGACTACCCCGGTTGCCTGGACGAATGGACGGGCAGTGACAACCTACCCGCCATCAACTGCCAGTCTGTAGACCTCGGCGCCCCGGTCACGGTCTCGGACCTGGTGGTGGCCTCCGCGGACACTCGCTACTCGGGGACCTCGTTGTTCGTCGTAGACCCCACAGCACTCGCCTACGGCGGAATCGCCGTGTACAGCGCGGAGGACCTCGCTTCGATCCCCGCCGTAGGGACCAGCGTCACCCTCTCGGGGGCCTACAACGAGTACAGAGGCAACTCCCAGATCGTGATTCAAGGGGATGCGGGCATCACCGTGGGCGACGCCGGCGCGGCTCCCACGGCCATCGAAGTGACCGACCCCTGCACGCTCAACGAGAGCCACGAGGGCATGGTCGTCCAGGTACCAAGCCTGAGCGTAGTGGCCCAGAGCGAGCACGCCAGCTCCAACGGCTACTTCGAGGTGGCGGACTGCTCTCAGATCCGCGTGGGCAGTGACCTCTTCGAGAGCAGCGATGCCTTCAACTCGGCCAGCGGCGGAGCGGGAACCATCGAAGGGCTGCGAGGCGTCGTGGCCGGCTACTACAACGTCCTGACCATCAATCCAGCCGATGAATCCAGCTGGACCTCGTGGTCGGGCAATTAATCCCCACGTTCTGTTTGCCTCAAACAACACCTCCAATGCGGTGACCTCGATGCTCAAGTCGATCCAGTTGTTCCTCCTCCTCGTGGCCCTACTCCTGGTGCCCAGCCTGGCCGAACAAGCCCGTGCGGCCGAGGAGGCCGAAGGCGAGGAGAGCCCCCAAGAGCCCGAAAACGAGAAGGAGGAGGAAGCGCCAGGAGCCGCTGAGGAGACGGCGAGCGCACCGTCGGACGACGACGACGCCCAGGACGACGGCAAAGAGGACACAGCACAAACAGAGGCAAACGCCGCAGAGGGCAGCGTCCCCCCTGAGTCGTCCGACGACGACTCAGGGGAGCCCACGCCAGAGCCAACTGCGACTGAGCAGCAAGCGACGAAGGACTCACCGGCAGGAGAACCCAAAGCGACGAGCGACGACGACAGTGGCGGCGCAGCGGCAAAGCCCAAGATCCGAGTCAGCGACTACATCAAGACAACGCTCACGTCCTACATCGGGGACGACAACCTGCTCGTGGGCAACGACGATGGTTCCCCCAACTTGGGCATGGCCAACGAATACCCAGAGCTCTTCTTCGAGGGGCTCAATGCAGAGAAGCAAAAGGTGGTCAGCGAGAGCCACTTGGTGCTCTACGGGAAGATGCCTGGCTTCTTGCCCTTCGTGGACACCGAGGCCGCCTTCGTCGCTGAGTTCGAGTTGAGTCGTGACCCCGACGACAACCAACTCATAGGACGGTTCCGAGACGATGGCTCCTATGTGGCTGCGACCTTCTGGTTCAGTCGCAGCAAGACGGGTTCGTCACTGAAGCTGACGGCATGGCCCTATTCAGCCGACCGGTTTCGACTGGGCTACACCTACGACCTGACCTGGGGCGGGAACACCATCTGGGCTCGCAACCGGGGGCCTGTTCCCGGCGCCAAGCTGCACTTGGACCTGGAGCGCTTCTATGCCTTCGTGGGCGCGAAGGCGCTGGTGCGACTCCGAGCCGACAACAACGAGACCGAGAACTACTGGGGTGTCCTGGGTGGGCTCGGGCCCAACGTCCCCATCGGCAAGGCAGGCAAGCTGTCCTACGACCTGGGCGGCGGCTATTTCGCGCGCGGAACCTTTCAGCAAGATCCCTTCCGCAGCAAGGCTCTGGAGGCCTTCGGATTCAGCCACCGCGTTCAGTTCACCTGGAACCTCAAGCTGGGGGTCTCCCCCGACCTCAAGCCGCTCGTGAACGACCCCGAGCTGCGGCGCACGGCCTCGCTCATTCCCGACTACGAGGGGGCCTTTGGTGCGGGAGTGGGCATTGAAGTCACCACCCTGTGGCAGAGCCTGATCAACGCGAACTCCCCCAACGAGACTCTCTTCGATGACGCGCTGACCGCAGCACTCTCGGGCCAGGTCCGCTTCCTCAAGAACATGCGAGTGGGGCTCGACGTGGTCTACCGGGACGTCTCGTTCCTCGTCTTCAACGTGCCGGGGCTGACCCCGTACCTGTCCTTTGCGGACGACACGATCCAGACGCCCCAGATCTACGGCGCGCTGTGGTGGGACTGGTACATCGAGAAGGCCCACCTGAGCCCAGGGTTCGTCTTCGGGCTCATGCAACCCGCATCGTTCTTCGCCCCTGAAGACGCTGAGGGTCAGCGAGAACTCCAGGTGATCCGCGAAGCAAACGACTACGAGATCATGCCCACTGGAGAGCAGCCCTTCACAATCTTGTCGGTCAAGGCCAGCCTCAAGTGGCACCTGTCCCACATGTTGGTGGCCGTCGGCGAAGTGTCGTTCACCCAGGACTACAACAACAGCAAAGTGGAGACGAACCCCGACACGGGAGTGGGAGAGCGGGTCCTGGATCTGCCCCGAGGTCGCCAGCTGGGTCTGAACCTGATCCTGCAGGCCAAGTTCTAAGGGAGCAGCGCTGCTCCCGTTTTGGCTCTGTCCTTGCTTCCCACTGAGTCCAAGGCCTTCCCCCTGCGGCCGATCGCAGCGGGCGTCGCTGTCTTCGTCGCTCTGCGCCTCTTGCTGATCCTCTCAGCCTCGGACCAGGTGCACCCACCGGACTGGGCCGAGGTCAAGCACATGATCCTGGCGGATCAGTGGCTGGAAGAGGGCACTCCCTCGCTGTCCGACGTGCTTGCGTGGGGCAGAGACAGCCGCAATGCCGCGCACGGAGGCTTCCTGCTGGTGTCGCTGCTCTATGCCGTCCTTGTCGTGCCCCTGCAGGTCACCCAGGGCTACTTTGGGCTGAAGGTGGTGGCGCTCCTCTTCGCGGTGGTGGGCTTCGTGGGCTGGACCGGCGCAGCCTTTCGCTTGGGCGGCCTGGCAGCGGGCAGCATCGCTGGCCTGCTGTTCTTGTTCCCTCCTCCTACCTACCTCGCGGGCACCTCCGTGGCCTGGGGAAGTCACCCAGAAGCCGCCGCCATCTTGGGCGTCGCAGCCTTTCTCGCCGCCTCCCCACAGTCGGACAGTTGGCGCCGCAGCCTCACCCTGGGCCTCGTCCTCGGTGCCGCCATGGCACTCAGCTCTTTGGCCATCCCCATCGGCCTGGCCTTGGCGATCGGCTTCCTCTGGGATCGGGGCAGCCCACAGCGACACACAACGACTGCAGCTCTGGCCTTGGGCATCGCCATTCCCATAGTGGCCATCGGCGCCCTGACGGGCAGCCCTGCGGCGTCGGTCACAGAAGAAGCCGACCACGCGCCTGCCGATCTTCTGGCAGAGAGCCTCGAGGCGCCCGCCGAGCTCGTGGTGCCCAGCCTCCGCAACCTCGTGCCCATTCGCGCCTGGGGACCCACCGCCCTAGGCCAGTCTCTGCGCCCACCCCAACGACAGCGACTCGATGGCCTGCTGTCGTTGGCGCTGCTCTTGGCCTTGGCCGCGCTGCTTCCGAGCCTGGCCACCGGCGCGCCTGGCCGGAGCCACCGCGGCCGGGTGCTCGCCCTCTGCGCACTGGGGCCAGTGCTCCACATCGCCGTACTGGTGTTCCTGGCGCCACGACGCCCGTCCGTGGACGCCCGATACCTGCTGCCCCTGTGGCCCTGCCTGCTGCTGCTGCTGAGCCTCGCTGTCGCTGAGGTGCGACGACGGGTCTTGACCACTGGGCGTGGGCGCGGTCTGAGCTTGGCGGCTGCGGCGGTCGTGGTGCTCTGGCTCGCCCCCGGCGTGGAGGTCCAGGCGACCCTCCTAGACCCTGCCCGGATCGGAGCGTTGGAGAGAGAGCGCGGGTTCTCCAGCTACCACCCAGGGCGTTACGTCGAAGCTGAGATCGGGCACGTCACCTATCCGACGGCCCCTCTCGTCAACGACTTCCTCCGCGAGAGGGGGCCGCTCGTGCGTGGATTCTCCCTGGTGACGCGCATGGAGGCCGGGCAAGACCTACTCCTGGAGCCACCCGAGCTGGAGCACAAGCTCGACCCTGCGGCGATCCTCGGCCGGATCCAGAAGGATCGCGCCACCCAACCCAGCAGCGGCGTTGAGAGAGACCGTATCTACGAGAATCTGGGGTGGGGGCTCGCTGTCTTTGCGCCAGACAGAGCAGGGCTCTGGCTTGGTCTCCTCTCGCGACTGGGTGACGACCGCAAAGCCACAGCGCGCGGCATCGGAATGGGCCTCGCCGGGCAGAGCAGCCGCGGCTGCCAGGGTCTGGCCAGCGGTCCGCCAGCCGACCGGGCGGCCATGGGTGCCGGAGCTGTGGGGCGCGACCCCAGCGTAGTGCAACGGTGCGGGCTGGCCACCCCGGCAGCTCCAGGTATGGATCCTCCCGAGACCTCCGAGACGAGACGAGCCAACCCTCCGCGCTAGACTGGTCCCCCATGGACAGGCAGCTCGGCTGCTCCCCTCCGCCCGCAGACAGAACGGACACCCCCAGATCACCATGAGCAAGGCCCGACGAGTCGTGCACATCAGCCCCCAGGGGCGGGGCGGCATCCACCAGATCGTGGGCGAGTTGGCGCGGGTGCAGCGGGGCCTTGGCGCCATGGACGTGCGGGTGTTGGCCTCCACTCGGGACGGCGCCCACACCGGCAAGGTCATCACCACCGCCCAGGCATTGGTGTGGATTGGACGCAACCGGGCTTGGCTCCGCGGCGCCATCGCCCACCTGCACGTGGCACGGGGACCGTCCTTCTACCGCAAGGCGCTGCTCCTGCAGGCAACCCGCCGGGCTGGAGCCCGGGTCGTGCTCCATCTTCACGGCACCCACACCCCCGAGTGGTATGCGAGCACGTCGGCGCCGATCCAGGCCTGGATCCGAAGCCAGCTGGCTGCTGCCGATGCCATCGTGAGCGTCAACGAGACCTGGCTCCCCTTCTACCGAGATCTCACCGACACCCCTCTTCGCTGCATTCACAACGGAGTGGATCTTCTGACCTTCGACCAGGACAGGCCGCGCCTGAGCCAACAAGACGGTCCCGCCCGCGTGCTGTACGTGGGACGCATCGACGACGCCAAGGGCTCGTACCACCTGCTCGAGGCCGTCCGGCAGCTGCAGCAGAGCGACGGGCCTGGTGTCTCGCTCTGCATGACCGGAAACGGGGAGATCGAGCGAGCCCGGGGGTGGGCCCGCGAGCGAGGCATCGCGGACCGAGTCACGGTCACCGGCTGGCTGGAGCACCAGGCGGTCCGAGAACAACTCCAAGGGGCCGATCTGCTCGTACTCCCATCGGTCGCCTCCGAGTCCTTCGGGCTGGTCCTGATCGAGGCGATGGCCGCCCGACTGCCCGTGGTGGCGACGCGCGTGGGCGGAATCCCCGAGATTGTGGAAGACACCCAAACGGGACTCCTCGTAGCTCCCTCGGACCCAGCCGCGCTGGCACAGGCCATCGGACGACTGGCAGCAGAGCCCCAGCTGCGGGAGCGTATGGGCGCCCAGGGCCGCAAGCGCGTGGAAGAACGTTTCGACATCCGCTCCATGGCCAAGAAGACAGAGACGCTGTACTCGCAGATGTTGGGGCGCTAGCGAGCTAGCCCCCCAGGGAACAGACCAGCCTCAGCCGAGACGACCAGGAGTTCTCCTGCGGGTGAGGCCCTGAGCCATCAGCAGGGCCAAGCAGGCCCAGAGCCAGCTCCGTTGGGCGGCAGAACGCCCCCCTTCGTAGACCGAGCAGTTGCAGGCCAGAGAGCCCAGAGGCAGCACCTCGATGCTGTGTCGAGAGTCGGTACGGCCCCCGTCTTGGTCGCGCAGCACCAGCGTGTACGTGAAGACGCCCTCTTCGGTGGGCGTCCATCGGAGCGTCTCTCCGCTGATGCGCATGTCACCAGGAGCCTCCTCGACAGACACCGTGACCACATCGAGAGGCGAGGGATCCCCCGTGGCCACTACCCACCCCAGCTCCAGGCCCAGCTGGATGGTCTCGGGCGGCTCCTCCACCAAGAACGGAGGGAGGTTCTCCACATAGAGTTCTTCTCCCACCTGGGTGACCCCCCCATCATCGTCCCGGGCCTCCAGCGTGGACATCCAGTCGCCGCTCTGCTCCAGAGGCCAGGTGGTCACGACCGGGCCGTCCACATCCGTGTCGTGGTTCTCGATCTCAAAGACGCCATCGCCCTCGAAGTCGATCCAGATCGTCACCGTGTCCGCCGATGCCGCATCCCAAGCATCCGCCCAGACCACCAACTCTCCGCCCTCGTAGAGGGGGGCGCCCAGGAAGCGCCAGTCGATGGAAGGGGGCGTGTTGTAGACCTCCACGTCCACCGTCTGGATCACCTCGTTGTCCAACACATCGGTGGCCCTCAGCTGAAGGGTGTAGAGCCCGTCGTCCTCGGGAGCGAAGGTGATGGCTGAGGTAAACGAGTCACAGAATTCGAACCCGTCGTTGGGATCCACATCCCAGCGGAAGCGGACCGGATCGTCGTTGGACATGTGGATGCCCTCGACGAAGATCACCATCTCGGTGGCCTCGTCCATGGAGTAGGACGGCTGGTCATCGACGGTCACTGGAGAGGGAGGCTCGACGATGTAAGCGTCGTCTCGCAATGGACCGCCGGTGCGACCCACGTTCGACCGCGAGCCGTCGGGGTCGTTGTAGTTGATGCTGGGGTTGCCGAAGTTGATCACCGGCGAGTTCTGATCGGGCTGGTAGTCATCGTCATAGAGGGGGTCTATGTACAGCTCGCTGCCATCAGTCACCGCTCCTGCGGTGTCCACGGTGTTGCTCCAGAACAAGTTGAAGCCCGCCAGCAAGTCGTCCACATCGATGCCTTCGAAGGCCACCTCGGCCACGCCCTCGAACAGGTTGTTGATCGCCCGAGCTCCGCCGCCACTGATGACCAAGCCCTTGAGGCCCCCAAAGAAGTCGTTGTTGTGAACGTGGGAGTCGGCGAGCTGCAGGTCGATGCCCACCGCATTGTCCACCAGCAGGTTGTTGGAGACCTGGGACTCGCTGCCCAGCCCCTCGGAGATGCCCACGTAGTCCGATGTGTGGATCTCGTTGGCGACGATCGTCGCTGAGGAGAAGTCGGACAAGATGGCGTAGCCGCTGTCCTCGAAGTAGTTGTCGAGGACGTAAGCCGGAGAGTCAATGAGATAGACCCCCACGAGGTTGGAGACGAAGGTGCTGGCCTGCACCACCACCTCACCGCGGTTCAGCAAGGCTCCTGTCTCATTGTCCTCCAGCGTGCTGAGGGTCACCTCGATGTACGAGTCTCGAAAGCTGAGTCCTCGCGAGGTCTCCCGCACCTGGGTCCTCAGGATGCGGCCGGCGCCGTCCACGATGTCGATTCCCAGCTCTCCACCCACGATCTCGTTGTCGTCGATCCAGAGCTGGGAGCCGTTGCTGTAGATGGCGCGATCCCAAGCCCCCTCGATGCGATTGCCCACGATCCAGCCCTCTGAGCCGTACGCTGCGACCCCGACACCGACCTCTTCGATGATGTTGCCCCGCACCTCACTCCACAGCCCGGTCATGGACACCGCCTCGTTGGCCCGGCGCAGTGTAAAGCCCTCGACGGTGGCTCCATTGGTCAGGATCACCACCTGGCCCACGTAGGCACCCTCGTCGTCAGGCTCCCCTCCGTCGAGGATCACCTCGTCGGGATCGCCGTCCGCCACCAAGCGAACGCCTTCGGGGACGGTGACGCTCGTTTGCCAGGTACCAGGCCCCACGAGCACCACGTCACAGCGAGCGGCATGACTCAGGGCGTCGTGCACCGAAGCGAAGTCATCGGGAACGTGCCAAGTCTCCGCGACCGCCAGACTGGGCCAGGCGAGTCCGACCAGCAGCACCAGGAGGGCCAAGCCGTCGGAGCGCTGAGAACGACATCGTCTCATGGGTTACTCGCCGGTTCGATGCAGCACCGGAAGCCATCGTCTCCCGCCACAGGCGCCACTGCCGGATGGGCATGACGCGCTTGACAGCCTCGGCCGTACACCCCTGGCCAGAGCGTCCCACCCAGCACCCACCGGTCCCAGGGAGCATCGGGTCGGCGCCCCTCGACCCACTCAGAGACATTGCCTTCCATGTTGTAGGTTCCGTAGGGAGAGCGACAGCTGTCTCGAACCCCCGAGTTGACCACCAGGTCGTACTGCCCCTCCTCTTGGACGTCCGCGTGGCAGAGTCCCGGCACCTGGACATCTCCGTAGGGGTACAGCCAGCCCAAGACTCCCCCACAGGCCTTGGCCCACTCATTCTCGGTGCACAGGCGGCGACCCCGGGCCTCGCAGGCCACCCGAGCTTGCACCCAGGTCACATCGGCCAGGGGACGATGCCCCTTGCCCGGGAACTCGTAGCGGTCCATGCAGTAAGAGCCCGTCTCGAAGGTGCCACGCGGCCGGGGTTCCCGATAAATGTCCGGCTCGTAGTCGGGCAAGCCCACCTGCTCTCGGGTAGCGCCAGACAAGAACGCCCCCCCCGGCACGTAGATCATGTCCGCCGGGCAGAGGGCCTCTGAGCGCTCCTCCAGGCCCACGAACCGGTCGGCACCGGGCACCACGGCTGCCCCCACAGAAACAAACAGCGAAGCCACAATTGTCAGCTTCAGGAGGATCGCGGCAAGCAAGCCAGGGCGTCGGGTCGGCATCGCGTCGTGGATCTTACCCCGCTGTTTCCTTATCATCGCGCCGCTTCTGGACCATTCCGGTCCTCGAGAGCAGCCAAGCCCCCACGGGCGCGTCCCCGGAGTTCCCCGTGACCCAGCGATCCGATCGGCCCATTGTCGGCCGCCGTCCCGTCATCGAAGCCTTGAACAAGGAACTACAGGCCTGCTCTGAGGGCCCCGTTTCGGTCTTGCTCGGGGGCCTGGCGGGCAGCGGACGGAGACGTCTCGTGGCCCAGTTCCTGGAGCGCCTCCGCGAAGACGAGATGCTGCCTACGGTGGTGCGGGTGCACTTCGAGCCAGGCGACGACGGGGTGCGTACCCTGTTGCGCTTCTTCGGCGCCGCAATCCAAGGCCTCGCTCGGTCTGAGGCCTTCGACACCGACCCCTGCGAGAGCCTCGAGGAGGCCGCAGCGGCTAGCGACGACGACCAGGTGGCCGAGTGGCTCCGTGACACTGCCGCCAACATCACGGCCTTGCGGGACCACAGCGGCAACGACAGCTTTCAGATCAAGCTGCCCCGGCGCAACCCGTGGTCGAGCCTGCTCTACACCTTCGACGTGCTCGGACCCCGGTGCAACTGGATCGTCGATCTGCACGACATTGGCGCCGCCACGAGCCCTGGCTTCTGGACCTTCTTGTCCGCCCTGTTGGGCCGCGCGCGCTCCCGCAACTGGAAGATGATGTTCCTGGCGGCACCGGGCACCAACCACTACGGCGAGAAGCCCGGCGACGAGAAGCCCGGGCCTTCCGTGTTCCTGCACTCCCTGTTCGGAGAGGCCCAGGTGGTGGACTGCCCGGCGCTCACCGCCGATGACCTGGGAGAGTTGCTGGCAGAGACGTACCGGCCCAATGATTTCCCGGACGGTCTCGCGAAGCACCTTCACGAGGTCAGCCTCGGGCACCCAGAGACGCTCCACGAGGTCCTGGACGCCCTGGAAGAAGACGAGACCATCACCTGGGACGACGATGGCTTCCATCTATCGTCTCTGGACGATGTGGATCTCGAGGTGCTGGTGCCCATCGCCAACGAGGAAGACGACGATGAGGGCGCGGACGAGCCGATGGCTGAGGGGCGCGTAGCCCCCAAGCTGCTCGAGCAGGTGCTCTACTTGGCCGCGGTGGAGGGACGCAACTTCACGGCGTCGTTGATCCGCACATGGCTGGACGCCGGCGAAGACGAGGTCGACGACGCCCTCGACGCCATGCCCCAGCTCGTGGAAGAGGACCGGTACCACGAGGCCCTGGGCACCTGGACCTATCGCTTCCGCTACGACTTCTACCGGCAGTGGTACGTCAACAACCCGCCAGAGGGCTTTCACCAGAAGGCTCAGGAAGAGGTGGCTGCCGAGCTGGCGCGCATCCTGCTGCAGTCCTATGCGCCCGCAGCGCTGGAGTACGTCCCTCGGGCCGCGAGGCTGTACACGGACGCCGGTGACAGCCGCGGGGCTCGCAATCTCTTGGCGCTGGCCATGAGTGCGGAGCGGCCCGAGCTGTGCGACTTCGCCATCGAGATCACCGAGCGCTTCAGCGACTCCCCCTTCCCTCCCGGCCTGGTGCGCTACCTGTACTGCAGCACAGCGGATCGTTCGGTCAACGGGCAAGACCTCGAGCGCGCCCGCAAGGCCGTGAATCGGGCTCGAGCGTGGGCTGAGAGACAAGACGACGCGTCGACCCAGGCCTACCTAGAGCTGCTGGACTGCCGAATCTTGCTGCGGGAAGGCAAGGGCGACGAGGCCCGAGCGCGGGGTGAGTCGGCGGTGACGACGCTGCTCGATCTGGGCGACAGCACCCGGGCGGGCGAGACGCTGAACCAGCTGGCGATGATCGCGCTGGGTGCGGGGGACGCAAAAGCGGTCGAGACCTACCTGCGAAAGGCCAAGAAGGCCTCCAACATTCCGCCCGTCCAGAGCCACACCCTGTACATCGAGGGCATCCTCAAGAAGCGGGGCCGAAACCTGGCAGCTGCAGCCGAGGCCTTCGCGCGGTCCGCCGAGCTGGCGACGGAGGCGGGCAACCTGTTGCTGTCGCTGGAGGCCATGCTCAACCAGTCCGAGTGTTCGCTGATGGTGGGGCGGGCCAAGGAGGTGGCGCCGACCCTGGAGCGAGCCCTGGAGATGAGCCGCGCCCTGCGAACGCCCCCCCGCGAGCGAGCGGCAGCCAGGCTGCTCTGCCAAGCCGAAGCTGCGCGAGGCAACGGCGAGGCAGCCTACGAGATGGCGCGCCACGCCCTGGAGTTAGGTCGGGAGCTGGCTGCGGCCGGCGGCCAAGGGGGGCCTGGCAGCGAGGCCGTCGACCTCTACCACTGCGGGATGTTCGCGGCGATGGCTGGCAAGACAGACGAGGCGCTCAACTATCTCAAGGGGGCTGAGCAAGCCTGTCAGGACAGCGACGCGAGCAACCTGCTGCCCGAGGTGCTGTTCCATCAGGGCCAGCTGGCCCTGGTGACCGAAGACCTGAGCGGAGCACAGAGCCTCCTGGAGCGGGGGCTGAGCCTGGTTCAGCAGGCGGGCGACCGGAACCGTGAGCTTCGCTTCTTGGAGCAGTTGGGCACCGTGCTCAGCGCTACGGGCGACCACTCCGGAGCCGCCAATCGCTTCAAGGAAGCAGCAGACCGGGCGCTGGGGCCGCAGGCGAAAGAGTTCAGGAAGTCACTGCGCAAGCGCATTGCCGACGAGCAGAAGCGGGCCCGAGCCGAGGGCTGAGGGACCCGCTAGAAGGAGCACACATGCCCTGGAACCGCGACCGCATTCTGGTCCTCCTCAGTGGGGCCATCTTCTTGTTCTTCGGGGCCTGGCTGTTCACGATACCCACCGCGCTCGAGGGCATCGGCATCCAGCTGACCACCCAGGAGGCCGTCATCGACGTCCGAGCCACCTATGGGGGGCTGGAGCTGGGCCTCGCCGCCTTCTTCTTCATCGCCCAGGGCAAGCCCAGCTGGTACCGCCCGTCGTTGTTCGCCGCAGCACTAGCCATCGCCGGCTTCGGCGCCTGCCGACTGCTGGGCATGGCCCTCGCCGCCGAGGCCCCCCCGTTGATGGTGTTCTTCTTCGTGATCGAGGTCGTGGCGGCCTCCGTGCTGATCTGGGCCTACCGCACAACAGAAGCTCCCGAGTAAGCCCCGTTCAGGCCCAACGCCCCTGCTTCACTGAAACAGGGCAGGCCACCAGATCATCTGCCCCCCGTAGACACCGTTCATGTCGGCTGCGTCGTGGGTGTTCTCGGCAGGGTCCCTGGAGATCTGCCAGAAGCCCAACCACGTGGAGCTTCCACCAGCGCTAGCGGCCATCTCATTCAACCCAGTGTGATCCGCGTAGCTGCCAGTCACGTTGTCCACATAGCCCGCATGGCTCAACTCCAGACCGTCCACATCCAACGTAGCTTGCATGTCCGCTGCCGAGAAGCCAGGAGGGCTTGCTCCGACTCCCTGTGCAAGGTAGAGGCCAAGCGTGTGCATGGCATCCGCATCCACGAGCGCCATGGACAGGAAGTCTCCAACGCCACCCTCGGCCAACGGCGTCAGGACATGCATGCCAAAGCTGCTGTTGAACACGTCGACTGGCTCCCCACCCTGCGGATCCAGTAACTGGAATCCCAGATCATTCAACTCCAAGGGATCGCAATCGGTGGGATTGCTGCCTGGATCCGAGACATCGTTGACCGTTGTGGGATCCATGGTGATGTAGCCAGTACAGTTGTTGCAGCCGGCATCGGGCACGAGATCGGGGCCGAAGACCGCCTCTCCCGTCGCATCAATCCGCTGATCACAATAAAGATCAGTGGGTATGCCATCGACCAGGCCGTAGTAGCTGAACGTGTATTCAGCGGTGACTTGCTGTGGCTCAGGTTCCCATGAATCATCATCGTCACCAGTAGGAACTCGATCGCGAGCGCCAGCCGACGCCGAGTCATCCCCATCCCCCAGGGAACCGGGCGCCACAGTCATCGTGAACGTGGCATTAACGTGCCAAAACGGGGGTTCATCGTCGTCGTCATCGTCGTCATCGTCGTCACCGGTGTCGTCGTCATCGCCGGAGTCGTCGTCATCGGCGGTGTCGTCGTCATCGTCGTCATCACCGGTGTCATCGTCGTCATCACCGGTGTCGTCGTCGTCATCACCGGCGTCGTCGTCATCACCGGCGTCGTCGTCGTCAGCGCCAATATCACTGCATTCCCCGGCATTGGTCCGGGCCTGGCCGTCCGGACACGGGGACTCCCCGCAGCCGGAAACGAAGGCAAGCAACAAGGAAACGAACAGGATGCGTAGGAAACGAAACGAACTCATACAGACTTCCCATGACCGGACACATGAACTGGACAAGGCTCAAGCATAACGATTTGCCGGTTCCAACGCTGCACCAAAAAGCAGCTTCAGTGCAGCGGCAAGAAGAGCTCCTTGTCTGCATCCATCACCGCACCCATGGGCAGGTGTTCGGTCCAGAGCTGACCATCCCCTCCCCTGGGCCGAAGCCACCGAACCCGGTCGCCCAGAGTTCGGGCCGCCAGCCAGGGATCGAGAGCTGCACCGCCAGCCACCGACGGCATCAGCCACGCTGGCCAGGGCGCCTGCAGTGCAGCAGGGTCTCGAGCAACCACCGAGCTGTCCCCTTCCCCCGTCGGCTTCGGACCATCCCAGTAGAGGGTCACCGGCGCATCGACCAGGACCACTGGCCCGCCCTCTCCCACCAGGACCGCAGCCCACAGGGCAGGAAGGGCGCCAGCGCCAATGCCCACGAAGCCGATGCCGGCCGGGTCCACCTTCAGGCTCTGACGGAGCTGACTCCGGGCGTCGAGCACGTCCTGCACCGCCACTCCCAAAGGCGGACGCCCTGTCTCTATGGCCCAGCGGGACACCCGCTGATCCAACTC
>PBPL01000185.1 GCA_002724675.1 Deltaproteobacteria bacterium | reverse complement strand
CGTCGAGGACGACCCCGTCGAGGACGACCCCGTCGAGGACGACCCCGTCGAGGACGACCCCGTCGAGGACGACCCCGACGGTGACGATCCATCCAACGATGACGCAGGCGACGACGACACGGGCAGCGACGATGACACGGGTAGCGACGACGACACGGATAGCGACGACGACACCGCAGGGGATGACGGCAATTCCGCAGCGGTGTGTGGTGGGCCTCTCGTCTCCGTGTCCGAAGCCGAGCCCAACAATTTCTGGGGGAGCCCCAATACGTTTGACCCCTCCGGTGGTGACATTGTCATCAGCGGAACCATCTCCTCCTGCGCCAACGACGGCAGCACTTGGACCGGCGAAGAGGACTGGTTCGTTGTGCAGTCTTCGTGTGGAAGTCAGGCGACCGTCCAGCTGTCTTGGGTGGGTGGCTCCAGCGATCTGGATGTGTGGGTGGCCGATGCCTCGGGGTCCTCACTGTTGCAGCTCTATAGCTGGGGCTACAGCGGCCCGGAGGTCGGGTCGACGACCCTGTCGGGAGACACCGTGTTCATGGTGGCCTGCTGGGATGGCCAGCCTGCCGACTATGTCTTGACGATTGATTGGGACAACGACACCGCCGTCAGCGATGGCGACGACGACGACGACGACGACGACGACGAGCCGATTCTCGGGGTCAGCTGCGGGTCGGACTACTTGGGTGGCACGGGGTCGGCCGGCTTCAACTGCCCCTCGCTGCAACCAGTCTGCCCCCCCAATGCGCCCGAGATCGGCGTGGCTGGTGCCAACTCTCTGGAGTCTGTGGAGCTGGACTGGAACTACAGCTCTGCTTGCGATTCTTCTTACAGTGACTGGGTCTACCTGACCGTCCCCCCAGACATCGAGAGTCTGGCGCTCACTGTGGACGGGGACGCTGCGACGACAGGTTTTGCCTACGTCGAGTTGGACGGAGATGTGCTGTTCGACTGGACTGGTGTGGCTGGTCCGGCATGGGGCACGGTGCCGCTCCAGCACTTTGCCAACGTGGGCGGCGGCTGGGTGCTGCCCAACAATGAGTCGACAGCCCCCACGCCGGGGTGCCTTGCGGTTCGGCCCATCGCCCTGCACGAAAACAAGGTCGGCCAGAAGGGCTTCCTACATGTGCGATCCCAGCGTGGCGTGCCGTCCGCTGAGTGGGACCTGAACGTGGTGATCGTCGATGGAGCGGGCGTGACTGTGGGCGATCTTGCTCCCGCTGTGGACCTCGTGGACTCGATCCTGGGAAGCAACGGTGCAGGCTCGCTGGGTGACGTCAATTACGAGGTCGTGTCGACAACTGCCGGGGCCTATATCGAGAGCGAAGGGGCCGACATCGATGCGCTCCGTGCCACGACGGTCGACTGCGCCTCGAGAAGCATCAACGCCTACTTCATCGCCGACTTCCTGGATGGCTCCTTGCTCGGAATCGCTTCGGGGATCCCAGGTGCGATGGGTGTCCAGGGCACAGCGTCCTCTGGGGTCGTTGTCTCGGTGGATGGGCACAGGGACTGGACAGGCGCTGTGATGGCGCAGTTCCTGGCGGACACACTGGCCCATGAAATCGGGCACCAGATCGGTCTCTTCCACACCACGGAGAGTGACGGAAGTCTCCACGATCCCATCGGCGATACCCCGGAGTGCCCTCTTGGGGCCGACACCAACGGGGATGGCGTGCTGGACCCGCTGGAGTGCAGCGCGTTCGGTGGCAACAACTTCATGTTTTGGGCGGCTTCCGGCGGGTGGAGCCAGGCAGAGATCAGCCCCTACCAGGCCGATGTGCTCGCCGTGAGTCCGGCCTGGGAGTGATGCAGTGGCTCCCAACGCACCAGCTCGGCTCACCTCTGGAGGACCAACCGTGACCCAGCTCCGAACTCTCTGTTTCGTCGTGTGTTTTCTGGGCAGTGCTGCCCTGGTGGGTTGTTCCGAGCCTCTGCCTTCGGACTCGTCCCCAGGAGCGTCGGCTGCGGGGCAGGACGATGCTCCCGATAGTCCTGGCGTGCCCTCTCGCCACTCGTCCGACGAACGGCTCGCTTCTGGCGAGAGCCGGACCGAGTCACATCACACCATGCCCGCTCGGGCGGGCGCGGGTCCGGAGCGGCCCGATGCTGTCGACACCGTGGTCGGCTTGTTGCTGGCCAGGCACACCGAGGACCTCCCCAGTCGTGCCACGCTGAACCAGACCCGTGGCGCGCGTGCCGCGCTGCTGTGGATTGCGCAAAACGATCCTCGCCTGATCGTTCAAGGACGCGCCCTCGAAGCGCTATCGCTCTGGCCCGACGACAGCAGCCTTCGCTACCTCTTGTCGGCGGCACAGGAGACCAAGAGTCCGCCGAAGATCCGGGCCTCGGCTTGGCGCGCTCTGGCCGCCTGGGACCTGGAAGAGCATGCGGAACTGAAGGCCGCCGCCACTGCGGCAGCGATGGATCCTTCGGTTCCCGTGGCCTATGCGGCAGCCCAATTGTTGGCCCAGTAACCGGTGGAGAGACTTCGTCCGAAATGTACTTGACTAAATCTACTCATCAGTAGATAAATGGTCATCATGAAGCGCCTCATCCTCTGCCTCCTCCTTCTGGCGTCCCCCGCATTGGCTGGGGACCCGAGCGTTCCGCACCCCAACCAGGGACTCCTCAAGCCCATTACTGGCTTGCCGGCTGCACTCGATCTGACCTCTGACGAGAGGTCGAAGGTCGACGACGGCGAGACGGTGCAGCGCTATGTGCGGAGCGAGGAGGACGGCTGGGGCGTCGCGGTCAATCTCGTGGAGGCGCCGGCCACGGTCGTCTGGGACACGATCCTGTCCTACGACCGCTATCCCGACTGGGTCAACAACGTGACGGATTGTACGGTCTACAAGCGCTCCGGTGATGACCTGTACGTGGACATGCAGATGTCGGTCATGGGCATCAAGAAGGGCCTCTACACCGTCAATACGGTCAAGCGCGACGAGGGCTGGATGGCCTGGACGCTTGATTACTCACGCAAGAGCGATGTTCAGGACATGGTGGGCTACTGGAGGGTGGAGCAGGTGAGCGCCAACCCCCCGCTGACACGGCTGGACTACTCCACGCAGATGAAGGCACGGGGCGTACCCGACTGGCTGGTCAGGCTGCTGACCAAGAAGTCCCTGAAGGACGGAACCCGCTGGGTCAAGGAGCGGTCAGAGAGAGCCGCGTCCCGGCGTTGAGCCGCAATCGTCTCAGCCGAATAGTGGCTCTTCGAGCCCGGTAGCCAGCCCATCGATGGCCAGCAACGCCCCGTTGGGAGCTGGCAGGTCCTTGCCCGAAGACGTAATGAACAGCCGGTCGAGATTGGGTCCGCCGAAGGCGCAGGATGTCGGTCTCTGTACGGGCAGCGCGACGCTGCGAATGAGGTCGCCGGTGGGCGCGTGGCAGTCCAGGCGGCTGCCGTCCCAGATGCAGGTCCAGAGTCGGCCCTGATCGTCGATGGCTGAGCCGTCCGGGCAGGCGTCCCCGGCAGGGAGCGCAAACAGCGGCTCGCCCGAGGCTTGTGCCATGTCCAGCTTGTAGGTGTAGCGACGGACGACCTGGTCCAGTGAGTCTCCGAAGTAGAACCAGTCGCTGCTCCAGGCCAGTGTGTTGGGGATGCCCAGATCTCGCAGGACGACCTCGACTCGACCTGTCGAATCGACTCGGTACAAGCTGCCCGATCGCTCCGCCACATCATCGTGCATGGTGCCGATCCAAAAGGCGCCGTCCGGTCCGCAGCGGCCGTCGTTGGTGCGGTTGCCGGGCAGGGCTTCCGGGTCTTCCAGCTGGAGCCATGGGGTCCACTCACCCGTTGCGGGCTCGAAGAAGCCCAGGCCGTGCTCGGCGGCGACCAGCAGTGACTCTCGACCCGCGCATCGGGCGAGGGCGCTCGGCCGAACAGGGAGGTCCCAGCGTTGGTGGTTGCCTGTCTCGGGTTGATAGCGCTCGATAGCTCGGCCGTGAATGTCGACCCAGTAGAGCGCCTGGGCCGGTGTGTCCCAGATGGGACCCTCTCCCAGCAGGTCTCTCGCTTCGAGGACGATGCGTGGTTCAGCCGGCACGACCGGGCTCCTGGAGGTGTCGGGCAGCATCCACGAGCTTCAGCGCGCGCTGGCGTAGGTCGTCCAGGTTGCGGCCAGGACGGTAGAGCGCACCGCCGATCCCGAAACCACGCGCCCCAGCGGCCCACCATGTGTCGAGATCTGCAGCGGCCACACCGCCGACGGCGAGAACGCGCGCATCGGTCGGCAGCACAGTGCGCAGCGCGGACAGCGCGGCCGGTGACGCCGCAGCGGCAGGGAAGAACTTCAGGGCCTGTGCACCCGCTTCGAGGGCCGCGAAGGCCTCTGTGGGGGTGAGGACTCCTGGGACCCAGCCCACATCAGCCTCTGCGCAGGCTTGCCCGACCACGGGGTTGGTGTTGGGTGCGACCACGATGGACCCGCCCGCTCGGGCCACCTCCCGGGCATCCTCGGCCGACAGCACGGTGCCTGCACCGACCACTGCGCGGCTACCCACGGCCTCTACCATGGCCCGAAGGCTGTCCAGGGGGGCAGGGGAGTTGAGAGGCACCTCGACGACGCGGAAGCCCACATCCACGAGTGTTGTTGCTACCGCGGCTGCTTCGGATGGCTGCACACCGCGCAGTATCGCGACGAGAGGGAGCTCTTCGAGGGCCTCTTCGAGACTTGGCCGGTTCATCACCCTATGCTCCGACCAATCCGGCCGCTTGGGCGATGCGAACAAGGCCGCGGCTCGCCGCGTCCTGGCCAGAAATGCACTCCGACTGGATCCCACGGGCCTCGAGGGCGCACCGATAGCGCTCGCACAGCGTGGCCGAGCCAACAATGCGCACGGGCTCGTCCAGGTCTAGCGCTCGCGTCATCGCCGCCACCTCGGATCCGATCAGCAGGCCTGAGGCATACGACCAGGCTGCCGCCGACTCCAGATCACCGAGCAGCGCGCGGCTTCGGACGGTGAAGATGTGATGCAGCAGCCCACCTGGCCGCTCGAGGTCCTCGAGACCACGCTGGAACGCGGCCTCGTCGAGGACGGTGCCCGACATGACGGAGCCGATCAGCCCCGGATCCCGAAGCAACTCGAATGTCTCGCCCGTGATGCAGGTCGTGAAGTGGGCGATCGAGCCATCTCGGATCTCGGCCCACTTCGTATGGGTTCCGGGCAACAGCACGGTGCCATCGCCTTCCAGGCCAATCAGCTGCGTCTCCTCGCCCCGCATGACGTCGGGCGCTCCCGACACGGCCTCGCCCATGACTCCAGGAACAATCCACGTGTTGGGGCGGGGCGCCTCGACGAGATTCTTCGCGACGGCTTCGAGGTCGGCTGGGCAGTTGACGTAAGGGGCCTCTCGCCAGCCCTGGGCGCTGCCCACCATCCCGGTGAGGAGCACGGGGAGACTGCTGAGGCTGTCCATCCACGCGGCAGTGACAAGATCGAACACTTGCTCACAGGCCCTGCCCCGGGCCGAGCGAACTCCCGCATCGAGACGGTCCGAACCCACCACGTTGCCGACGCCGTCGAGCAGGGTCGCGCGGACGGCGGTGCTTCCCCAGTCCACGCCGAGCAGCACGGCTGTGGCCGGTACCCGTGAGTTGGGTGTGTCCTGGGTGAGGGGGGATGAGTTCATGTGACACCTCCGTCGACACACCAGGACTGGGCGGTCACCGCGCGCGCCGCATCGCTGGCCAGGAAGAGTACCGTCGGAGCAATGTCGGTGGCTTGAAGCTCCAGTGGCACGCACTGGCGCTCGAGAGTCTCGGCCAGGGCCTCGGGGGTGACCCACCGTTCTCGCTGACGTTTGGTCATCACCCAGCCGGGGAGGATCACGTTCGCACGTATGCCATGGCCGCCCAGGTCGCGCGCGAGGCCTCGCGTGAGACCCTCGATGCCGGCCTTGGCAGATGTATAGGCGGGCATGCCGCCAATGGCTAGACGCCAAGAAGTGGAGCCCATGTTGATGATGCTGCCGCTGCCTGTGGACTTCATTCCAGCCAAGACCGCCTGGGTGGTGAAGACATAGGACTTGAGATTGATGCCCTGGACCAGGTCCCAGAACTCGGGAGTCATGTCCTCGATATCGCAGCGCTCATCCCAACCGGCGTTGTTGACGAGCACCTGCACTGGGCCGAGTTCTTCCTCGACTCGGGTCACGCCCGCTCGGATGGCCTCGACGTCGGTAAGGTCCAGCGGCACGAACAGGGGCTTGCCCCCCAGTCGGTCCACCAGGCTCTCTGAAGGCTCGATGGCACGGTCAAAGAACGCGACTCGAGCGCCTTGCTCTAGAAACGCTTCGACGAGCGCTTCGCCGATGCCAGCGCCGCCGCCGGTGACGAGGACAACCCGGTCTTGGAGGGAAGGGAACTTCATGGGTCAGTGCGACTCCCTGGGCACATCCGAGCCGGACTTCCCCACGAGGAAGTCCAGGTCACAGCCACGATCAGCCTGCTGTACGTGGTCGACGTAGAGCCGAGCCCAACCCCGGCTGGGTGGAGCGGCTGGAGCGACCCAAGCGGCCTTCCGGCGCGCGAGCTCCGCATCGTCCACGTGGAGCTCCAGCCGGCCGGCCTCTGCATCCAGCGTGATGGTGTCGCCATCTTGGACAAGGGCCAAGGGGCCCCCGACGGCTGCCTCGGGCGCGACGTGCAGCACGACTGTTCCGAAGGCCGTTCCGCTCATGCGCGCGTCGCTGATGCGGACCATGTCTCTCACCCCGGCCTCCAAGAGGCGCTTGGGAAGGCCCATGTTGCCCACCTCGGCCATGCCCGGATAGCCGCGCGGTCCACAGCCTTGTAGGACCAGAATGCTCTCCGCGCTCACATCGAGATCGGGGTCGTCGATGCGTGCCCGGAAGTCCTCGATGCTCGTAAAGACGACCGCTGGACCCGTGTGGCTCAGGAGCTCGGGGCTGGCGGCAGAGGGCTTGAGAATGGCACCGTCGGGCGCCAAGTTGCCGTGAAGCACTCGAAGACCACCGTCCTCGCACAATGCTTCGGCGGGGTCGCGGATTACGTGTTCTCCCGAGCCATCGCCTCCGCCCGCTGGCTGAACGAGGAAGCGCTCGGCAGCGTCCGCGATGGCTCCTAGACTGCGCCCGTCCACGGTGTTGGCTTCCAGCTCGAAGTGGCCTCGCAGGGTGTCGATGACCGCGGGCATGCCGCCAGCGGCGTCGAAGTCCTCCATGAGAAACCGGCCCGACGGCATCAGATCGACCACAGTGGGCACTCCTCGGCCCACTTGAGTCCAGTCTTCGAGCGATAGGTCCACACCGATTCGACCGGCGATGGCGAGCAGATGAACGACAGCGTTGGTGGAGCCGCCCAGGGCTGCCACGGCGCGGATCCCGTTGCGGAACGCGGCCGGTGTCAGCAGTGCTTCGGGCCCAAGATCCTCGTGAATCAAGTCCACGATGCGTCGTCCGCTTCGGTGGGCAAGCTCTGCCCGTCGCCCATCCACTGCTGGCAGCGTTCCGTTGCCAGGCAGCGCGAGGCCCATGGCCTCGACGATGCAGGCCATGGTCGAGGCCGTGCCCATCGTCATGCAGGTTCCGGCACTGCGCGACATGCAGCGCTCGGCAGCGTTGAACTCAGCCTCTGAGATGTCGCCTGCCCGAAGGCCTTCGCTGAGCTTCCAGACGTCGGTTCCAGAACCAAGAGGGCGCCCGCGGTGGCGGCCGCTGAGCATGGGGCCGCTGCTGACCACGATGAAAGGCAGACCCACGCTGCAGGCGCCCATGACCTGGCCTGGGGTCGTCTTGTCGCAGCCGCCGAGCAACACGACCCCGTCCAGCGGATTGCCTCGGATGGACTCTTCCACCTCCATGGCGAGCAGGTTGCGCCAGAGCATGGCTGTGGGGCGCATCTGCGTCTCTCCCAGCGACATGGCGGGGAACTCGACGGGGAGGGCGCCTTGCTCCCAGATCCCGCGTGCCACGTGCTCGGCCAGCGCTCTCAGGTGAGCGTTGCAGGGAGTGAGCTGCGACCACGTGTTGCAGATGCCTACGACGGGTCGACCGTCGAAGACGTCGTCGGGGAGGCCTTGGGACTTCATCCAAGAGCGGTGGATGAAGCCGTCCTTGTCGGCCTTGCCGTACCAGGAGGCGCTACGCAGAGGTTTCTTGGGTGCCATCACGTTTGGCTCGTGTCTTGCGCACGAGCTCCACAAAGGGTTGCGCACCCTGGCGGAGCGTCCGCTCTTGGGTGTCGTAGTCGACTCCGAACAGTCCGAAGCGGGGATCCCAGCCCTCGGCCCACTCGAAGTTATCCAGTAGGGACCAGTAGTGGTAGCCCCGCACATCCACGCCCTCGGCCATCGCCCGACTCATGGCGTAGGTGTAGGTCTTGATCCAGTGCGCGCGCCGGTCATCTCGATCGTCGGGCAGGCCGTTCTCCGTGATGTAGATGGGCTTGCCCACCTGGGCGATCTGCTTGAGCGCCCGGTAGAAGCCCTCGGGGTAGATGCAGTAGGGCATGTCCACCTTGATATCGCCGGGGCGGGCGAAGGTCTCGAAGGGTGGCTCTGTCGAGGTGAAGGGAGTCACGAGCAGGTGGCTGTAGTAGTTGAGGCCCACGAAGTCTCCCGGGGCCGGGCCGTCGGAGATCTTCTCGCTGTAGCGCACCCCCGGCACTCGAACGCGGAAGGTGCCGGTTCGCAGGTAGCCGAGGATGGAGTCGTTGTAGACGTCTTCTAGGACCCGAGCGAGACCCCAGTGGAGGGGATTCCAGCGGCGCCAGGGCTCGAACTGGAAGATGTTCTTCACCAGTCCGATCTCCACCGAGTCACCGTGAGGCATCGCCTTGAGACTGCGTGTCACGCGGTCGTGGCTGTGCATCAGGTTGGCGAGCACTCTCACGAAGCGGGAGGGCGACCGGACCCCCGGCGGGAAGGCGCCCAGGCCCCAGCCCATGACCGCGAAGGGCCCGGGCTCGTTGTGGGTGCACCAGCGTGGGACCCGGTCCGCGTACTGGGAGAAGACCTCGCGGGAGAAGCGGACGAAGTGATCCAGGTTCTGCTTGTACTCGAAGCTGCCCTTTTGCTCGAACCACAAGGGGTGAGTGAAGTGATGCAGCGTGACCATGGGCGTGATGCCCGCTTCGAGCAAGGTGTCGATGACCCGGCTGTAGTGGTCGAGCGCTGCGCGGTCGAAGCGTCCCTCTTCGGGCTCGATCCGAGACCAGGCGACGCTGAATCGATAGCTCTCGACCCCCAGCTCGTCCCGCATGCGCCGAATGTCGTCCCCGTAGCGGCTGAAGTGCTCAACGGCGGCGCCCGATCGGGCTCCACCGTGGATCCGGGGTCGACCTCGCTTGTCGGTCTGCTCCTCCCACCAGGTCCAGTTGTTGGCGGGCATTCCGCCTTCTACCTGGTGGGCTGCTGTCGCCGTTCCCCACACGAAGCTGGCGGGAAAGTCCACATCGTCGGTGTCGATGGAGCTCCAGTCCCAGCGGAGCTCGGGATACCGAAGGTGCAGGGTCACGAGCACCACGGCACAGGCCGCGACGGCTGAGAGCAGGGCGATGGCGAGCCAACTGATCACGGTGCGTT
>PBPL01000184.1 GCA_002724675.1 Deltaproteobacteria bacterium | reverse complement strand
TGTGGCCCGAGAGAACCTTGATCTGCAAGAGCACAACTACCGGAAGGTCTACATCGCCCAACAGCAAGGGGGCACTGTTGCTGCTGAGGCCGATGCGTGTGTGGGGCAGGTGGGCCTTGTCTCCTCAGGTCAGACTCGAGTGGTGGTGAACGTGGAGGGGGGGAGCACCGAGGGGGATGCTTCCTTTGGTGCAGCAGCGAGTGGGAGTTCTCGGCCGCCCGATGCCTCGCCATTCCGAAATTAATTGAAGGATTTGAACGGTACGGACTGATTCGGACAGAAGGCGACGTCTGATTGACTGGGCCCAGCGATGGGCCCGCTGAGGTTCTTCGTCCCTGTGATTTATTGACGGTACTGGATGGATTATTTGTCGGCGGCGTACGAGATCTGAGGGTGTAGAAGTTGAGCAAGACGACGGGGAGGATGGGGTTTCTTGCGCTGTGCGGCCTGGTCGTTCTAGCCGCCTCGTCTCTCTATTCCACTCCGGCTTCGGCAGCGGGCAAGACAGAGGGTGTGCCGATTGGCGACCTGGTGTTCAGGCCCAGTGTCAACGTTGTCCTGGTCTATGATTCGAACGTCTACCGTGCTCAGTTAAATCCGGAAGCGGACTTCGGCCTGGCCGTCCGGCCTCAGTTCGAGTTCGTATATCCGGGCGAAAACTTTCGATGGGAATTGTCGACCTATTGGCGCGGCTTCACCTATTTCAATGTCAATCGTGGCCCTGGAATCAACCACGACGATCTTAGACTCGTCAACGAGTTCGGAGTTCGCACCTCGGTTGATCTCAACCGCACCGGAAAGTTCGGCTTCAAGATATCCCCACAGCTCTACAACCGGCCCAGTTCGGCGGGCTGGGGTGATGGCGACGAGGACGGAGCTCGTGCTGCCGGCGACAACGTGGAGCAGGATCTCGGTGTTGGGGTTCCCATAGCGATCGCTCTGCGGCCCACCGGAGCCTTTCACATTAAGCCTGGGGGGGAGTGGAACTGGGCCCGCAGTTACTATCCTCGCCGCTTGTTTGATCCCGACCCCGTGGTGTTGGGAAACCGTCATGAAGTGTCGGGCAAGCTGGGCGTCGACTGGCGCTTCTTTCCTCGAAGTCACATCGTATTTACGGGCCAGCTGGGTCGCATCCTCTGGGGTCCCTACGATGAAGATACGGCGCAGCACGGGACCGACCCCCAGTTGCCGGGAACCTTCTTTCGCGCGCTGTTAGGGCTCCGTGGAGACATCACCAAGAAGGTGTCCTTCATGGCCATGGGCGGATACGGCGGTGTCTACTACGGGGAAGATAATGAGAGTTCTAACCTGACCGGTCCTGATGGCCTGTTGGCGCGGGTTGAGTTCGCGCTTAGGCCGGTCTTGACGCAGCGCCTGGCTCTCGGGTTCCGACGCGATTTCCTTTTCCGGTACTTCGCAGACAACATCGCGGAGACCCAAGGCTACTTCAAGTACAGCGGCCTCTTCTTCGGCCGTCTCGCGCCGAACGCCAGCTTCTCGTATACCTACCGTCAGATTCAGGGTTGGCTCGACCGCCAAGAGCACCAGTGGGCGGCTGGTGGCGGTATCAAGGTCATCATCACGCCCTGGTTGGACGTGGCCGTTGACTACCGCTTCTCGGCGGTCAACCCGAGCAGCGACGACAAAGGCGAGTACATCGACAACCGTGTCACGCTCAGGATTTCCCTCGGTTTCGACGACTAGCACGCCTGGCTCCCCGACCTAGGGAACGTCCCGCCCCCCCTGATAGCTAGCTTCCCTGGCCTCCGGTTGCCTCTCGTGGGGCCTCTAGCCCGCAGCTTTGCCTAGCTCCCAGCGAACTCGGTTCAGCTCCACGTGGGCGGGCGATGGTTAGGCGAGCGGTGGAGACCCCATGGGCGACGGATTCTTCCCCCTTCTCGGTCGAGGAGTGGCCGATCAGCGAAGAGTCGAAGGCCTGGCGCGAGCGCAACTGGTTGCTTGCGTAGGAACAGTTTCGAGTGCCAAGTATCAATATTTCTACCGTTAAATTAAGTGGTAGAAAGCGAAAGACTTTGACATCAACCGTTAAACTACCGCATTCTCTAGAGAATTAGGGAGGTCCCTCCTCGGCGATGCCGCCACCAAGCTCCGCAGCGACCTCTCGAGGGGGTCGCGCCAAGAAGTCACGTCTGCCTCCGGGAGGCGGTGCGCAGAAGCGTGCGACTCGGGGCAAGGGCTCTTCCGGCCGTGGGAAGAAGTCGTCTTCCGGTGGTGTCGCCATGGGAGCCCAGGAGAGCCGAAGCCTTCGGCGAGAGTTGCTGGGCCTGGCTGTGTGGGGAGTGGCGGTCTTACTGCTGCTCAGTCTCTTGTCCTTCCATCCGCTGGACCCCAAGTGGGGCGATGCGTCGGCGGGTGCTGGAAAGATTCACAACTGGGTGGGGCCCCTAGGCAGTAGCCTTGCTGCGACCGGCATCAAGCTGCTGGGCATGACGGTGTTCGCCTTGCCCGTGATGGGCTTCCTGAGCGGGCTCGCTTTGCTGGTGGATCGTAGCCGACGTGTGCGCTTCGGTGAGGTGATCGGCTTCGCTGGGGTGGGCGTCTCTCTCTCGATCTTGGTTCAGCTGATTTTTCCTGCCGTTCTCTTTCGGGGGGCTGTGGTCGCTGGGGGCGGAGTTCTGGGTCGTGGTCTTGTTGCGCTTCTGACCCACCAGGTGTCGACTGGGGGCGCCTGGGTCATCGGGGTCACCGGTCTCCTTGTTGCGGCGCGTATTGGCTTCGGCATTCAACTCCTGCCCATGACCCGGTCTTTGTTTGGACTCGCGGGTCGCCTGATGCTGCCTGTCATGGGCTTGGTTGGCTCAATTCTGGTGGGAGGACGGGAGCGTCTGCGCTCCTTCCACGTAGGTGTCGTCGAGGGCATGCGTGATTCTTTCGAAGATTGGCGTGAGGAACGAGAACTGGCTCGAGAGGAGCGTCGGTGGCAGAGGGAGGAGCGCCTCGCCGAGCTGGAAGAGAGGCGTCTCGACGAGGAACTGGGGCTCACCGGCGAGTCGCGGCATGGACGCGACCTGGAGGTGCTCGGAGAAGCTGCTGAGTTGGAGGTGAGCGACCCTGACCTGGAGGGGCCCGCGTTTGTCGCTGGTGCTGTTGAGCAGGACCGTGCTGATGACTCGACGCTCTTGGGCGAAGCGGGGGCAACTGACCATGAGACCGGGGTTAGCACCGCATCGAGAGTCCGGCGTCCGACCCGAGAACAACTGGGCCTCGACATTGATGCTCTGCTAGAGCCTGCCGCGCCGACCCAAGACCTCGTCCGTGGCGAAGAGCCCCCGCCCGACTCACTTCCGGGAGGCGAGGAGTCCGAGACCGACGACGATGTAGATCTCTCCCTGCTGCCTTCGCTTGTCCCCCCGTCGGATCGCGTTGACTCCATGTGCGGCGCCACCGGTCGGGGAGTTGTCCATGCCGAACTTCGTGTTCGCGACGAGTCGTCTCGGCGGATCCACGACAGTGTTCCGCCTGAACCCGAAGGCCAGCGTGTAGAGCGAGTGGTCAGCGTCAGGCGTCTGATCCAAAAGGAGCCGGAACCCTACGATCTGCCGGCGTTGAATCTGCTGGAGTCGGCCCCATCGGAGCAGCAGGATGTGGACGAGACCGAGCTGGAGGCCCAAGCGTCTCGGCTTGAGGAGACGCTCGCTCAATTCAAGGTAGCCGGGCGTGTGACCGACATTCTGCCCGGGCCGGTCGTCACGATGTTCGAGTTTGAGCCCGCACCTGGGATCAAGGTCTCGAAGATTGCTGGACTCGGTGACGATCTCGCGATGGCACTGCGGGCCGTGAAGGTCCGCATCGTGGCCCCTATTCCGGGCAAGGGGGCGGTTGGGATCGAGGTTCCGTCTCAGCAGAGAGAGACGGTGTACGTCCGAGAGATCATGGCCTCTAAGGCCTTCCGGAAGACGGGGATGCAGTTGCCACTGGCGCTGGGCAAGGGAATTGACGGTGGGCCCATCTGTGCCGATATGGCAAAGATGCCGCACTTGCTTGTGGCGGGGACGACCGGCTCGGGCAAGTCCGTCTGTGTGAACTCGATCATCTTGTCGATGCTGTATCGGTGGACGCCTGAAGAGGTCCGCATGATCCTCGTTGATCCCAAGATGCTGGAGTTCTCGGTGTACGAGGATGTTCCCCACTTGCTTGTTCCAGTGGTGACATCACCCAAGAAGGCGGCAATGGCCCTGAAGTGGGCGGTCACTGAGATGACCCGCCGCTATCAGGTGCTGTCTGCGATGAATACTCGCAATATCGTCAACTACAACACCAAGTGTGATCGACTGATTGAGGAGTGGGACGCTTGGGAGGAAGGTTCGAAAAAGGGTCGCAAGAAGCCTCGTCCCGACTGTGGACGGGTCGCTGGAGGAGACACGGTCTGCTACGCCTCCGAGGGGGGAGAACCTGTGGGGCCTCCCGACAAGATGCCGTACATCGTGGTCATCATTGATGAGCTCGCCGACCTGATGATGGTGGCTCGCAAGGACGTGGAAGAGAGCATCGTTCGGCTCGCTCAGATGGCGCGTGCAGCGGGAATCCATCTCTTGCTGGCGACCCAGCGTCCGTCTACCGATGTCATTACGGGGCTGATCAAGGCCAACTTCCCCGGAAGGATCTCGTTCCGAGTGAGCTCGATGGTCGACTCCAGGACTGTGCTCGATACCAATGGCGCTGAGAAGCTCTTGGGAATGGGGGACGCCTTGTTCCTGCCGCCCGGGACCTCCGATCTGACTCGTGTGCATGGAGCGTTTGTCTCCGACGAGGAGATCAAGCGGGTTGTGGACCATGTTCGCTCCCAACGTGAGCCGGACTACGTGGACATGGTCCTGTCGGAGGACGAAGGCGACGCAGGCGATGGGAACAACGGGGCCGAGGAACTCGACGCCATGTATGACCAGGCTGTGGCTGTGGTAGCGCAAGCTGGCAAGGCATCGACCTCTTTGCTCCAGCGTCGGCTCAAGCTGGGCTACAACCGAGCGGCTCGAATCATCGACTCCATGGAGCAGCAAGGCGTCATTGGGCCTGCCGACGGGGCTCGGCCTCGAGAGGTGTATGTCCAAGATCATGGCGCCTGAAGAACCCCGTCGTCCGGTGCTGGCGGTGGTGGTTGTTACCGCGGCCATCGTCTTGCTGGTTCTGGCCGCAGTTGGGCTTGAGGTCCGCGCCGCAGACGGTGCCCGTGAAGGTGATGAGGCCGCTGCTCTCCAGGCCGAGGTCCTTCTGCAGGGGCTACGTAGCACCTACTCAAGGGTGGGAGGAGTCCAGGCGCGATTTGTCCAGACGAGCAGTGGAAGCTCATACCTGGAGCCTCTGGTGCAGACCGGGCAACTGGCATGGAAGCGGCCGGGGCTGTTGCGATGGGACTTTCAGACTCCAACGGCCCGGCTGTATCTCAGTGACGGCAGCACTCTTTGGGTGGTGGAGGAAGCAGAGCGTCGCTGTACGGTGTATAGGGGCGTTGATGCTTCCCTTAAGCGCTTCTTCGGCTTCCTGACAGGAATGGAGGATGTGAAGAAGCACTTCGATGTCAGCGTGGTTCTCTCGGGTGATGAATTGCTCGAGGGGCACCATGTCTTAGAGCTTCGCCCCAATGACGGCGAGGCGTCCGTACAGCAGGCTTTTGTTCGAATTGATCAGAAGTCGGGATTTGTGGCCAGCGTGGTTTTGCTGAGTCCGTTCGGAGATCGCACCCAGACAGTGCTGGAGTCGATCCGTACCGATGCCGATCTGCCGGACTCCAGCTTCAAGTTCGAGCGCCAGGAAGGCTATGAGTGGATCGAGGCCTCTTTGCCTTGAGCCTGTCTGCGACGGGCCAAAGAACGCTGCCCAGTCTTCCTTTTCCTTGACCAGACCCTCTGTTTCCGCGAGATTCCGCCCCTAATGCCAGGGCGTCTTCCCATTATTCAGCCAGGACCAGGCATCGTCCCAGCGGCGCCCTCCCCAAGCGGTGGGGGCAAGGCGGGGACTGTGTACTTCGCCAGCTTGGGCTGTCCAAAGAACCGGACGGACTCCGAGGCGATGCTCGCTCAGCTGGGTCAGGCTGGTTATGAGATGGCTGACGGCCCCGACGGAGCGGACGTCATCGTAGTCAACACATGCACCTTCATCGACGCATCAACGCAGGAGTCTGTGGACACGGTGTTGGAGATGGCGGAGGTCAAGCAGTCCAACCCGGAAGCACAACTCGTGGTGACGGGGTGCATGGCCCAGCGCCATCACCAAGAACTCAAGACGGAGCTACCCGAGGTGGATGCCTTCCTGGGCACAGGAGACTATCACCGCATCCTTGAGGTCGTGGGAGAGTCGGCGAAGCGGGGAACGGACATTGTCACAGACCCAACCTACGTGCAGGGCGGCGAGGCGCGCGTCAACACTCTCACCCCCTGGTCGGCCTACCTAAAGATCTTGGAAGGGTGCCCTCAGCGGTGCACGTTCTGCATCATCCCCCGACTGCGCGGTGATCTCATGAGTCGCCCATTGGAGGTCGTCGTGGACGAGGCTCGGGCACTGGCTGGTGCCGGAGTGAAGGAGCTGAACCTGGTGGGCCAGGACTCCAACTCCTGGGGCCGTGATCTGCCTGGCAAGCCGACCCTGGATGACCTCCTTGTTGCTCTGGATTCTGTGGACTCCATCCAGTGGGTCCGGCTTCTCTATTCCTATCCAGCGAAGTTTCCCGATCGGCTCATCGATACTCTGACCGGCCTTCAGTCTTTTGTTCCATACATCGACATGCCTCTGCAGCACATCTCCGACCCCATCCTCAAGGCCATGCGTCGGGGGGTCAATGGAGAGCGAACCCGTAGGCTTCTCGACAAGCTTCGTGGCCGCCTCCCTGGACTGTCGATTCGTACGGGCTTCATTGTGGGCTTCCCTGGTGAGACAGAGGCTCACTTTGATGAACTCTGCGACTTTGTTCGGGAGCAGCGCTTTGACAACGTAGGGGTGTTCGAGTTCAGCCCGCAGGAGGAAACGCCAGCTTCGCAGTTGCCAGACCAGATCCCGGAGGAAGTGCGCGCCGAGAGGCGGGAGGCCTTGATGCTTCTTCAGCAAGAGATACATCTGCAGAAGAATGAAGAACGAGTGGGGACGGTCGAGGACGTGCTGATCGAGGGGGTGCACCCGGAGACGGAGCTCCTGTGGGTTGGACGCACGCGAGGCCAGGCTCCTGAGGTGGATGGCCAGGTGCTCATTGCGGATCCTGGGACGGCTCAATTCGGTGACATCGTGCCGATGACAGTCACTGAGGCTGCTGGTTACGATCTAGTTGCCGAGGCCCTCTGACCCCTGCTCGCCGGTCTCTGGCTGGCTCTGTCCAGCACCGGAGGCGTCTGGCGGGCTATGATCGGGGTTATCCGAAGCCTTCTCCAAGCACATCGAGGCCTTGCACGCAGTCTCGCCGCCTTCTTGGTGGGGCTCTTCTCGGGTGCTGCCCTGTCCGCGGCGGCGGTTGTTGACTACCCACTTGAGCGCCTCGAGGTCTTCGCTCAGGCCTTGTCGGTGATTCACGACCGTTACGTAGAGCCGAGGGACCCCGATGAGCTGCTCTACGATGCGATTGGTGGCCTGACCCAGGGGCTTGATGACAACTCGGTCTTTCTCGATCCAGAGAGATATCAGCGGCTGCGTGAGCAGACGTCAGGTGAGTACTACGGCGTCGGGATCTCGATCGAGCAGCGCGACGGGCGCCTGTTCATCATCACTCCGCTCGCCGGTTCCCCGGCCATGGAGGCTGGGCTGCTGGCCGGTGACGAGATTGTGGCGATTGACGGCGTCGAGGTGGCTCAGATGGATGGCAATACGGCCCTGGGCCGCATCAAGGGCCCCCGGGGCTCGGTGGTGACCCTTCGTGTTCGGAGGTCGGGAGAGAACGAGCCTCTGGACGTTGTGGTCACCAGAGATCAGGTCCGCACTCAATCCGTTGAACTTCGCCCCATGGGGGACGGGCTCTACTGGTTGCGCATTGAGCGATTCCAGAGGCGAACCGTGGAAGAGGTCAAGCGGGAGCTAAACCAACTTCGGAAATCGAGAGGGAGTCCTGCGGGCCTTGTTGTGGACCTTCGAGACAATCCCGGTGGATATCTCGGGCAGGCGGTTGCCGTAGCTGACCTGTGGCTTGATGAGGGTGTCATCGTCTCGACGATCAATCGTTCGTCAACACCCGAGCGAGACATGGCGCGTGGTGCCGGGACGGATCTAGAAACGCCGTTGGCTGTTCTGGTCAACGCAGGCTCCGCTTCCGCTGCTGAGATTGTGGCGGCTGCGCTCCAGGACCGTGGACGTGCGACAGTTATTGGCTTCCCCACCTACGGGAAGGGTTCCGTCCAGCAGTTCTTCGACCTGGGGGATGGTTCAGCGCTGAAGATCACCACGGCTCGCTACTACACCCCCTTGGGGCGTAGCATCCATGGCTCCGGTGTGGAGCCCGACATCTCCCTGGTGGACCGGAGCGGCCAAGGACGGAGCCAGGACACAAGTTCCCTGCTGGAGCAGTTTCCCAGTGCGAAGGACTGGGTTCGTGCGGACCCATCGCTGCACGTAGCGTTTGCTTCACTGACAGACGCTGATTCTGTGGAACGATGGCAGGCCACCGCTTCAGAGGCCACCGCGTCGGTGCCGGGTCCAGAGGGACGTGGCCAGGACGCTTCCCACCCGGAGTGACGGCTTCCTGTGGACGGAAGACACACCTTCACACTAGGCCTCTGGATCGCGTCAGTGGGCTGTCTCGCGCTGCTCCTCGTGCGAGGTGGACCATGGCTGTGGCCGCGTCTTTTCCCCGGCCTAGACGACACGATGAACTCCTCTGAGGTCGTCAACACTACGATGGAGCCCGAGATGATCGCCGAGGAGCTTCATCGAGAGTTAGCGCGATGGGGCTCGCAGGCCGGCCCGGAGGTGGACGCTATCTACCTGCCCCGAGGCAAGACACCAGCCGAGCTACAGAGTCGCTTGAGGGCCATTCCGCGACTGGCTGGAGTCGACATCTATGTGACTCAGGTGGATGACCTTCTGCACCGCTTTCGGGCATTTGATGGCCCGCGGCTGCTGCTCTCGCGAGATGTGCGCCCCTGGTTGCCCGAGCGTCCTGTTGTCTCTCCGGTGGATCCACCGGAGATCGCCTTCATTAGTCGATTCCTGGAGAACGATGCCGAACAGCTTGACCGGATCTGCGGTTGGAAAGCGCCGTTGGCTGTGGCCCTCCCACCGTTTGCTGCCCACACCGTCAAGGCTGCACGTCGCGCATCGAGGGCCTCGAAGGGGGTTGTCCTCCTGGTTGATCCTCGCGATGACTTGAAGGAGCAACTCGATGCTGTGCCAGACGCGAGCGGGGTCTTGCTCGAGCAGGAGCTTCCGGAGACATTGGATCCAGGGCCCTGGCTGGACCCGCTGGGGCGGGCGGGGTTGTTTCTTCTGGACGGGCGAGTTGAGGACGGAAATCAGTCACTGGCGGTTGCCGCCAGTGACCGGGGTGTTGCCTACGTGAAGATGGCAACGAATCTCAACGGAGCGGGCTCTGAGATCCTCGCGCGAAATCTCACGGTGCGCCGTGGCTACGGTTTTGTGGTTGCAGATGGGAACGAGGCGAGCACATCGCTTCTGCGGGCCTTTATTGAGGAGGTCCGTGAGGAAGGCTACCCGATGGCTTTTCCATCCGAGGTGGCCCGAATGCACGGTGGCGACCGGGTCAAGGCTCTTGGCGAGGATGTGCTTCGGTAGCGGATGACTGCGGCTGCCCTTGCGGGCGAGGCTAACTCCGGTTCTTGCTCAGCGCGGCTCAAGTGTCGTGATGCCACGCGGGACCTGCAGCCACTCGAGTGGGTCGTGGGAAGCACGCTGGTGTCGAATCTCGAAGTGGAGCCGTGGGCCTTCAAGCGAACCAGTCTCGCCCACGAGGCCGATCGACTGTCCTGTGTTGATGCGCTGACCGGCTTGAGCCGAGAATGTCTGAGCATGGGTGTAGACGGTGTGCCAGCCTTGCCCGTGGTCGAGGATCAAGACCAGACCGTAGCCGTTGATCTGGAGGATTCGCGAAACGGTGCCCTCGTGCACAGCCCGTATCTCGCTGCCCTCTTCCGCATGGATATCGATCCCACGGCCCGTCACCTGCACCGCGCCCATGGCAGGCATGGGGAGTCGGCCCTTGCTTCTCTGGAACGAGGGTTGCTCTTTGGCTTGAGATACCGCTAGCTGGGCGGGAGCCTCTTCTTCACGAAGGTCTATGGAGACGTCCAGCTTGGGGGTTCTCCCTTCCAGGAGAAGCTTCTTCACCTTTTTTCGATTGGATCGCTGCATCGTCTTCACCAGCGCCCGTCGCTCGTCCCTGATGATCCGCAGGTCTTCCTGGCGTGTGTAGACCTCCCCCGCTGCTTCGAGCAGGCGCTTCTTTTCGGCCTCGATGGCTCGTGTGATCCTCCCCTGCTTCCGGGCAAGGGCCTCGAGCTGATCGATGGCCCCCTGGTCGGCGCGAAGGATCCATGAGAGGTAGCGCGCTGTGCGGAGCAATTCGTGGGGGGAGTTCAAAGAGAAGAGCAGGGGCAGAAAGCCTCGGTGCCGGAAGCGATACATCGTGCGCAGGCGCAGGTTCATTCGCTTCCTACGCTCGGCGAGCGAGGCGCTGATGGCTTCTTGTTGGCTCTCTTGCTCTTCCAGCCTCCCTTCCGCATCTCGAACGCGTGCAGTGGCTCCCCGAAGGTTTTCATCGGCTCTCAGGATCTCGATCTCGAGCCCTTCGAGCTCGCGAAGCAACGTCTCTGGATCAGAGGCAGTAGCCAAGCCTGGCGCCGCCGTGGTGAACCCGATCAGAGCGGCGATGAAGACCCCTGGGGCGAGCTTGAGTCGCCTGTTGGTCTCCCTGTTTGTTCTCAAAGCGCCTCCTCCCGAGATCTGGCTACTGAAGTCCAGGCCCCTAGGAGGCCGACGGCGAGTCCGGCCGCGAGCAGCGCTACCAAGGCTGGCGTGGGCAGAAACACCATGAGGTCGGGGCCGAGCGCCATGCCGAGGCTGTCCTGAACCTCGAGGAAGGCGTACTGGTGGAGCAGGCGCAGCAGAATGAGGGAGACAAGACCACCCAGGAGTCCTTGGAGCGCACCCTCCACGAGGAAGGGCAGGCGCGCAAACCACTTCGTTCCTCCCACAAGAGCCACGATGGCCAATTCATCTCTTCGTGCGTAGATGGCGAGTCGAATGGTGTTCCCTACCAGGAAGACGGCGGCCGCGAGCAAGAGAGTCCCCAAGACCAATGCTGACAGGCGCAGTAGCGACAGGAAGTTGTGATATCGCTCCACCCATTCGTGCGAATAGTCGAGGGCTTGGAATTCAGGACGCTCAAGGCTCTCGGCCACCTGGGCTACCTGTTCGGGACGCTGGAACGCGGGTAGAAGCCGTACTTCGAGACTGGCTGGCAGTGGGTTGGTGTCGAGGTCGGCGAGGATTCGGTCGAGCCCTTCGATGGAGTTGCCAAATTGCTGCAGCGCCTCGTCCTTACTGACGTAGGTTACCGCCGCTACCTCGCTCATCGTCTCCAGTTCGGCTTTGAGTCGAAAGACGCCGGCGTCCCCAATGTTTTCCTGGAGGTAGCACGAGATCTGAACGTCCTTGCCCCATCGGTCGAGGACGCCGGAGAGGTTCGTCAAGACGATGGCGAAAGCACCAAGGAGGAGCAGCACCGTTGCGATCACCGAGATGGTCGCGACGGCGAGAAATTGATATTCGCTCATGCCCTTGAGAGCGCGACGCAGCGCGTAGGGTCCCCTGTTCATCAAATGGATGCCTCTTCGCCTGGGTCTTCCTGAGCCTGCCAGTCCTCGTCTTCGGGGCGGGAGTCTGGACGCTCCTCCTGGTTTGCTATGCAGTCGCCCTGAGCTTGTGGCTGCTCGTCTGCTTCTGCTTGTTCGACCTCGGTTGTTGGGCGCCTGTTGCTGCCATTGGCCTTCTCGTCGGCCAGGACGTCACCGACCAAGCGTCCGTCGGCCAGCTGAACCTCTCGAACATTCCAGGCATCCAGCTGGTTGCGGTCATGGGTGGCCACGAGGATGGTGGCTCTCTTCTCGTGGCACAGGTCGACCAGGAGCCCCATGATGTCGAAGCTGAGTTCCTGATCGAGATTGCCGGTCGGTTCGTCAGCCAGGATGATGCTGGGTTCGTTGACGATGGCGCGGGCAATGGCCGTCCGTTGCTGCTCGCCGCCTGAGAGCTCGGTCGGCAGCCGATTGGCCATGTCTCGCAGTCCCACGCGATCCAGAGCCGCGTGAACGCGTTGTTGGATGTCGGCTTGCTTGAGTCCACAGACTTCGAGCGCGAGTGCAACATTTTCCGCGACCGTGCGGCGGGGCAGAAGTCGGAAGTCCTGGATGACGACGCCCATGTTTCGCCGGAGCCATGGCACGGAGCGCGGATGCAGGCGGGAGATCGCGCGACCTTCGATAAGAACCTCACCGGAGGAGGGTCGCTCGGCTGCATAGAGCAGCTTGAGGAGGGTGGTCTTGCCAGCTCCCGACGGTCCCGTGATGAAGGCAAATTCGCCTTCGTCGAAGCTGAGATCCAGCGCCTCCAGGGCCGTTCCTGTCTTACGATAGACCTTCGTTACGTCGCGGAATTGGATCATGGTGAGTTACGTCGCCCTGGCGCGCAACCGGTTATAGCAGGCAGGATAGGGAAGACACGGTTCGGGTGTGGGATGAGGTTTTGTTGGAGAAACGCGCTTGCCCTTGACCGTTTACAGAATCTTGACAATTATGCGGTGTGTACTTTCAGCCTCTTAGGAGCCCCATGTGGTTCCGGGAGCCATTGTTGGAACCGATCATGAGCCCTAGTGACTGTATTTCCAGCCTCCTCGTTTCGTCTCTCACCGCTGTCGGTCAGCACCTACTCCCGGTTCTTCTGGCGGGCTTCATGCTCGTTTTGTCTGGCTGTGAGTGTGGCATCACCGACGGGAACCCTTCTCCCAATGGAGAGGACGAGTTCTTGGATGACGATGACTTGCCCGATGACGATGACACTACGGAGGATGATGGGCCGGCTGGAGCTGAGGACTGCAGCAACGGCTTCGATGACGACGGTGACGGAGATGCGGACTGTTCGGACTCAGACTGCGCAGGGGACGCGGCTTGTTCGCACGAGTGTGTTCCAGCGGAGACCATTGCGTGTGGTGAGCTCAAGACGAGCAATAACGCAGGGCCCGGACATACGGATGCGATCGATACATACGGATGCACCACCTGGGATGAGAGCGGTCCCGAGTACACCTTCCGCTACAGCGCGAGTGTGAGCGCTGAGGTCACTGCTGTCCTGACCGTCGCGGGCAATGGCAACTTGGACGTCTTTGTCCTCGAGGACACGGCCAGCTGTACGGGGGATGCTTGTATCGCTTACGGCGCCTCGACTGTTCACTGGTCTGCGTCGGCGGGGCAGGACTATTTGGTCGTGGTCGATGGGTACGCTGGCGGCCAGGACAACTTCACGCTTGAGCTGCTCTGTCCGGGCAGCGGAAGCGGTGGTGAGATCTGCTTCAACGGGACCGATGATGACGGAGACGGAGCAGTGGACTGCGATGACTCCGACTGCGCCAACGATCCGGCGTGCGTCTCGGAGGTCTGCGACAACAACATCGACGATGACGGTGACGGCTACGTGGACTGTGATGATACGGAGTGCTGGGGGGAACTCTCGTGTGATCTAGAGGACTGCAGCAACAATGTGGACGACAACGGTGACGGCTACGTGGATTGTGATGATCTGGACTGTATTGGCGAGCCCGGCTGTACGGGCGAGATCTGCTACGACGGCGTGGACAACGACGGAGATGGCTTCGCGGACTGTGATGACTTCGACTGCATGTTCGACAGTCCCGATTGTCTGCCCGAGGGAGACTGTGATGACGGCCTCGACGGAGACGGAGACGGCCTAGCCGACTGCGACGACGACGAGTGCTTCTTGGACTCGGATTGCCAGGGCGAGATCTGCAACAACGACACGGACGATGACTTCGACGGTCAGGTGGACTGCTTCGATGGCGACTGCTTCACCAACCACAACTGCATCACTGAGGTGTGTGACAACGGTACCGATGACGATGGGGACGGGGATATCGACTGTGATGACCTCGAGTGCGCCGCGGTGAACTCGTGCGCTCCCGTGTGCACACCTATTGCGACGCTCTCTTGCGGTGCTTCGGTGTCTGGAGACACAGGCACCACGCCGGGCTTCGTTGATGTCATCAGCACGTATGGCTGCACGGGTGCCAATGAGAGCGGCAACGAGATCGCTTACACCTTCACAGCGGCCTCGAGTGGAGAGGTCACCTTTGTGCTCGACGGTCTGGCCGCTGATCTCGATCTGTTCGGCTTGCAGGACACGGGGGTCGGCTGTGAAGCCAACAGCTGCCTCGACTCGTCCACCAGCGGTGGGACCACTGCCGAGTCGGTGACGATGACGGTGAATGTGGGACAGACCTACTTTGCCGTTGTGGATGGCTGGAACGAGAACGTGGGTCCCTACACGTTGGATGTGACCTGTGCCGACGGTCTCCCGGAGATCTGTGACAACGGAACCGATGATGATGGCGACTCGTTGGTTGACTGTCTCGACGTGGACTGCGCCGGGACGGTGGGCTGCGCCACGGAAAACTGCAGCGATGGCATCGACAACGACGGTGATGGTCGGGTTGATTGTGCCGATCCGGTCTGCTCTGGCCCCCCAGTTGCTGATCCCGCCTGCACCCCAGAACTCTGCGACAACGGCGTTGATGATGACGGCGACGCCCGCGTGGACTGCGACGATCCCGAGTGCGCGTTTGATCCGAGTTGCGGCTCCGAGGACTGCAGCAATGGAGTGGACGATGATGGCGACTTCCGCGTCGATTGCCTGGACCCCAACTGCTTCTGGGATCCCGCCTGCGGTGGAGCCGGTGACGACGATGACGGGACCCCGGGTGATGACGATGACTCCCTCCCGGGCTTCAGTGAGAACTGCATCAACAACGTCGACGATGATGGGGACGGCCGGGTCGACTGTGATGACCTGTCTTGCCTGCTGAACCCCCTGTGCTGGTTCCTCAACGAGAACTGTTCCGACGGCTCAGACAACGATCTGGACGGTGCCGTGGATTGTGCCGATGTGGATTGCTCATCCGACTCCCACTGCATCCCTGAGCTGTGCGCCAACAACACAGACGACGATGGTGACGGCGACACGGACTGTGCTGACTCTGAGTGCTTCACGGCTCCGTTCTGCGTGGGTGAGGAGTGTGGCAACGGTATGGATGACGACTCCGATGGACTGACAGATTGCGAAGATCCCGAGTGCTCGGTCCATCCAACCTGCGTGGCCGAGATCTGCAGCGACAACGCTGACAATGACGCCGATGGACTCGTCGACTGCGATGACCCCGAGTGTGCTGGTCAGCCCGTGTGTGCCTCGGCCAACGAGGATTGCTTCAACGACGTCGACGACAACGGAGATGGCCTGATTGATTGCGCTGACCCCACGTGTGCCACCAACCAAAATTGCATCCCGGAGATCTGCTTCAACGGAACCGATGACGACGGAGATCTACTGGCCGATTGCAACGATCCCGAGTGCGAGGAAGATCCCAACTGCGGCGATGAGATTTGCTGGAATGGTCTCGACGATGACGGCGATGGCTATGTGGATTGCGATGACGACCAGTGTGTCGGCTGGGACGACTGCGACACGGAGATCTGCGACAACGGCGTTGACGACGACGGCGATCTCGATGTGGATTGCGATGATGTGGGCTGCTTGCACTTTGGCCCGTGCATTGGTGAGGACTGCAGTAATGACCGTGACGACGACGGCGATGGGCTCGTCGATTGTGGCGATCCAGACTGCGCGGCCGAGTGCACCAGTGGCTCGGAGAACTGCAGCAACGGCGTCGATGATGATGGCGACGGTGACGTGGACTGTGCCGATGACAATTGCTCGGGCCTACCCGCTTGCTCGGAAGACTGCACCAACGATGTAGACGACGATGGTGACGGGGACGTGGACTGTGATGACAGTGACTGCGATGGCATCGTGGGCTGCGTCAGTGAGGTCTGTGACAACTCCATCGATGACGATGGGGATGGGCAGGTGGATTGCGCCGATGCAGAGTGCAGCTCGAACCCGAACTGTATCCCCGAGATCTGCAGCAATGACATCGACGACGACGGGGACCTGGACGTGGACTGTGATGACTCCGAGTGTCTGGGCACCGATCCCGCCTGTGGTGAGGTCTGTGACAATGGGGTCGACGACGATGGCGATGGCGACATCGACGAGGACGACAGCGACTGCGTTGCCGATTCCGGAGACGTGGGTGTCGGGGGTATGTGTCTCGAACAGATGGAGCTGGGCTGCGGCGACACGGACTCCTGGTTCAACTGGGGCGGCGGTAGCGCGGACATCATCGATATGTACGACTGCACCTCATGGGACGCTAGCGGCCGTGAGTACGCCTACGTCTTCCGTCCCGAGAATAACGAGGAGGTCACCGTCAGCCTGGCCAACATGTCGGGCGGCGATCTGGACATCTATGTCCTCTCGGACGTGGGAGGCTGTGACGGAACGAACTGTTTCGCCAATGGCAATGACAGCGTCTCTTTCTCCGGGGTGGCTGGTGAGACCTACTATCTCCTAGTGGACGGCTACGATGGAGCGACGTCTGACTACGACATCGAGGTCAGCTGCCCCTCTACCAGTGAGATCTGTGACAACGGCACGGACGATGATGCGGACGGCTTGGTGGACTGCGACGACGACTCCTGTCAGGGCACGCTCGTCTGTGATGCCATCTGTCAGGAGTCGTGGGTGATCTGGTGCGGTTCGACGACGGCAGGCAGCACCTACTCGCCCTTCGCAACCGATCAGGTGGACTCCTACTCGTGCAACAGCTGGCAGGAGAGTGGCCCAGAGTATGCGTACTACTTCCAGGCTCCCCTCGACCAGGCCAACCAGGTGGAGGTGATTCTCAGCGTGGACGAGCCGACGATTGACCTCGACGTGTTCGTCATGGGGGATGAGGGGATTCCCTGTGACAGCCAAAGCTGCATCGCTGCTGGAAGCGTGACCGCCGAATTCGAGACCGAGCCCGGTGGCGATTACTGGGTGGCCGTTGATGGCTATCAGGGAGATGCTGGCGGCTACACGCTCAGCATCGACTGCAGCCCCTTGGGAGACCAGGAAGACTGCGATGATGGCACCGACAATGACGCTGATGGTGATGTGGATTGCGACGACGAGGACTGCGAAGGCACCGAACTGTGCGCCTCGTATTGCGACTCTATTGGTGCCATCAACTGCGGTGACATTGTCACTGGGGACACGTCCGATATCGACGGGCCCGCTACCGATACGATCAATGGCTACCCCTGCAACGTGGGCAACTACGAAGGTCCAGAGGTGGCCTATCGGTGGGTGGCAACGCAGAGTGGGACGGTGAGCTGGGAGTTGCTCAACCCGTCGCCAACGGATGTCAACCATGATCCCTTCGTGTTGGATGGGGACAATGGCGAGTGCGTCAACACACAGTGCATCGAAGATGGCTTTAACGAGGTCCAGTGGGAGGCTGTAAGCGGCCACGTGTACTACCTGGTGCTCGATGGCTATGGCGGCGATGCAGGGCCCTTTACTGCGACCTTGAACTGCGACCCTTGAGCTAGGGGCCTAGGCTTGCAGCCGGCCTATGTCGCGGCATCGCGGCGGGCCTCTCCGGTGCTTCGCACTCAGAGTGCGGAGCCAAGAGCATGTGGGCTGAGCGGGCTAGCCGGTTTAGGGCGACGCCGAGGCGTTGTTGTGGCTCGTCACTAGAGCGTCCGCCTCCGACGGAGATACCAACAGATTGATCTCGGACTGTTGCATCTGCCTGAACCGGATCTGCCCCTCCATGTGCACGACTGCTCCCAGCGCAAATGCTGGTAGCGACGACCAGGATAGAGCTGCGCTGGCGACGATGGCTTCGGGCTCGTCGACCCCGGCGATGGCACTGACGAGTACGGAACTCAAGCCTCCGACAAGCACGCCTGCCCCAGAGGTGACGATGGCTAGCCCGATTCTCTTGCGGACCGACTCGCGCCGCATCGCGTCCATCCACCGTCGGGTCAGCCAGGGCCGCTCCATGGCCTCCACGAAGGTGGGAATGGAGAGGCGAGCTTGCCTCCCTGTGGTCTCCACGACGTAAAGCGTATTGCGAAAATCCGCGAGCGATGTTGTGGGGATCGGCTCGCCGCGGTCCGTGACCAATTGCAGCCGCAAGGGCTTCGGTCCGGCGGGTTGGACCATCATCGAGTCGTGCGAAGGTGGCGCCGAGGGACCAGTCTCTAGGTCAGCGCCGAGGTCAGAGCCTGAGCCCGCTGGTTTCGATTGGGTGGCGCCATCCAGGCTGCCCGACGACATCCGCTGGATGGTGGTGGTGTCGATGCGAACGATGTCGAGGCCCACCTTCAGTGTGAGCTCTGCCGGTGTCATGGACACCAGGCTGCCCGCCCATATCTGTCCCTCCGTTGTCTGAACGACCATCCAGACAGTGGCCCCAACCTTAGCTGTGCCCTGTACTTCTGAATCGGGCGAGCCTCCGTTGGCAGAGGTCTCGTCCTCGACTGGAGTGGTAGACGGGCCCTGACCGTAGGCCGTGGCGCTAGTGAAGAGCAGACAAGCGGCGAGAGGGGCTCTGACGGTTAGGAGGCCGGAGGCCACGGGCATTCCTCAGC
>PBPL01000183.1 GCA_002724675.1 Deltaproteobacteria bacterium | reverse complement strand
TCTCCTCGGGCGGCTCAACACGGACCTCGTGCTTCGGGACTCCGATGTCTCTCGCCGGCACGCCATCATCGAGGTATTCGACGCATCGCAGGTTTACCTGCGCGATCTCAGCTCTACCAATGGCTCGTTCGTGAACGAGGAGCGAGTCACCTCGGCCCGACTACGCAATGGCGACGAGCTCCGCCTGGGTCGATGCACCCTCCGGTTTGCGGCGCGATCGCTTTACCAACGCTGACCTGACTGCCCGGGCTCGGCTCCAGGCCTAGGCCTCTTCATGGGCTGCTCGTGCGACCGGGCTCTGCCACCTGTCGCTTGCTCCACCAGCCGTCCCAGGCCGCGATCTCCTCTGGGTCTGGTGGAGCATCGGGCGCAACGGATGCATCTCGAAAGCTCATGCCAGTGGTTCCCTCCAGTGCGCTCAGTGCGGCCAGCTGGATCTCCGGCTCGGGATCTCGGAGGGTCTTCACGAGCATCTCAATCCCATAAATGCTGCCAATCTTTCCCAGAGCGACGACGATATGACGTCGGACGAAGAGCGAACGGCCCTGATGAAAGTTGGCGGGCAGGTCGAGCGCATTGGAGAGAGCGCGAGCGCTTCGCTTCATTCCGATGGCAGCGAGCGCATCGGCCGCCGCCGCGCGCACCGTCATTGCCTGGTCGAACAGCGCTCCTTCTAGCGCTTGCGCCGACTCTTTGTCCTTGAGCGTGGTGAGACCGGAGACGGCACCAAGACGGCAGATGACGCGAGGCGAGGTGAGCCCTTCCACCAGGGTCCGTCGTGCTCCTTCCCCGCCAATCCTGCCGAGGGCTCGGGCGGCCACCCAAGCTTCTCGATCGCTGCTGCTCGGATCACGAAACAGCTGGGCGAGGGATGTGAGTGCCAGCGGGCCTCGGCGAACGATGTCCTCGAAGAACTTTTGCCCTTCTTCCATGGGCAGCTGAGGGTTGGCTGCCATGCCCACGAGCTGTCGAATGGGATCGAGCGGAGCCTCCACAGTGGGAAGGTCCGGTATCGGCTCCTCGTCGACCTCCGGTAGGTCCGGAATCGGTTCGTCGTCCGCGCGTACTGGAGCCGCGCCAGAGGCGAGGGCGAGCGCAACGAGGACGGTGAACCCTTCGAGGCTGAGGACTGCACTCAGGCGCTGGGGGAGAGTCCATCTGCGGGGAGCGACGAGCATGGTCGAATCCTACCAGTGCTGGCCTCCTCGCGAAGGCTTCCGCTCGTGCTCAACGACTTCATTCCGGTCTCAGGCCTTTCCCATGGCGAGCGCCCGCTATAATCCGGCGCCTCCCACTGCGACAATGGCGCGCAGGTGGAACGTCTCGGAGCTGTCTTGAAGCCCAACTCTCGACCCTTTTCGAAGGTCCTGGTAGCCAACCGCGGTGAGATCGCTGTGCGTGTGATTCGCGGCTGTCGCGAACTCGGCATCGTTCCGGTGGCGGTGTATAGCGAAGCGGACCGTGATGCCCTGCACGTACGTCAGGCTTTCGAAGCTTACTGCGTAGGTCCGGCACCCTCCAGTGAGTCTTATCTTCAGATCGATCGCATCCTCGAGGTGGCGAAGCAGTGTGGGGCAGAGGCCATTCACCCCGGATATGGCTTCTTGGCGGAGAACGCCACGTTTGCTCGTGCGGTCTTGGATGCTGGACTGACTTGGATTGGGCCGCCGCCAGAGGCGATGGAAGTCATGGGGGACAAGGTGACGGCCCGCACTGCCATGACCGAAGCGGGGCTCCCCGTGGTTCCAGGCACGACCGAACCCATCGATGATGACGATGAGGCTGCGCGCATTGCCGATGAGATCGGCTTCCCGGTCATGGTCAAGGCCAGTGCAGGTGGTGGCGGCAAGGGCATGCGTCGTGTCAACTCAGCGGATGAACTCGCATCGGCGTTGCGAGGTGCCCGTTCGGAGGCCGGCAATGCCTTTGGCGACAGTCGCATCTACATCGAGAAGTGCATCGACAATCCTCGGCACGTGGAGGTTCAGGTCTTCTCCGATGCCCACGGGAATCACGTTCATCTCTTGGAGCGTGACTGCAGCGTGCAGCGGCGCCACCAGAAGTTGGTGGAAGAGAGCCCCTGTCCGGTGCTCGACCAAGCCACGCGTGACCGCATGACCCAGGTGGCCGTCCAGGCTGCCCGGGCCATCGACTATCGCGGGGCAGGCACCGTGGAGTTTCTGCTCGCCCCCGATGGGGAGTGTTACTTCCTGGAAATGAACACGCGGCTTCAAGTGGAGCATCCCGTCACAGAACTGGTGACTGGTATCGACTTGGTGCATGCGCAGCTGGAGGTGGCAGCAGGTCGGCCCATGCCTTTTTCCCAGGAGGACATCCAGTGCTCCGGGCATGCGATTGAGGTGCGGATCTGCGCCGAAGATCCCGCAGACAATTTTCGCCCCTGTCCGGGTCAGGTGGCCAGCTATCGACCTCCGGGTGGGCCGTGGGTCCGCGTCGATGGCGCTCTCTATCCGGGCTATGAGGTGCCCGTCTACTACGACCCACTGTTGGCCAAGCTCATTGTCTGGGGTCGTGATCGTGCCGCTGCGATCGATCGCATGAAGAGAGCCTTGCGCGAGTTCACTCTGACGGGCATTCGCTCCAACATTCCCTTCTTCGTCCAGGTCATGAGGCACGAACCCTTTGTGACGGGCAACTACGACACGGGCTATGTGGAGCGCTATCTGGGGAGTGAGCTGAGGTTGGGCGAAGGGCATCACGTGGAGGTGGCGATTCTTGCGGCTGCCATTGCAGAACATCTTGCCGAGCGGAAGGCGCTGGAGACGGTGCCTGGCCCAGCAAAGTCGACGTCGTCTTGGGCCATGGCCGGGCGGCTCAAGCGACTGGGGAGGAGTTGAGATGGCCTATGAAGTTCAGCTAGGTGGCTTGTCCGTGCGCGCTGAGGTGCGCGAGCAGGAGAATGGCTGCTTTGAGGTGGTCGTCGATGACCACGCGACGGTCGTGGATGCTCGGTTTCCCGAGCCCGGAGTCATGCACCTGGTGCGCGATGGCGAGGCATTTGAGGTGGATGTGCGGGCCATCGAAGATGGTCACGAGGTGACTCTCTACGGCACGCGCTATTCGGTTCAAGTGCTCGATGAGCGGAAGAAGGCGCTTCGAGGCTTCGGGGGTGGGGCCGGTGGACGAGGTGGCTCGGAGAGCATCAAGACGTCCATGCCGGGGAAGGTTGTTGCGTTGCTCGTAGAGTCGGGCCAGCAGGTCTCCGCGGGACAGGGGGTGGTCGTCGTGGAGGCCATGAAGATGGAGAACGAGCTGCGGGCTACTCGAGATGGCGTCGTGGGTACCGTTGCTGTGGCGGAGGGAGACGCGGTGGAGGGAGGCGCCCTGCTGCTCGAGATTGCTCCCCTGGATGAGGCATGACTGACGACACTCGCAAGCGAATCCACGAACAGCTCGAGCTCTGGGAGTCCGAGGTGCTCGCGCCCATGACCGCGAAGCGCGCGACTCGACGGGAGAGCTTCGAGACCTCCAGCGGGCTCGTTGTTCCTCCGGTCTTGAGTCCTGCCGATGCTTCAGAGGTCGAGGATTATCCCGAGGACCTCGGCTTTCCTGGGGCCTATCCCTATACCCGCGGTGTGCAGCCCACGATGTATCGCGGGCGTCTGTGGACCATGCGTCAGTACGCAGGGTTTGGGGATGCTGAGTCGTCCAATGCTCGCTACCGCTACCTTCTGGAACAAGGGCAGACCGGCCTCTCTGTTGCTTTCGATCTGCCCACGCAGATGGGCTACGACTCGGACGCGGAGGCGGCGCTGGGAGAGGTGGGTCGCGTGGGGGTCGCCATCGACTCCGTGCACGACATGGAGATCCTGCTCAAGGGCATACCACTCGACCAGGTGTCGACGTCCATGACGATCAATGCCACCGCCCCGATCTTGCTGGCCCTCTACGTGGCCGTGGGGGAGAGGCAGGGTGTGTCGTCGTCCATGCTGAGAGGCACGGTTCAAAACGACATCCTCAAGGAGTACATCGCCCGGGGCACCTGGATCTACCCACCGAGGCCGTCCATGCGTTTGGTCACGGACATCTTCGATTACTGCGCCCAGAACGTGCCCAAGTGGAACACCATCTCCATCTCGGGCTACCACGTGAGGGAGGCGGGCTGCACCGCTGTTCAGGAAGTGGCATTCACGTTGGGCAACGGAATCGCCTACGTGGAGGCAGCGCGGGCCAAGGGCCTGGACGTGGATGATTTTGCGCCTCGGCTCTCGTTCTTCTTCAACGTCCACAACAACTTCTTGGAAGAGGTCGCCAAGTTTCGAGCGGCCCGCCGCCTATGGGCTCGGTTGATGAAGGAGCGCTTCGGGGCACGCAACCCGAAGTCCATGATGCTTCGGTTCCATACGCAGACTGCGGGCTCGACGTTGACCGCCCAGCAACCCGACAACAACGTGGTTCGGGTCGCCGTGCAGGCGCTGGCTTCTGTGCTCGGAGGCACGCAGAGTCTGCACACCAACAGCCGGGATGAGGCGCTGGCCCTACCCACTGAGGATGCGGTGCGCGTCGCACTGCGCACCCAGCAGATCATCGCCTCCGAGACCGGGGTTGCTGACTTCGTTGATCCGCTCGGAGGTTCGTATGCCGTCGAGTGGCTCACCGACGCCATCGAGTCCGGCGCCGAGGAATACCTCGCCCGCATCGACACAATGGGCGGCATGGTTCCCGCTATTGAGCAAGGCTTCGTTCAGCGTGAGATCCAGGATGCTGCGTACGCCAGTCAGCAGGCTATGGAGCGGGGCGATGCTGAGGTGGTTGGGGTCAATGTCCATCGTCTGGAGGATGAGCCGGTGCCCGAGACCCTGCGTCTTGATCCGGCCCTTGAGGCCCGACAAGTCGAGCGTCTGGCGGCGGTGCGCGCAGGTCGTAACGCATCCCAGGCTCAGGCCGCGCTGGATGCTGTCGGAAGGTCAGCAGAGGGTGATGCAAACTTGGTTCCGTTCATTCTCGAAGCGGTCAAGGCAGAGTGCACATTGGGGGAGATCAGTGATGTGCTTCGGGAGGTCTTTGGTCTCCACCGCGAGGTGGTTGTTCTCTGACGGATAGCCTGAGGCAGCGCTCAGGCCGTGGCAGCGCCCTTGCGAGCCTCTTGGGCCAGCGCTTCTACAATCCTGTGCGCTGCCTTGCCGTCGCCAAAGGGGCTCTTGCCCGAACTCATGGCCTGAAACATCTCGTCGTCGTTGAGTAATCGTGTTGCCCAACGAACGATGGTGTCTTCACCAGTACCGACGATCTTGAGCACGCCGGCTGCCACGCCTTCGGGGCGCTCGGTCACCTCGCGTAGAACCAGCACCGGCTTGCCGAGACTGGGACCTTCCTCTTGCAGCCCGCCAGAGTCCGTGACCACAAAGCGGCACCGGTCCATGAGGAATACGAACTCGGGATAGGGGAGGGGTGGGAGCAGGTGTAGGTTGGGCCGGGGGCACTTGCCGAGGATGCGTAGGACTCGCTGGCGCACGTGCGGGTTCAGATGAACCGGATAGATCCAATCCACATGGGAGTGGCGCGTGGAGAGGGTCCTGACGGCTCGGCAGATGGAGTCCAGCCCACCTTGGAGGCTCTCTCGTCGGTGCGCGGTGATCAATACCCTGGGCCGCCCTGACTCCAGCGAGAGGCCCCTCTCGGCAAAGCGGCGGAGAATGGGCTCTGGCCGGTCGGTCACCATGTCGTGCATCCACAGGAGCGCATCGATGGCTGTATTGCCAGTCACTCGAATGGAGGACGAGGAGATGCCTTCCTCTAGGAGATTTGCACGAGCTGTCTCCGTGGGTGCGAAGTGATAGGAGCAGAGCCGATCGGCGAGCCTTCGGTTCATCTCTTCGGGGAAGGGGGAGCGCAGGTTCCCAGTGCGTAGCCCTGCCTCTACGTGCGCTACGGGAACCTCGGCGTAGGCTGCGGCCATCGCTGCAGCGAGAGTGGTGGTCGTATCACCATGGACGAGTACCAGGTCGGGCCGCATCGAGGGGATCAGCCTTGCCAACTCCTTGAGGGCAGCTGCAGCCAGATCGGGGAAGTCTTGTCCCTCCGTCATGAGATGAAGGTCCACGTCGGGACGCAACTGGAAGGCGTTGAGAACTTGGTCCAGCATCTCCCGGTGCTGTCCTGTGACGCACACGAGGGACTCGAACAGATCGGACCGTGCGTCCAGCGCGCGGAGCACGGGCGCCATCTTGATGGCTTCGGGACGGGTTCCAAAGACGGATAGGACGCGCATGGAGCGCGAAGTCTAGCCGCGGTCGGCGGGAATTGTTGCGGTGGAGTGTCGGCGACCTTGAAGTTTGATGACTCTTGCGCTGGGCCCTCTCCCGAGTGGCCAGCCCCAGCTAGCGTCTCGACTGAGCCATTGAGACAGAGAGCTCTGGAGGATTTTCATGATTGGACAGATCGTCGTTCGTTGCATCTTGGCTGTGAGTCTCTGCTTGTTCCTGGGCTGTAATGACGAGAACTTGAGGTTGCTCGAAACCAGCGACCCACCGCCGCGCGACGGCAGCTCTGATGCAGAAGATCCCCCGGCGCCCGACGATGCCGGTGACGACGACGATGAAGACGGTGGGGGCGGGCCGTATGACGATGGCGACCCTGAAGATGATGTTGTCGACGATGATGACGACACCAGTGACGACGACGGTCTGGAGGAGGAGCCGCCTCCTCTCAAGTTGAACGAGTGCCCAGAGGGCGCGGTTGCTACCTTTGCCCCTGACGAGATCTACGTCTTGTCGTGGCAGGACCAGTGGGCTGAAGGCACGCTCTCCACTGACGCTGAGGGCTGGTACCACGTCTATGACTTTTCTGTTGCAGAGTCAGGCGACTCTCAGTGGAACGAGACCGTGTCGTTTCGAGTGACAAACGCCACCAATCCAACCGGAGCACCGTACTGGGAGAATTGCGACGGTGAGTGGTGGGTGGAAGACGCCGACAATGACGGCAGCCCACCTCCGGGTGCGGTGTTGTACATCGGTACATTCTGGCTGGACTCTGGTGACAATAGCCTCCAGATGAATCACTACTGCCCTGTCTACCGAGATGGCAACTGCACCTCGTTCCATCGGGACGAAGTGCCCGAGTCCACGTGTGACAGCGGTAACGTCAACTCCGCCCACTTCCTGGGAGAGGGGATCTGCCTTGTGGAAGCCCATTTGCCCGGAGCTCCGCCCGAGGGGGCCTGAGCACAGGAAGCCAGAAGGTCGAGGAGCAGGCTCGGTCCTTTTGGCGGTGGCCGGTGAAGCTTCGGCACGACCTCAGTTGGAGAACCAGGGATCGGGGCCGGTCACTCCCTGGAGCGCCTTGATGCTCAGTCGAAATTCCTCGTCGAGCATGGCGATGCCTCGATTGGGGATCTCTTCCCACACATCGTCCGGGCTCGTGGGGTCGGATGCGATCAAGAGGTGGGTGTGTCGGATACCCACACGCCGTGGGCCGAAGCAGACTTTGTTGGCAATGGGGCAGACGTCGAAGTCGGCACATCGCTTCTTTTGAGTCGAGAAGTGCAGTCCGCCGTTGAACCGGTTCGCGAGCAGGATCCGGCCGTTCGTCAGAACAAAGTTGAGCATCGCTTCTCGTTCGTCTGCGCCGGTCTCTGCGCAGAGGTCTCGGATCCAACAGAGCAACTCTCCCAGGATCCGATCGGTGCTGTCGGGAAAGGAACTCGCGGGTTGGTCGACGTCGAACCCGCTCTTCTCCAGAGCCGTCAGGACCAGGAAGAAGAGCACCTCGGAGTCTGTCGTCCCCTGGATCAAGGGCAAGAATCGGGGGGCTATCCGCTCCTCAAAACGATCCCGGATGCTGTCGAACCCGAACATCGTTCCGTTGTGACAGAACGACCACCCATTCCAGTGGAACGGGTGGGTGTTGAGCAGGCTTAGGTCACCGACGGTGGCTTTGCGCACGTGGGCTAGGACCGCGTGTGACGTGAGGAACTCAGAGACTTTTCGAAAGCGATCGTCCGTGGAGGCAGGGTCGAGGCTCTTCACCTCGTGGGGCTCGAGCTCGTTCGTCAGGTAGTAACTGATTCCCCAACCGTGGGGGTGCTTTTCTGACTGAATCTGTAGCGCATTGTCGGCCTTGACGAGGCTACGCTGAACCTTGAGGCTTACGCGGCTCTTGAAGGCGAAGATGCGGCACATCGCTGGTCTGTTCCCCCAGGTGAATCTCTCTTATATCGCTGCCAACTGTCAGCCGCCACTGGGGCAACCGCGGCCCGTCGCGATTAGGCGGTGGACGAAGCGCACAGGATGCTGGGCCCAGTGACGTGTGGTTGCAGGCTGTCGGGGCCCTCTCTATCCTTCGCGGCATGTTCGGTATCGGTCCATGGGAGTGGTTCATCGTGCTCGTGTTGGCTCTCGTCGTGGTGGGGCCGCGGCGACTCCCCGAGGTCGCGAGGACTCTCGGGCGGGTGGTCACCGAGGTCCGTCGGACGACGTTCGATCTGCGCCGAACCCTCGAAGATGAGCTGGAGACCGAGGAGCGCGAGCGCAGGCGCGCGGAGGCAAGGGAGAGACGGCGCCTACACGATGAGGAGATGGCTCGTTCTGGTCAAACCGTTCCCACACCAACGGTAGCCCCCCGTGCGCCTGCACAGCCTGAGGAGGATCTCGGTGTGTCTCAGCAGGTCATGGAAAGCGACGCCGTTGTGGACGACGACGAAACTACGATCTCATCGGGGGCCGGGGCGGAGGATGGGAAGAGTGCAGGGGATGAACAGACCGATCAGGGAGACTCCGCGTGAGCGAAGAAGTCCCCATCGAGAGCGAGGAGGCCTCCGTCGAGGCGGAGGCGCCAGCGGATGAGGTCGATGCCTATCGCATGAGCCTGCTGGACCACCTGGTTGAGCTGCGTTCCTGTGTCATTCGCTCAGGTCTTGCGGTCATTGTGTGCGTCGCTGTAGCGATGCCGTTTGGCGAACAAATCTTTACGTGGTTGATGGCGCCGGCTGCCGGGCAGTTCCCCGAGGGGGGTGGCTTCACGACCCTGGACGTGACCGAGCGCTTCATGGTCTGGTTGAAGTGTTCGCTCTTTGCGGGCCTCTTTGGCGCCAGCCCGGTTGTCTTTCACCAGCTGTGGTCGTTCATCGCTCCAGGCCTCTATCGCCAGGAGAAGCGGCTTGTCATGCCCTTTGTGCTCTGCGCCACGACCTTGTTCATTGGCGGTGGCGCCTTCTGCTACTACCAGCTGATGCCCTATGCCATGCACTTCTTCTTGAGCATGGGCATGGCCGATGACGCCCTGACCATGGTGAGCATGAGTCGCTATCTCAGCTTCTCTACTCGTCTGATCATCATCTTTGGTGGGGTGTTCGAGCTCCCACTCATCATCTTCTTTCTGGCAAGGCTCGGAGTCGTCAGCGCCTCGGGTCTGGCTCGATTCCGGCGCTACGCCATCATCTGCTTGTTCGTAGGCGCGGCGCTGGTGACCCCGCCCGATCCCATCACCCAGTTGATGTTGGCGCTGCCGCTGGTGGTGTTGTACGAGGTGGGGATCGTGACGGCCAGGGTCTGGGGTAAGGCGCCCGAGTCTGGCACCGACAGCGGCTAGCTGCCGGCCAGGACCTTGTCGATCGCTCGCTTGACCGAGCGCTTGTTGAAGCCCCGGAAGCTCTTCCCGTTGACGAGAATGAGCGGCACTCCCCGGTAGCCCTTGCCTGCCACCAGATACTCCTTGTGCGCCGCGGGGTCTTTCTCGATGTTCTTTTCCACGAATGGGTAGCCCTTGGATTGGAGCCAGCTGCGGGCCTTACTGCAGTATCCACACCACGGGGTGCTGTACAGGGTGATGTCCAAGCGTGCGAGGGCCTCGGGATCTGCTGGCGTGGCTGCCACGGCCGGACGACTCGCCTTGGGAGAACGCGTGGCTGGCGGGTTGGGCGGGTTGCTGGCCGCCCTGTTCTTCTGGGCTGACGCCCGCCGAACGCGCGGCGGAGCTGGCGCCTCTGTGCCGGCAAGTCGGTCTGGCAGGTCCCCGGCGTGTTGGGGAAGCTTCTCGGTCAGGGCGAAACGCCGCCCGTCAGAGATCCGCTGCCAAAGCTTGTCTGCTTTCTTCCTCGTCGCCGCACCCAGAGGCACCTTGTCCAGCTCGCGCATGACGGCCAGGTATCGACGATCTCCGTAGTCGGCTTCTGGATTCTGGCGCAGAAGTTCACGCTCGATGGCCAGAGCTGCGGCGTAGTGGTCGACCTCGGTGGAATCGCAACTGCACAGACCCAGACTTAGGACCAGGGCGAGTACGTAGCTCGAGAGGGTGGGGTGGATTCGCATGAAGGCGAACCCTATCAGGCAGAGGCGCGCAGTGCCTGGTAACAGGTGGTCGCGTCGCGCCCGTTCTGCTTGCTGAGATAGAGGGCTTGATCGGCTCGCTCGATGAGTTGAGCGGGGTGACCTCCGTCGTCCGGGTAACAGGCGATGCCAATGCTCATGGTGCAGTGGAAGGTCTTGGGTCGTTGGCCATCGCTGTGTACGAAGACGTGCTCTCGGAACAGGTCCCGCAGACGGTCGGCGACGACAGCCGCTCCCCTTGCATCGGTGCCATCGAGCACGAGGCAGAACTCCTCACCCCCGTAACGGGCCGCCAGGTCGGTGCCCGTGCGTCCCACACTCTCGAGTAGCCCAGCAAGACGCTTGATGACTTCGTCTCCCATGGGATGCCCATAGTTGTCGTTGATGGACTTGAAGTGGTCGATATCAATGAGGAGAAGACTGAGCTTGAGGCCCGTTCGGGTAGAACTGGCGATCTTGGTCTCCAAGACCTCTTGGAAGCGTCCGTGGTTGGACAGGCCGGTCATGGGATCGGTGATGCCCCGGGTCTTGTGTTCGGCGAACAGTTGACCGTTGGACATGGCAGCGCCCACTTGGTGGAGGAGCACCTCGAGGCGGTCAGCGTCTTCCTCGTCGAAGTTGGGCCCGTGACGACGGGCGACCACCAGAGCGCCAATGGGAGGGCTGTCCTCGCCGCCTGGGGCCCACACGGGCAAGACCAGCAAGCTCGTGAGGCCGCTGATGGGTCCGGTCTCCTGCCCGAAGAGGATGGGTGGGTGGTGGGCATGCACGAGATCGGGGCGATCGATGGTGGTCCCATGACGCACAGCCTGTGCCAAGAGCCCCTCCCGCGACTCGATGGAGAATGTGGTCTCGGCGGAGAGCGAGTCGAAACCCCGGGTAGAGACCACAGCCATCGTGTCGTGGGTGGAGTTGCACAGGGCCAGTGCGCAAGCGTCCAGGTGAACAAAGGCGTTCGCCGAATCCACGACAGCCTCAGCGATGTCCGCCAGGTGAACGTGGCGGGAGACCTCTCGGCAGGCCTCATACAGCGCGTGGTTCTCTCGCATTCCCTCTCGGAGAGCGGAGAGATCTACAGCTTGAGCGATGAGACGAGCCAGGAAGCCGGCCACGTTGCCCGCCTGCTCGCGACAGGCTGGACTGACGTCCTCTTCCTTGTCGAAGTCGAGCACGATCACGCCGGAGGGACGCTCGTTGTCCACGAGGGGAAGCGCAAGGACCGCACCGATGCGGGCGGTCCCCATTCGGTGGACGAGGCGCCGGTCGTTGGGCCCTGGAGACAGGAGACACACCGGTGTGCCGGCCTTGAACGCGGCCCCGAAGATCCCAACGCGAGCCTCGACCTCTTCGACAAGTGTTCTGTCATCGCCTGCCGTGGCGACCGCTACGAGCCGATCCGAGCCCTGCTCCCCGTCGGGGCGGTACACCGATGCGGCTCTGGCGGAGGTAGTCGAAACAAGCAAGTCACAGGCCTGGGCAATGTCGGACTTGAGCTCTCTCGCTGCAGCCTGCAGCTCTCGGTCGCGGTCCCCGTGGTCGTAGGACTGTTTGCGCAATGCAGGGAGCGCGTTGTGGGTCTCGACGCGGAGCCCGCCTGCCTCATCGTCCAACTCTTGCAGCCGTGCTCGGGTGCGCTCGTGTTTCTCTCGTTCTTGGTCGATGCGTCGCCCCGGAACCACCGAACACAAGAGGACTCCGAGGGCGAACAGGAGCCCCTTTGCTAGGGGGATCGGCGCTGTCCAACCTGCCACGGCTGGGGCCAGGAGGATGACGATGAGAAGCACGGCCCATGGGAGCACGCGACGACTTCCTGGCCCTAGGCTTGCCGCCCCTACAGCCAGGAACGCTACCGGACTGAGAATGCCAGTGGCCCCACCCGTGGCCTGGACCAGAACCGCGGACAACACGATGATCGATGGGACCCACAGTGGTGTCCGAAGTCCACGCCGTGCTGCTTGGCTTGGGCTTCGCATGCTGCGGACGAACAGAATGGCCGGCAAGGTGCCCAGCGCCAGGGCCCGAGCGGCATGGAGTGCAGCGCGGTCTGGGTCGGCCCCACCTGCGGCTACGACGACGGCGATGATGATGAGCAGGCTGTGTTCGGCCAGCGCTGGGGGGTCCATGCTCGTCCGGCGACGCCGGGGGTTGCCCCGAAGGTGTCGAGCACCCCTCATGGCTGATGACCGCCCGAAGCCAGCAGGCGCTTGTCTTCGACGAAGGTGAAGTCGGCCGCTCGATCTCCAGGGAACAGGTAGAGGACTTCCCCGGGCTTCACGTAACCCAGCTCTTCGCGAATCCAGCGTTCTTGAAGGCGCGGCTCCGATTCCATTTGCTGGATCTGACCCCGTAGGAGCGCCACCGTTGCGCGCCGCTCGCCCAGCCGCTCGGCCCGAGCCAACTCTTCATACTCTAGGGAGCGATTGGTCAAGACCCCACGGTCGCCGAAACAGGCCCATGCTGCGCCGCCCGCCGCCACGGCAAAGAGAACGAAGGGGAGGACAGATCGAAGGCTGTTGCTGGACGTCATCGCTACTCTGGGGGCCCATCCAGAGTGTAGCGGGGTGCGCCATCAGGACTCAAGGGGATTTATGCCAATATTGGCGGCCCCTGGATTACGGTGTCGATCCAGCCGCGTCGGTAGCAATGGCGAAGTGAGTCAGACCTAGGGTCCGGACCAGGTCCATCACCTGGACCACTCGGCCGTGTTCCAGCTTCGTGTCCGCCCGCAGCACGACGACTGTGGAGGGTTCGTCCCGTGCGATCCGGGCGAGAGAGGCTTTGAGTTCTTCGAGCGGCACGGCCTCACCCTCCAGCTCGATCTGGCCGTCGGCCAGGAGGACCAGCGAGACATCACTTCCTTCCGGGATCAACTCTCGATTTTCGGAGCGAGGGAGCTCTACTTGGAGTCCAGCAGGCTCATTTACGAAGGTCGTTGAGACCATGAAGAAGATCAACAGCAGGAAGACGACATCGATGAGCGGTGTCAGCTCCAGAATGAGCGGGAGGCGCCGGCGAGAGGGGCTGAAGTCCAACGAGACCTCCTGGCGTTTGCCTTAGGATGCCGCTGGTGCGTTGGCTTCGGCTGGAGCCGAGTCCAACTCTGAGCGGCCCTCGGCCTCGTTGTCCTGGGCAGCGACGAGGAGTGCCAGAAAGTCGAGTGCCATCTCTTCCAGTTCGAGAACTCGGGTGTCGAGGCGTGCCATCAGGGTGCTGTGGGCTACTCGAACAGGGATGGCAACAAGCAAGCCGGCTAGTGTCGTGTAGAGCGCTGTGCCGATGCCGCCGGCGAGCGCGCCTGCATCGCCGACGCCGTGGACCTCGATGGCCCGGAAGACATCGATCATTCCCCAGACCGTGCCCAGCAGGCCCAAGAGCGGCGCGATCACCGCGATCACTTCTAGAACCGAGAGCCCTCGCTGCAGCACCATGGCTTCGTGGCGCCCTACCTCTAGCAGGAACTCCTTGATGACCGGTCGCTGCTTTCCACGGTGCCTGAGCCCGGCGAGGTAGATGCGCGCAATGGGCGACTCGTCCATGCGGCACAGTGTCATCGCTTCTGCTTCTTCTTCGCGCAGCACAAGGTCTCGTACCTGGATGGTCAGCTTGCGCGGCGCAACCCGATCCGATCGCAGGGCCCAGAGGCGGGACAGGAAGACGGCAGCGGCGACTACCGATGCCGCCAGGATCACCACGACGATGGCGCCACCCTGGCTTAGGAAATCCGAATGGGGCAGGAGGTCGCTCATGGGGCCGACGATAGGTCTCGGTTTTCGGTCTCGCAATCGCCACGTGCTTCAATGCCTAGCCAACGAGCGTCATCGGGCTCCAGATAGATGGGCAGGGCGTCCACGGAGGTCTCGTACACGTCACCCGCTTGCACTCGTCGTGTGTCCTGGCAATGCACCGATGTCTCTCCGGGCGTGGCCGCAGCGCATACCAGGCCCGCGCTGCCGAAGCGCAAGGACAGGGATGCAGCGCCGGGTGCCTCCAGGAGGACGATCTCCGCGCCGCCGCGAAACTCGTCGGCGGGGTGCTCGACGGTCCCTTCGGTGGTCGCATAGAGCGTGCGCTGGCTATCGAGTCGGTCCAACTCCGGCACATCCAAAGGCGCGTAGTCTTCGCTGCAAGTTATGACGCGCTCTGCGAGGTCATCCTGGTCGTCGATGCAGTTGGTGTCCCGAGCGCAGTGAAGGTCCGCGCAATCAATGGCGCCGTCCCCGTCGTCATCCTGCACGTTGAAGCACATCTCGCCGGGTTCACTGCACTCGAGCGTCAGCGTCCCCTCCGAGACTTCGTCGCCGCCGATTCGCTCGAGGCTGAGATCTTCGCTGGAGCCGCGGAAGCCTGGCAGGGTCCTCCGGGCTCGCACTGGGTCCCAGATCTCCACGCCGCGTCGAAGCGCCGTGTCGCTGGTGGCGACCAGGCGTAGGGCGGGCCCGCCCTCATCGAAGTCAGCGACTACTTCGACCGATGTGAAGATTCCTACGTCCAGCTCCAGCTGCTCCCCGGGGAGCCAACTGGCGAGGGGCATGACTTCACCGCAGCTGAGTATGCCGTCCAGGCTCGGGTCGGGTGGCGGCTCGGGTTGAGTGACAAAGAACGCGCAGCCGGCGAGGACGGCAAGCGGGGTACAGAGCGCCAGCGTGCGGGCGCCCAGGCGCTGGCGTGGGGCGTGTGGGCGTGTTGGATCGTGGGTAGAGCCCGTTGGCATGGAGCGGATGATACCGTCGTTGGAGCATGTCGAGTCGACACACGAGGTGGGTTCTTCTGACGGGGCTGCTTGCTGCAGGCGCTATGGGCTGTCTCCTGCCGGGTTGCGCCTACATCGCGCAAGCGGCTCAGGGGCAGTTCCGTCTGTTGGCTGGCCGTGTTCCCATCGAAGAGGCCCTCGAGACCGTCGACTTCACCGATGAAGAGCGGGAACTCCTCGGCTGGGTCCCACGCATCAAGTCGTTTGGGGAGGCTGTGGTGGGATTGTCTGCCACACCCAACTACGAGACCATCAACCCAGATTTCGATGACGTCGTCTGGAATGTCTCGGCCTGTGCCAGGGACCGGTTCGACAGCCACATCTATCGTTACCCTATTGTGGGGGCGCTCCCCTACATCGGTTACTTCGACAAGGCCGATGCGCTGGAGGAGCAGAAAAAACTCCAAGCACTGGGCTGGGAGACCTGGGTGCGCCCTGCTGGGGCCTACTCCACGCTGGGTTGGTTCAAAGACCCCCTGTGGCGATCGATGCTGAAGTGGGATCTTGACCGGCTGGCGAACACTGTACTCCACGAGCTGGCCCACTCGACCCTGTGGATCAAGGGCGAGGGGCGCTTCAACGAGAGCTTTGCGTCGTTCGTGGGGGACGAAGCGGAGCGACGATTCTTGGAGTCTATTCGGCGAGAGGCGCCCCATGTCTGGACCAAGCACATCGATCGGGAGGCTGATCAGGCGGCCTATCGGCTGTTCATGCATCGGTTGGTTCGACGACTAGAGGCTCTGTACGATGCGGGCCTCTCGACTCGGGAGGTGCTGGAGCGAAAACAGCAGCTCATGGATCAGGCTAGGCGAGACTACGGGCAGATGGAGTGGCGCCTGGCGGGGTACGAGGCGGCCCTGGGGCCCGATGTGGTGCTCAATAATGCCCGGTTGGGCCAGTTCCGTGTCTACAACACCGGCTCGGAGGTCTTCGACGAGGCTCTGGAGCGCTTCGGAGGCGATCTCAGCGCTTTTGTAGAGGCTAGCCGAGACCTCCCCAGCCTCGTGGGGCGGGGCAGCAACCGCAAGGACCCATACGACCTCCTGAAGGCTCTCAAGCCCCCGCAGTAAGCCGTTCTAGGCCATAGGACGGGCCAGGTGGCCGGCCTCGGGCTGCTGCCGAACATCCTCAAACCGCCAAATTGTCCTGGCACGCCGCCAGTCGGGGTACCAGCGTAATTCTCCGAGGCAGTCGTCCAGCCCCCGCTGGTGCGCTGCAAATGGTCACTGTTTTTAATTCTGGCACGTCCCTTGCTGCATAGAGGGCCGGAACCAACCCCCAACCCGGGAGCCGAATGTCTCGTACCCGCTCGAAGTCTGATGGCCGCGTCCTCAACGAATACCTCCGAGACATGGGCAGCCATGCCCTTCTCTCGAGAGACGAAGAATACGAAGTTGCTCGTCTTACTCGCGAAGGAACAGAACGGGAGCAGGAGCTCGCCAAGGTGAAGTTGACCAACTGCAATCTGAGGCTCGTCGTCAGCATTGCGAAGCAGTACGCCTATCGGGGGGTGCCGCTCTCGGACCTGATTCAGGAAGGCAACATCGGGCTGATGCGTGCCGTTGAGAAGTTTGAGTATCACCGTGGTTTCAAGTTCAGCACCTACGCGTCGTGGTGGATCCGCCAGGCGGTTGTTCGTGCCATTGAGAGCCAATGCCGGACGATTCGTGTGCCCATCTACAAGCTCGAGGTCATCAACCGTCTGAACCAGGCACGGCGAGAGCTGGGCAGGGGGCTGGGCCGTGACCCGTCCCGAGGCGAGATCGCCGACGCGATGGAGCTGTCGGTGGAGGAGGTCGACGAGTTGATGCGTATGGTCCGCGAGCCGGTCAGCCTGGACCGGCCCGTTGGTGAGGATGGTGATGCCAGTCTGAAGGACTTCATCGCCGACGAGGGGAACGAAATGCCTGGCGAACGGATGCTTCGTACAGCCCTCACGGCTCGTGTTCAGGGGGCTCTCGCTACGCTGAGTCCTCGAGAAGAAAAGGTGCTGCGCATGCGCTTTGGCATTGATGGCTACGTGACACACTCGCTGGAGCAGATTGGCCGTGAGTTCGACCTGACCCGCGAGCGCATTCGGCAGATAGAGCTGAAGGCGCTCGCAAAGCTCCGCCACGCGAAGCGTCGGCACCACCTGTGTGACTTCGTAGGCGCGCAGTAGAGCCTCGCTGCCCCGGAATTATCCCCTCTGGGGAAGCTCCAATCCCTCGCCTCCCGACGCCCCGGGAGGCGGGGGATTTGGGGTTCTGGGCTGTCGGCTTGGGCGCCAGAAGGACTGATCGTAGAGCAGTGGTGCGATTGTGGCGGTGATCGGGCGCCATGGAGCACGAAATTTTCTATGCAGCAATATGAAAATTTTTCATAGTTGAGGGGCGAATGAAGCCCCTTCAGGATCATTTGCCGCTTCTTGGGTTCTGAAGACTCGTGGTATTTGAAGAGACCCCTTGTTGGAGAGGTTCTATGCGCTTCATGCCGTCTCGCTTTGTTCTTGCTTTGGTCGCTTTGGTCTTGGGCTTCCTGTGCAGTGCGCCACCAGCGCTCGCCTGCGGGGGCTTCTTTTGCTCTCAGGTCAACGTGGATCAGACTGCTGAGCGGGTCCTGTTCGAGATCCACCCGAACAACACCATCTCGGTGACGGTAGAGATCCAGTTGACCGGAGACTCCGACGACTTCAGCTGGGTCATTCCACTGCCCGATCTCTTGCCTCCCCCAGAGGGAGCGGACGCTTGGTCCGGGGATGGGGACGATGATGATGACAAGATCGGAGATGACGATGACTCGGCTGGGTCGGCGATTCCGCCATACCTACAGGTGCCGCCGTCGGCGTTGACCCTGTTGGACGGAATGACCAGCCCCCAGATCATTCCGCCGAGCATGTATGGCTGGGATGACTTTGGGGACGACGATGACATGGGGGACGACGACGACGACGACGGCGATCTGGCGGGGGGCGCCGAGAACGATTCAGGAGATGTGGTGGTCGAGGATCTGGCGCAGGTGGGGAACTACCTGGGACAGTTGATCTCGTCCACAGATCCGGAGGCGCTGATCGATTGGTTGAACGACAACGGGTATTTGATAACGCCTGAGATGGAGCCCTACGTCGCCGGTTACGTGGCGCAGGGCATGTCTTTCCTCGGGATCCAGCTCCAGCCCGACACGGACTCGTCGCCCGAGGCGACACCACCGCTGATGATTACGTATTCGGGCAGCGAGCCCATGCTTCCCCTGACCCTTACGTCGGTGTCGGCGCAGCCAGAGATGGGCTTCATCGTCTTTGTGGCCGGTGCTGAGAACTACCAGGCCGAGAACTACGCGAGCCTGTCGGTTGATACGAACATGGTGCACGCGGACCCGCGCAATGGGTCCAACAACTACTACAGCCTCCTCTCCTACCTCGCTGACGAGGAAAACGGACATGCGTTCTTCCATGAGTACAGCGACAGCATGACCAACTTGGAGGACTTGCTCTTTACGGTGTGGCTCGGCACGAACGAC
>PBPL01000182.1 GCA_002724675.1 Deltaproteobacteria bacterium | reverse complement strand
GGACGAACCCGCACAGCCATCGTCATCGCAGTCAAACAAGCCGTCGCTGTCGTTGTCCGCGGCGTCGGAGCAATCCCCGGCACGCTGCCCCTCGATCCGGGGCCCGCCGTCATCGTCATCGTCGCTTCGCGTGCGCACCACGCAGCCGACCAAGGCACAGATCAACAGACAGACTCCCCACAGCCTCAAGACTTCGAGCAAACGTCCCACACACACCTCCAGCGACAAAGCCTACCGCGGTGCGACCTGGGGCAGGGGGAGAGTTCAGGCTGTAGAAGGGGGAGGTAGCAGCCCCAGGGAGCGGAACCGAGTCAAGGCGGCGCCCACCACCTCGTCAGGAACTCCGTGCGTCGCCGCGATGTCCTCGGGCGGCTGGTCGGAGGTCAGAAGATCCACGAGGAAGGGGGTGAGCGCGCCTTGCACATAGCGGCCGTTCACCGCTGCAAACAAGCTCCGCGGCTCGCTCCGAGAGACGGCAAACCACCCCGCCACGCCCCGCTGTACCGGTGCGCCCACAGTGAACGCAGGCTGTGGGTTGAGCGCCAGCGCCTTGCAGAGCCCCGCCAGGAACTCCCGCTCTCGCACGGCCGACTCGCCGACGCCCTCATCCTCGAAGAAGCGAAAGGTCGCCTCTTCGAGGCTGAGCCCGAAGCCGGCATGGGGAACCTCGTGATAGCGATAGAAGGCCTCCGACTCCATGAATCGGTCGAGGAACAGCGAGAGGGCCGGATCGTCGAACTGCTCCTGCCAGGCTGTGATCGTCTCGGGGTAGGTCGCCCGAATGCCCCCGCTGCCACGGTGCTTGCGCTCCAGCAGGCTCCTGCGCACCGAGTTCGCCGTCTCGACGAGCTGCTGGCGATCCAGCTGCTGGAGCGCGGCGAGATCGTCTTCGCTCAGCTCCAGTTCGTCGTAGCGCTCCTCTAGAAAGGCCTGCCTATAGCTCACCCGATGCAGCAGGCGATCGGTCGCCACATCCAGCGAGATCATGACTGTCGCCACCCCGCCACCATGTCACGCAAGGCATGGAAGCCGTCGTGCGACTGGGCAACCAGTGTGCCCTCGGCATCGAACTTGGGGTCCTCGTAGGTGATCGCCTTGAGGTTGGGACAGAGCGGCACGAGACGCTCGAGCAGCACGAGCTGCTCCTCCATCAGGATGCCGTGGTGGTAGTCCAGGAAGCGCTCGCCGGACGTCTCGCAGCCCGACAGGTGGATCTCGAAGCAGTGGTCGGTGGGCAGCAGGTCGAGCTCGCTGTACAGCTCTTCGCCACGCAGTCCCCGCAACCACTGGTAGGACAGCAAGTGCCCAATATCGAGGGTCGCTGGCGAGTTGCTCTGCTCGACCACTTCGCGGAAAAAGTCGTAGCCATGCCAGGATCCGATGACAAAGCTCGTCCCGTCCGAGAATCCCGGAAACTCCACGAGCAACGGAGCCGCCAGCTGCTCCTGCACCTCCGTGCAGTTGCGGATGGACGCTTCCAGACCTGCATCGGTCAGGTAGGGGGGCAAGGGGTAGGGAAGCGAGCGACCGTGGATCGACCACAGCCCAAGATCCTCGTTCACCCACTTGAAGCCGTAGCGCTCGATGAGCGCGTTGGTGAACTCGATGACAGCGCTGCGGTCGTAGTGCTCCAGCGCACCCAGGTTGAAGCTCGTCTGGTGGAGCCCCCGGACGGCGAAATTGGGAGCCCGCTCGAACAGATCGTCGTAGACCGCAAAGTACTCGGCCGCGTCCAGCTGATTGCGGCCCCGAGGCTGCCAAGAGATGAACCAGTAGTTGAAGTCCTGCTCGTGGCGGGCGAGGAAGCTCAGGACATTGGGCGTGATCTCGTCGCCCCGGTCCTGCGCGAATCCAAACCCGATGGGCGCGCCCCAGGGTAGGTCGAGACCTACCCCGAGGCCCATGCGCTCATCGACATCAGGCAGTCGTGGTCGAGAATGACTCAGAGTTCTGTCGCCTCCGCCACAATGGTAGCCAGAGCGGTCGCTCGCTGACAGTTGATCTCTTCGGCCGCCTCGATGTCTTCGGGGCAGGGCAGGTTGTAGCAGTAGGGGTTGTTCTGCGGCACCTCTTCGACCAAACCGAAGACCTCCACAATGTCCAGACCATCCAGCGCAGCCAGATTGTCATCAATGACCTCGAGCGAGCAAGAGTAGCTGTCGATGGTCACACTGGAGGCCTCCGTTGCGATGTCCACCAACTCCTGGAGACGCAATGCCTGCCGCGCGTCCTCCTCGGCGATCTCGTCTTCGAAGCCAGGGCAAGGGCCGTAGCAATTCATCGCCCCTTCTGGATAGTCGCGAACCAGCGCGCCCACATGAACGATGTTCAGCTGGGCGAGAATCTCCAGCTCCTGGGCAACGTCCGGCGCCTCGGCGACTTGATTGGGGGCCGAGTCGTCTAGCTGATCGGGTTGCGAGGCGCTGCTGGAGTGCTCCAGCGTGCCTGTGCCGCCACAGCCAGCCAACAGGCCAAGGGTCGCTACAGCTACGGTTTTCTTCGAGTTCATGAGTGCCTCCCGGCTGGTTGATTCATCCTGAGAGTAGGTCTCTTTTTCTGTGAAGTGAATCTTCTATTTCTTGACATGATTAGATTGATAATCTTTACAGTCTCCCCGCAGGGTCCACGGATCATTCATCGGCACGACTCTGCTCGGCGCGACTCTGCGACACCGCAGACGCAGGAGGATGAACATCATCCAAAGCAGAACCGGCCTCGGGAAGTTAATCTCTGCCCATGACACGCTCTCTTACCGCACTCCTGCTCGTCTTTAGCCTGGCTGGCCTCGGCTGCTTCAACGCCCGGCTTCCGGGCGTTGAAGCAGCCGAGCAGGATGACGACGACATACCGCCGGTAGGGGATGACGACGATGACGCCACCGGCGACGATGACTCACCCGATGACGACGACGATGACTCGGGCGACGACGATGACTCCGGCGACGACGACGACTCGGGCGACGACGATGACTCCGGCGACGACGATGACTCGGGCGATGACGATGACTCGGGCGACGACGATGACTCTGCCGGTGACGATGATGACGCTGGGCCTGCAGCGACAACCACGCTCGTGACGATCGACGACAGCACGAACGAGATTGTCGTAGTGGACGAGGTGACGGGGGCGGGGACCCCGGTGCGCGCTCTCAGCACACCCCAGGCCATCTGTTCGACGGTGTTCACTCGTACCGGGACCATGTACGTAGCCGGCAGCTCCAGTCTCTTCAGCTTGGACCCGTGCACGGGGGTACTGACGCTGATCGGCCCATTCAGCGGCGCCGGCGACGGAAGCATCTGCGGCCTCGCCACCACCAGCTTGTCCAACCTGTATGGGGTCGATCGGAGCACTGGAAACCTCGTCCAGATCGATCCGAGTACCGCGGTCATGACGGTCGTGGGCAACACAGGAGTGCTCTGGACTACCCATGGCCTGACCTGGGACGAAGACAACGGACGCTTCTTGAGCATCAACGGCGGAGACGACAACCTGTACGCCATCGACCCGGCCACGGGTGCGACCACGCTGCTGGCAAACCTTCGCTCCAACGGACAGACCTACGACTTCGGCACGGTGGGCATCGAGCTCGATCCGGTCTCCGGGGTGCTCTATGCCTGCACCTTCAATGACCTGGTCTCCATCGACACCACAACGGGCGAGGTCACTGTGCTAGGAAACATCTACCAGGACCCCAACTGCACGGACCTGGGTGCCACCTACTTGAACAACAGCTGCCTCGAGGTTCCCTGAGGACCCCTACAGACCGGCAGCGCTATCCCCTGGAACGAGCCATGATCACTAGACAGGACATCGAAGACGCCCAGTCATCGTGGGGCGCAGCCGTCGTCGCCCTAGGCACGACGACATCCCCCGAAGAGGCCCGCCGCGAAGCGGTGGCGTTGGTGGAGAAGCACTATCTGCTAGACGACGGGAGCTTGCTGTTCTGCCCCACCAAGGCAGCAGAGCAGCAATTCAGAACGAACCTAGAAGAGGCCGTGTCCTACTTCGTCGGCCAGGGGCTTCCCGAAGACAAGGGCTTTGCCTTACAGCCCTGGACGTCGGTTCGATTCGAGAACGCGGGCACCGTGTGCCGCGATGGCCTTGGCATCGCCATGGGCAACTACTTCTTCGGCCAGAGCGACGGTTCGGAGCTCAAGGTCGAGTACTCGTTCATCTACGTCCGCGACCAAGCAGGGCAGATCAAGATCCAGCTGCACCACTCGGCCCTCCCCTATAGCGGGTGAATCGGGGGCCCAGCCCAGCCGGACGGGCCAGAAGGAACGATCACGAACTCTGGTCGGTGCGACCCTCTAGCGACGACCGTCTCGGCCCGAGCGATGAAGCAGCACGAAGCTAGGGTCGATCACTGGGGCAGTGTCACCTGAGGGTTTCGGTCGCCTAGTCGGTTGAGTCCGCTCCTGCCGAGTCGTCGTCATCCGAACCTGTGCTGTTCACGCCGTCGTCCGTGTCGTCGTCGTCCGAGGTGTCGTCGTCATCCACGCTGTCGTCGTCATCCACGCTGTCGTCGTCATCCGCGCTGTCGTCGTCGTCCGCGCTGTCGTCGTCATCCGCGCTGTCATCGTCTCCCGCGGTGTCGTCATCATCGTCGTCGTCGCCCGCGCTGTCGTCGTCTCCCGCGGTGTCCTGATCGTCGTCGTTATCTCCGACCGCGTCGTCGTCATCGTCATCGTCGTCACTACCGACCGCGTCGTCATCATCGTCATCGCCGACGAGGTCGTCATCGTCGTCTGCTACGAGGTCGTCATCGTCCGCGACCGTGTCGTCATCGACGACCGTCGCTTCCATCTCACCGTAGGTCGTCATGGTCTCTTCGGCTTCGGTGCGGAGCTAGTCCCACCGCAGCACCCTCCAGATGTTTCGCACAGCGTACCCTTGCGAAGGGCCCAGGGGCACAGCAGGCAAGTCAACAAATCAACAGGTGAGCAGGCGATGGGCCGGCTGCAACGTCCCCTCGCGACCGCGGCTGGTTCCATGGGCTCAAGCCGACTCCAGCATCTCCCGATTCTCGGTGACGATGCGCTGGTGGGTCTCGTTGAGCTTCTTCACCAGCGCCGCCGGCACTTCCCTGTGCTGATCTACAGCTTCGTAGAGTGCATCGAACACGTCGGCCACGTCGGTGGGTGGGCTCTCCTGGGGATCGGGCGTGGAGCGAGAGAGCTCCGGATCGATGGCAGCAATGGCAGCTTCCCGGTCGCCCTCACCGAGCCAGTCGAGCACGCTTCCCACGGATCGCTCAGGGTCTCGAAGCACCGCGTCGTAGCTCGTCATGACCGTGGAGTGCCGACGAATGACGACGTCTCGAATCATCGCGTAGTTCTCGAGCCACCAGTGCAACCACGGGGGCAGCGTGGGCGCGTCCTTGTCGGGCCGGTCGTCGGCCAGTAGAGCGCGCACCGACTGGTCGTAGCTGCGCCAGTCCCGAATGGTCGCGACCACCTGATCCACAAAGCTGTAGTCGCTACGGACCAGGCCGCCTGGGAAGACCTTGACCACGTGTCCCTGGACCTGCTCGGGGAATAGATAGAGCCCAGTCTGAGGATGCGGGTTCGTCTGATAGTTCACCCCTTCCCGAAACATGGACTCGAAGAAACCTCGCGGATTGTGCCGCTTGAGCTTGTCTTGCCAGTTCATGGGAAAGGCCGAGCCGATCGTGGGAAAGCCCGCTGCGACCAGGGCCTGCATCCACATGGATGTGCCCGAGCGCTTGGTTCCGGTGACAAAAATCAACGGGAATGTTCCAGGCTGTGCCTACCCAAGGGGCCCGAGGCAGACACGAAGTCAGTCCTCGTCGACTACGTCCTCAGTGGGGGCGTCCCCAGGGGCGGGCACACCGACGTCCACATCCACTTCGGGGATGGCAGAGACTGTCGTCCGCTCCCAGTTGAAGACCTGGTCGTAGTAACCGCCTCTCCGGCCATCGTAGTACGGCTTTTCGTAGTAGTACGGCTTGGAGTCGTCGTAGACCTGGCTGCACTGCATGGCGCTGGTGGGCGCCGTGGGGCAGTCCATGGACAGGAAGCCGTTGAACGCCAGCCGAACCAAGCCACTCTCGAGCTCTTCGCCCGTGCCCGGATAGCTGTACCCATAAGACTTGGTGTAGGCGTCACAGCCCTCGGTCTGCGTTGCCAGGATCATCTCGGCAGAGAACCCCTCTTCCACCTGGAGGAAGATCCCCTGGGAATAGGTGCAGTCCTCGCCCTCGGAGGTCACCTGAGGGTAGGTGTAGTAGTAGCCCTCGGCATAACCGTAGGAGCGCAGCTCCCAGGCCCCGACCAGGCCACTCACATCGCCACCGTCGCCACCCCCATCGGGGTCTCGGTTGGGCGCACAGGCGCTGAGGCCAATCGCCCCCACAGTGGGAATCGTCTGAAAGAAGAGTTTCTTGTAGTTCATGGTGGCGCCTCGCCGACAGTATGGCAGATCCACCAGGACGTTCGATAGGCCGACTGAGTCGGGCCACCAACTCCGTGCTCAGAGGCTCAGCGGGTCGCTGCCGGCGCTGACTTCCGCTCCGTCGAGGGCGCCGTCGCCGTCGGTGTCCGAGTCGGTGGGATCCGTAGTCCGCTTGAACTCCTCGCGGTTGCTGAGGCCATCACTGTCGGCGTCGGTGTCGCCATCGGCGCGATCCAGGCTGTCGAGGCCGTAGTCGGCCTCCCAGCCATCGGGCATGCCGTCGCCGTCCGTGTCGGGATCGGAAGGCGACGTGCCCGCCGCGACCTCTGCCCCGTCATCGATGCCGTCCCCGTCGGTGTCGGCCAGCGCGGGGGATGTGGCCTCCATGAACTCTTGGAGGTTGGTCAGCCCGTCGCTGTCATCGTCCGAGGCCGAGTCATCGACGCTGAGGCTCAGCCCGTGCCCGGACTCCCACGAGTCGGGCATGGCATCCGCATCCAGGTCGAGGTCGACCCGCAGGGCCCAGTCCGAGCTCAGGCCCGGCTGAGCCAAGGTGATGCTGCCCGAGCTGGCCGTGCCGGTCTCCGTGGCGAAGATCGCCCCGTCATCCCACCAGCGGATGATGTAGTTGCCGTCGAGCACACCACCCAGGTCGAAGCTGACATCGTCGGCACTGGGGACGTAGCCCGAGCTGCGATAGGGGCAGCACCAGGTGCTGGCATCGTTCTGCACCCACAGCAAACCACCCTCGTCGTTGGACTGACCGTAGACGTTTACTCCAGCTCCCACGTTCGACACGGGCGCCTCGGCCCGGCCCTGGTTGGCCAGAGGGATGTTGTGCAAGAACGCCGACAGATCGCCAAACTCGAAATACAAGTCGTAGGTGTCGATGTAGTCCTGCCAGAACCAGGCCATCGCCGTACCCGCGTTGCCAATGAACGGACTGACCCAGATGCCATTGTGGAGCGCCAGCCCATTGGGGTCATCGCTGTAGGTGGCCACTCCCGTGCTGCCGTTGGCTCCGAACTCGCCGAAGTAGTGCGGCTTGTCGGCGTTCGCCTTCTGCTGGTCACTGTAGGTGGCCATCTGCGACGCGAAGTCAGCGACTCCATACAGGTGGGTCATGGAGTAATCCATCGCGTCCAGCGCCCAGACCTCAGGACCACCCCAGGGCGGCGCGCCGACGGTCGCCCAGGCAAAGCTGGTCGTCACCAGGTGGGAGTTGGGATCGATGGCGTGCAGATGGTCGCCCATCTCCTCGTGCCAGTCCGTCACATCGGCCTGAACTGCCGTGTCGTAGCCAACGGTGTCGATCATGTCGACCTCGTTGAAGAACTGCCACGACAGGAGGTGCGTCGCGTGCCCCCAGCGGGATACCAAGTAGCGCAGGCGCTGCTTGTAGTAGTCCTTGGCTGTCGTGTCGGTCCAGAAGTCGGTGGGGCTCGCGCAGGGTCCCCCGCGGGCGCTGTTGTAAGGATTGACCGACCAACCGCCCCCCTCCAGGTGACTGTAGGTATCCAGGGCGAGCATCAGATAGATGCCGTTCTGCTCTGCCCAATCGAGCACATAGTCCACCAACCAGGCCCCAGGACTGCGGTACTCGCCCAGCGTGTCGAGCTCGAGACCAAACGACCACTCCACCATCCACAGTCGCCCGTAGTTCATCTGCTCGGCCTTCATCTCGCCGAACATGCGTGGGTACATGTCGATGATGCCCTCAGAGCCGCTGCCCCAAGCGGTGTTCATGCCCACCGGGAAATAGTCGGAGCCGTCATCGAACACAAAGTGTCGTTTGTCTGCCGCGATCCGGACAAAACCCGGATCTTCGGACGGGATGGACTCAAACGACCCGGAGGGCCCCGCCACAGTGCCCACGTTGTCAGTCAAGGTGCTGGTGAACGTGTAGGTCCCTACCTTGTGGGGGGCGTAGCGGACCATCCACTGGGGATCACCCACCGTCGGCATGTAGCCGCTCTCACACAGGCCCCCGCAGTTGGTGTCGTGGTCCTGGAAGTAAAACCCGTCGATGTCCTGGGTCAGGCCATCGGGGTCCTCAAAGGTGAAGGTGAGCTGGACATCATCGGAGTCGTACGGGTTCAGACTACTGTCGTGGTCGTATGGGAACTGCAGCTCAAACTTCCCGTACTGGTGAACGCGGTGCGTCATCAGCGCGTCGGTATAGCTCGTCCCCAAAGAGCTGGAGCCCGCGGAGTCGTCGTCGTCGCCCGTGTCGTCGTCGCCCGTGTCGTCGTCCCCCGTGTCGTCGTCCCCCG
>PBPL01000181.1 GCA_002724675.1 Deltaproteobacteria bacterium | reverse complement strand
TATCAGGGAAACGCTGCCATATCCTTGTCACTTGCCCTACGAGGGAGTCTGGATGCAGGTCCTGCCCTCGCCAGCTCACTGCACAGTCGCTGGTGGCGACTACAGATCGTACACGACGAGGGCGACGACGATGACGACGACGACGGCGACGACGACGACGACGACGATTCAGGCGATGAGAGTGACTCCGACGATGACGATGAGTCGGTTTCGTTGCCCACTAGTTGCGATTGCACCGCCTCGGTTGGCGCGGGCAGCTCTCAAGTGTCGGGACTCGGCTTGTTGCTAGCCCTTGGGATTGCTGGGCTACCTTTGGTCCGTCGCCGCCGCTAATCAGCTGCGCTGCCGATCGGCCCTCGGGTGATCTCGGGGGCCGTCGGTGGGCGGTGGCTGTCGGCTGTGATGCAGTCGCTCGCGGGTCGTCTAGCCTGGGTTGGTCTCCTAGGCTCTCATTGGGACTTTCTGGGTGTGCAGAGCTTGTTCCAAGCATCCTTTAGGGCAGCAACCTGCTGATCGGGGGGCACCTCGGTCTGGACCCGATTGGCCAAGGCACTCCATGGGTTCCCCTGAGCTCGCATGGCGGTGAACCAAGAGTCAACGCTGGTGTGCTTGCCTGCTTGAAGTGCCTGGCATCCCTGCAGCAGTCGCCTCTGCGTCGAGGCTGCGTTCGCCTTACTGGGATTGGGTCGCTTGGTTGTGCTGGCGGACGACGGGGAGCTTGCGCGACGGCTTGGTGATGGCGCAGCCTTCGACTTGGGCTCTCCACCTTGGGCAAGTCGTCGGATTTCGGAGGGCAACAACTGGGTGCGTCCATAGGCCACCAAGATCCTGGACTCCTCTTCACTGAAGCCGGCCTCTACCCAATCGCCTAATTCCTGACTCGGGCTGGCGTCCTGTGCCAGGTGCATTCCCAAGACGAGGCCCAGGACGAGGCCCGCCAGGGCTCCCACCGCCCATCCTTGCTTTGTGCTCTGTTGATCTGACATCGGTTCTCCCTCTGTGATCCATCGCGAACGCGGGTTGAGCGCGTCAGTGTGTGCTCAGCTTCAGGTGTCTCAGGACGGCCTCTACGTCGCAGGGTACATCGACTGGCCCCGTCACTGCGGACAGCGCCGATCCGGGGTCCTTGAGTCCGTTGCCCGACACTACGACGGCGACTGTCTCTGAGGAAGTGATGAGACCTTCGTCGCGGGCGACTCGAACCCCAGCTCCAGCTGCCGCTGCTGCCGGTTCCGCGAAGACTCCAGACTGCTGCCCCAGCTCCGGTATTGCCGCCAGAATGGCCTGATCCGACACCGCCACCCAGGCACCTCGGCTCCGCTCGACCGCTTGCAGCGCCTTGTGCGGGTTGCGCGCGTGGCCCACGCAAATACTATCTGCTACCGAGGCCGCGGGTCCGGGGGACCAGGCTTCTCCGGTCTTCCAGGCATCCACCAGCGCGGCAGCACCTGCGGCCTGGACGCCTAGGAATCGAGGCACACGCTCAATGATGCCGGCGGCGTGTGCCTCCTCGAAGCCCTTGACCGCACCAGCGATGGAGCAGCCGTCGCCGACGCTGAGGACCACCCAGTCGGGCACTGTCTGAGCCAGCTGCTCGGCCAACTCGAGGCCGACCGTCTTCTTGCCTTCGACAAGATAAGGGTTGTGGGCGCAATTACGGTTGAACCAGGGCTGGTTAGCGGCGACCTCTGCGCAGAGCTCCCAGGTACGGTCGTAGTCCGCGTCCACTCGAAACACCTGGGCGCCGAAGACCCGAAGTTGAGCGACCTTTGGCTCGGGAGCCCTCCGCGGTACGAAGATGGTTGCAGGTAAGCCGACTGAGGCGGCGTGGCATGCCAACGACGAGGCTGCGTTTCCGGTGGATGCGCAGACCACGCGTTGGGCGCCCGAAGCCTGGGCCAGCAGCACAGCCAGCGCGCTAGGACGGTCCTTTAGGCTTGCGCTTGGGTTGCGGCCATCGTCCTTTAGCCAGAGGCGGTGCACTCCGAGCGCCTCCGCCAGCCGAGTCGCCTCATACACAGGAGTGCCACCCGTCAAGAGGGGAGGGGGCTCTGCTCCTTTGGGCAGCGGGAGAACCTCACGGTAGCGCCACATATCGAATGCTCTGGGATGCTTCGGATCGTTAAGGGCAGCACCCAACTGGGCGGTGGCGTCGTGCTGGTACACGACATCCATCCGGAAGTCCGGCGGGCAGGAGGGGCAGACCCACGCGCTCGCGTCGCGGGTGATGTGTCCACAGCCCACGCACTGGAGTCGATCGACGTTTGGTGGGAGAGAATTCAGGGAGGGCCTCGTTCGAAAAGAGTTGGCTAGCCCTGGCGGTCTGTGCTGGGCCAGGGTCCGTGTAAGGGTATGATGCACGCAGGCGCGATTGGAGGCGACCTTGACGCAGATCTCATTCACCTTGAATGGACACTCGGCTTCGTTCGAGTCCGACCCCGACCTCACAGCCCTGGGAGCACTGCGCGATCGACTGGATGTGCTCTCTCCTAAGGATGGGTGTGCTCCCCAGGGTCAGTGCGGTTGCTGCACGGTGCTCTGGAATGGTCGACCCACCCTGGCCTGTCTGCGCAAAGCCGAGGACATGGAAGGTGCAGAGGTCGTGACGCTCGAAGGGCTGCCCGAGCGGGAGCGCGAGATCTTGGCCAAGAGCTTTGTGGAGGTGGCAGGGCTGCAGTGTGGCTATTGCATTCCTGGTATTGCCATGCGCGCGAAGGCGCTCCTGGACAAGACTCCCGACGCGGACGACGAGAAGGTCCGCAAGTCCCTTCAGGCTCACCTCTGTCGCTGCACGGGCTATGTGAAGATCGTGGATGCGGTGCGTGAGGCGGGACGTCACTGGACGAACGGAACCCGGCCGGCGCTGCATCCGAACGAATCGGCCATTGGAGCGTCACTGGACCGCTACGAGGGTCTCGAGTGCGTGATGGGCGATCGTCCGTACGTGGATGACCTGCGCATGGAGGGCTTGCTCGAGGGAGCTATCCGCTTGTCCGATCACCCGCGAGCCCGGGTGTTGTCCATCGACACGAGCGCAGCGGAGGCCATGGCGGGAGTGCACAAGGTTGTGACCGCGGCCGATGTGCCCGGAGAGCGGTTTGTGGGCTTGATCGAGAAGGACTGGCCCTTGTTCGTTGCCGTGGGAGAGACCACCCACTGTGTGGGTTCGGTGCTCGCCGCGGTAGCGGCCGATACGCGCGAAATTGCTCGTCGGGCCTGCGACGCCGTGGCCATTGAGTACGAAGTTCTGGAGCCCCTCTCTGATCCCAAGAGCGCTATGGCAGAGGGGGCGCCTCGGGTGCACCCGACCCGCCCCAATCATCTGCGCACGAGCACGGTACGGCGAGGCGATGTGGATGCCGCCATGAAGGGGTCCACACACGTCGTGCGCGAGACGTTTACTAGTCAGCGGATCGAGCACGCCTACCTGGAGCCCGAGTCCTGTCTCGCGGTGCCCGATGGCTCGGGCGGGGTGCGCATCCATACTCAGGGCCAAGGGGTCCACGACGATCAGCGTCAGGTGGCAGCCGCGCTGGGGTTGGATCTGGAACAGGTCTTTGTGCGTCTCGAGGCCAATGGTGGTGCGTTTGGCGGCAAAGAAGACCTCTGTGTCCAGGGCCACACGGCGCTTCTCGCCATGGCCGTCGATGGTCCCGTGAAGCTCACCATCTCTCGCGATCAGTCCATGGTCATGAGTCCCAAGAGGCACCCCATCGAGATGGCGTATGAGGTGGGATGCGATGCGGAGGGTCACCTGACCTTTGTGCGCGCTCGTATGTACGGAGACACCGGCGGATACTTGTCGGTGGGGGACAAGGTGTTGGAGCGCGCAGCGGGCCACTCCTGTGGTCCCTACCGGGTGCCCTCGGTCGATGTGGAGGCCTACACCGTCTACACGAACAACCCTCCCTCGGGGGCCTTCCGAGGCTTCGGAGCCAACCAGGTGGCCTTCGCCATCGATGGCATGCTCGATCGATTGGCTGAGTTGGTGGGGATCGATGGTTACGACATTCGGGAGAGAAATATCCTCAATGTGGGAGAGCCGTTCGCTACGGGTCAGCAGATGGATGAGGGGCTCGGGATCCGTCAATGCCTCGAGGCTGTCCGGGACGTCTACAAGGAAGCGCGTTTTGCCGGTATCTCTTGCGGTATCAAGAACACGGGCATCGGAAACGGCATGCCAGACATTGGTCGGGCTCGTGTCCAGGTAGACAGCCCGGAGTCTGTGACACTCCACACGGGCTACACCGAGATGGGCCAGGGGCTCTATACGATCCTCAGGCAGGTGGTCAGCCACGAGACGGGCCTGAGGCCGGAACAGGTGCAGGTTGTGGTCAGCACGGAGTACGCCGTCGAGTGTGGAATGACCACAGCATCGAGGGCCACCATGTTGGGCAGTGAAGCCACTATGCGGGCGAGCCGGAAGCTTCGTGCCGAGCTGGACGGCGGCAAGAGCTTGGGCGACCTGGTGGGTGAGGGCTTTCATGGTGAGTTCATCTGCGACTTCACCTCCAAGCCCGGAAAGGGGGGCGAAAACCCGGTGACCCACGTCACCTTTGGCTATGCCGCCCAAGTCGTCATCCTCGACGACGAAGGAAAGCTCAAGAAGGTCATCGCGGCCCACGATGTGGGTCGCATCATGAACCGCGCTCTCTGTGAGGGTCAGATCGAAGGGGCCCTGCACATGGGCCTGGGCTATGCGTTGTGTGAGGACATGCCCTGTCCAGACAGTGTCCCCGATTCGACCATGCTCAACGACCTACACATTCTGAGAGCGAAGCACACGCCGCCCATCGAAGTGCGGCTGTTGGAGGTACCTGACACCCATACGGAATACGGGGCGAAGGGTGTCGGAGAGATCGGCTTGGTGCCTACGGCTCCGGCGGTGGCGAAGGCCTTGCATTCCTTCGATGGGATCTGGCGGAAGGACCTGCCGATGCGTGGGTCCGCTGCCGCTCGTGCGGTCTTGCCGCGAAAGCTGCACGAAGAAGATCACGCCTGAACGAGACTGGGCTGTCCGGGCCGGGGACCCCGGTCCGAGGCGCCTTCTGCGTGTCTCTGACGACGAGCGACCACGTTTCGCCGCGAGTTCCTTCTCAGCCCCGAAGCACTCGGCCTCTTCGGGACGGACAGAGGCGGTCGTCCCGGACCAGGAACTCACCACCAATCAGAACGTGAGGAATTCCAACGGGATATTGTCGCGGTTCCCGATAGGTTGCCAAGTCCTCCACCTGGGCGGCATCGAAGACTACGAGATCTGCGGGGCTACCTACGGCCACTCGCCCCCGTCCCTTGAGTGTCAGGGCGTCGGCGGCCTGCGAAGTCAGCTTGCGAATCGCCTCGGGAAGGCTGCAGATCTTCCGGTCTCGCACGAAGCGGCCCAAAATGCGGGGAAAGGACCCGTAGGCCCGTGGGTGCGGCCGGCCCAGCAAGAGCCCGTCGGTGCAACCGTTGACGCGTGGGTGGGCCATGAGTGCCGCTACCACGTCTTCGGATTGCGAGAACGCCACCATAGCGACCCCCATGTGCTCCTCCTGCAACAGGTCGAGGGCGTAGTCCAGAGGGTCTACATTCACTGACTCGGCCAGCTCGGCGATCGTGCAACCGAGAGCCTCGGGTCTGTTGCCGGACGGGATGTCCGCAACGACAATGGCGGAGGGACCTCCCCAGGACCAGAAGTTGTCCCAATCATGGGGAGCGTCCCTCAGGATCCAATCGCGGATGCGGGCCCGCTCGTCTGGCTTGCCTAGACGGGCAACTGTCTCGCTGAAGCCACCGGCATGAGCCCAGGGCGGAAGGATCGCGCCCATCATCGTGGAGCCCGCAGTGTATGGGTACTGATCGGCCGTGAGGATAATTCCCTCACGCTCTGCTTGGTCGAAGCACCCGAGGAGCCAATCCACCAGCGGCCAGTTGGCCTTCCCGGCAATCTTGAGGTGGGATATGTGGATGCGGCATCCGCTCTTTCGTCCGACGTCGAGCATCTCGTTGACCCCGTCTTGAAGGGCGTCGCTCTCGGATCGCATGTGGACGACCAGCGGGCGGTCATGGCGGGCCAGTACCTGGCCGAGCGCGATCAACTCGTCGGTGTCGCTATAGCAGCAGGGGGGGTAGATCAGCCCTGTGGAGAGCCCGACTCCACCGGCCTGGAGGTCCCGGTCGAGGCCCGCAGTCATGGCCTCCAGTTCGTGGGTTGTCGGTGGACGGTCCTCCATGCCCATCTGTTCCAGTCGCAGGTTTCCGTGCGGCACCAGGTAGGCCAGGTGAATTCCCTTGTCCACCTTCTCCAGGCAGGCGAGGTACTCCGAGACGCTCTCCCAGTCCCAGTGCTCTCGCACGCCGTCTAGTCCGGCGATCACACGCTCCATGAGCGGCCGGCGATCTGCAGGGAAGGGGGCTACGGAGATGCCGTCTTGCCCGAGGACGTCGATCCCGATGCCTTGGTGCGCCTTCATGGGGAGAGCGGGATCGTTGAAGACCTCTAGGTCACTGTGGGTGTGGGTGTCGATGAAGGTGGGGCAGACGACCAGCCCCGAGATGTCGTGAGTCTCGGCAGCAGCGGCAGCATCTGTCCCGGCCAGTGTGCCTGGCGGCTCGATGGCGGCCACCGCCTGATCCCTCACGCCGATGTCCGCGAGTCTCCCCTCTGCACCTGTGCCATCGAGGAGCATGCCCCCCACCAGAATCCGATCAAAACTCACGGTCCGTCCTCCATTCGTTTCCAGACAGTCTTAGCCACCTCCTGAGCGCGTGAGTCCAGAGCAGCTGCCGAGAGCCAGACGGGCTGGCGCTGCTTGAGCTGCCAGGTGCCCGCGATCATGACGCTCTCTACCGCCGACGAGGACAGCCTGAACAAGAATGCTGCGGGGAGGTTGTGCGACTCGAGGGGCGGGCCGGGAATGGGATCTAGGACCACCAGGTCTGCCTGAGCCCCCGATTCGATATGCCCAAGGCGAGTTCCTAGCAACTGGGAGGCAATGGAAGCGCCGGAACTCAGCGCCCGAAGCCAACGTTCTGGTGCCCACGGGACACCCTCTTCTTGGGCTCGGAACCAGCCCACCTGAAGCTCTGTGAATAGGTCGCCACCTATTCCGTCTGTGCCCATGGCCATGGTCTCGGGAAAGGACTCGATGGGGGCGTAGCCGACTCCATTGTTGAGGTTGCTGCGAGGCTGATGGGTGACCCAGGCCCCAGCATCGTTGATGGCCTCGAGCTCGGTTGGCTTCAGGTGCACGCAGTGAGCCAGGATGCTGCCCGGAAGGAGGGCCCCAAGGCGTCGCATGCGCTCGATCAGTGGCTCTCCCACCAGTCGCTCGTCATCGACGGCTTCAGCCACATGAATGTGTAGGCCGACACCGGCGTCGCGGGCGAGGTCCCCACAGGCCCGGAGGGTGTCGTCGGACAGGGTGAAGTTGGCATGTGCCCCCACCAGGACGGCGCGCATTTTCTCGCCATCTGCAGCCAGCAGGTTGTGATGGGCGCGGAGCCCGTCCGCAGCTTGTGTGGGACCTCCCCGATCGGTGACCTCGTAACAGAGCACTCGGCGCATGCCCAAGCTGCCCAGAGCACCATCGAGACACTCCAGGCTGCCCTCAATGAACGACGGCGAGGCGTGGTGATCGATGATGGTGGTGACGCCGGCTCGGAGGGCCTGGACACCGCCGACGAGTGCTGAGATCTCCACAGACTCCTCGTCGAGGGCTCGGTCGAGCCGCCACCACACCTTGGCGAGCATGTCTGGGAAGTTGCTGGGGCTCTCGTCCACGAGAGGCATACCGCAGGCCAACGCCGAATAGAGGTGGTGGTGTGCCACGACTAGACCCGGCATCAGCCACTTGCCTGCGAGGTCGACGACCTCTTCACCGGGGAGGACATCGAGTTGGGGCCCCGTAGCCACGATGGTCGTGCCCTCGATACGAACGTCCAGGGGCTGGACGTCGGGGGGGTCTAGGTGAAGTGTGAGAGCGCCCTTGAGAAGCATGACTCGGTCCGTCCAGCGCAGTCGGCTCAGCTGCGGTGCGCGAGAGTTTGTCGGTCGAGGCCCGTGACTCTCGCGGCTTGCTCAGTCCAGAAGGTCGGCTCCCACAGCGCTTCCAGCTCGGCGACACTCTTGCCCTGCTGCTCTACCCAGGTGAAGTATTTCTGGTTGTGCCAACGGCGCCGGACGGTCTCGGTGCCCTCTTGCACGTAGCTATCGTCTGGCTCAAGAAAGATGCCCATCCGTCGGGTGGCGACGGCGGGAGTCATGGGTCCGTGGTCACGCTCCAGACGGCGCAATACGGATGGATATCGATCGAAGCCATCGGTCGCCACCGTGAAGACAGTTTGTCCCCGATCAAAGTCATAGTGGCGTGCGGTCTTGATGGCGGCCAGGATGTTGCAGACCCCACTGATGCCGAACACGCCGTCGAGCGAGTCGAGCAACTCCTGGGCCAGACCCAGCTCAGAGGCCAGCGTGTTGCGCCCCTCTTGGAGCAGTTGGAGTCCTTCTAGACATTGTTGGTCATCGATACAGACGAGCAGGTCCATGTTGCGGACGTTGTGGATCCACGTGACGTGCTTGTCGCCGATGCCTTCGATGGCATGAGCACCGAAGCCCACGTTGTAGAGCGTCGGGCATTGAATGGGCTCGACTCCGACTACTTTGCAGTCGGGGAATTCCTGCTGGATGCGGTCGGCTGCTGCGATGGTTCCTCCGCTGCCCATAGCGGAAACGAAGGCGGCGATCCCGCCCTGGCTGACCTCGAGGGACTCCAGCTCCTGCGCCAACTCCACAGCGCTGCCCCCCGTCACATGGTGGTGAAACCGGTAGTTCCCGAAGTCTTCGAACTGGTTGAGGATGCGATTGGCTGGGTCTCTTCGCAGCTCGGCGACCTTGTCATAGATCTCCTTGACGTTGGACTCGGAGCCTGGTGTGGCGATGTGCTCCGCCCCGTAGCCTCGGATCTTCTGGAAGCGCTCCTCGCTCATCTCTTCGGGCAGAACCACGAGCGAGCGGAAACCAACGCGTGGCCCGACCCAAGCGCCGCCAATCCCGTAGTTTCCCGTGGAGGGAAAGACCAGGGTGCTGCCATCTTCGGTGATGGCCCCCGAGAGCAGCCCCTCTCGTAGGCAGCTGTAAGCGGGCCCCACCTTGTGACTTCCCGTGGGGAACAGTCGTCCGCTCATGACGACAATGTTGGCTCGTGTGCCAGTCAGGGCTCGGGGCAGGATGCGATGCTCGACCCGCCCCTCGTCATTTCTCCACGTCATGTTGAACAACTGGATGGGGTCCAGTGGATCCTCACAGGCTCGTGCTCTCTGCTGCACGTCTTCGGGTTGGTCCTCTGGGTGCAGGAGTTCTTCGAGCGTTGGGAGGAGGGGAAGTGCCATGGGTGTTTCCGATGTGTTGCGACCGAGGCGGAACTCTACCTCGGTGGGAGCCAGACTTCGGCGTCGGGACGGCAGAGAGCCTCCAGATAGAGCCGCAAGGTGACGGCGACGCCCAGGTCGACCTGGCCCTGGCCTTGGGTTTGGATGGGCTCCTCGCCGCGGAGCAAGGCCCTGCCCGTGCCGATGTCCAGCTCGGCCTTTCCGTCGTCGCGAAGGGAGTATCGATACAGCGAATCACCGCGTCGCCAGGAGATGGCTCGGCCAGGCTCGTCAATGAGAAAGCCGTCTCGTCCCGGGTGGTCTGCAAAGGACTCCTCAGAGAGGAATAGGGTGGGCTTCACGATGTACGGTCCGCCGTCTTCGGGGCACCACACGTCGCACTGACCGCACAGGTTGCATGCATCCGCTGTGTTGCCGATTTGGTGTTTTTGTCCCACCACCAACTCTTGGCCTGGCTCCAAGCGAAAGTCTTCGTTGTCCCAAACGAGCAGACCTGGGCGATGGGTCCCGACGGGCACCATGACGCGGAAGTTGGCAGCGTTGGGGCAGACAGGAATGCACTTGTCGCAGGTGATGCAGTCGAGGAGCTCTAGCGACGAGCCGATCTTGTTGGGTGGCTTTTGGTTCTTTGGGCGCCCGTAGCGCGGGTCTTCGGGGAGGCTCGCGGCACGCATTGCCAGTGTTTGTGTCGCGGCGTCTTTGGGTTCGGCCGCGCTGCCCACTGCGGCCAGGTAGCCGTCCACATGGTCTACCTCCAGCTGCTGCATGGCCTTCTCCAGGTTGCGCACGTACCGAGTCATGCGGGCATAGCCCCGACCCTTGAGTAAGTCGGAGCAGCTGGTGACTGGTCCGAGGCCCGAGGCCACCAGCTCGCTGAAGTTGCGGGCGTCGACTCCGGCCGAGAAAGTGATGGGAATGCCCGGGTGAGTCGCTGCGCGGAACTCGGACGCCAGGAGAAAGGCCAGGACGTGGAGCGGCGGACCGCTCAAATACATCTCCCCTTCGTCAAAGGGAGGCTCTGGACTCTTGGACACCAACGTGTTCGTGAACTTGACCCCAAAGCCAAGCGACTTCTCAGTCGCCAGAGCCTCGAGCCTCGGGATCATGTCCATCAGCTGGCTCCACTGGAGGTCTCGCTCGAAGTCCTCGGGGTTCAGCTCAATGAAGTCGTAGCCCATCTGGTCCAGGAGCGACCGAGTTCGGTCATGACCCAGGAGCGTTGGGTTCAGCTTGACGACCGTGTGGAAACCCCACTCGAGACACTGGGTAGCGATGGCCTCGATCTCCTCGGCTGGGCAGCCGTGGAAGGTGGAGATCGTGATGCTGTCGCTGATGCTGTCGGGGCAGGGGACTGCGGCCCATTGGGCCAGGGAAGGGGGCAGCTCGTCGCGCAGCTCCTGCAGCAAGTCTCCGGCATCCCTCAGAGTCTCCAAGTAGTGGCGGACCTTGGGGGTTCGGATCCCCTCCAGGTCATAGCCAACGCTGATGTCGAACATGACCTCAGGTGCCGGCCAGAGCCCGGGTCCTTGATCCGATGCCAGCATGTGGATGAGCATCCAGCCCTTGGCGTACTCACGAGCGGACTGGTGGACCCGGAGCTCTTGGGACCACTCCACGTTGTACCCCACATGAGGGACGTCGATGCAGGGCCGGGGAATGACCAACTCGTCGTTGACCTGGACGGTCTTCAACTCCATGAAGCGACCCCCTCCCAGCCAGGACAAGACCAGGTTTTGGGCCAGCTGTGTGTGCGGACCTGATGCTGGCCCAGCGGGTGTGCCGAGGGTTCGCCCGAAGTGCCGGAACGCCGTGCTGCGAGCAGGGTCGGGTACCCACCAATCCCGTCTGGGCAGGTAGTAAAGGTCGCCTCCTTCGGCGATTTCGCGGGCCATCCGATGAACAAGAGTGCTCATGGGAATGGGGTAGAGGTCGGGGGTCGGCATGATGACAGCCTAGACAGTATTCCGCAGTCCGGTACGAAGAGGGAACCTCTGGGGGGCTTCCCCGCTCTGCTCGGCTCTCCTATCCTGTCGCCGATGCCGGTCGTAGGGAGCGGCGTGAGACCGCCCGGGAGGTCCCCCGAGCGTAGGAGATGACCATGTTCCGAATGCCCGAGATTCTGTGCGGTGTAGCCCTCGTTGCTGTGCTTTCTGCCTGTGGTGCCGAGACTCCAGAGAGCGATGCCCCAGCTGCTCCCGCTGAGCAGGCGGCGGCCACACCCGTCACTGGCGATGGCGCTCCCAATAGTGCCGAAGCCGTGGAGCCTGTAGCGCCAGACACAGCGCCGGCAGCGACGGAGAACTCGGAGGAGGGTGTCGAGGTTGCTGCAACAGGTTCGGGTGGCTTTTCGCTCGAGATCCCGTCGTTTCCCAGTGGCACCACCATCCCTGATGACTATGCATTTTGCGTCCCCGCGGACTCCGGTCACGTGAAGCTAGGACCCAACAAGAACCCCCATCTGAAGTGGTCCAAAGTTCCCGAGGGCACGAAGTCCTTTGCGGTCGTCTGCCACGACTCCGATGTCCCTTCAGTTGCGGATGATGTCAACCAGGAAGGCAAGACAATCGCCAAGGATCTGGAGCGCATCGACTTCTATCACTGGGTGATGGCAGACATCGCTCCTTCGGTCACCGAGTTGAAGGTGGGCATGGACTCCGATGGCGTGACTGCTCGTGGAAAGCCACCGGGCCCCACAGACTATGGAGCCCGAGGGGTCAACGACTACACGAAGTGGTTCGCGCCCGACAAGGACATGCGGGGTGAGTACGGTGGCTACGATGGCCCGTGCCCGCCGTGGAACGACGAGCGCCTCCACAACTACACGTTCACGGTCTACGCGCTCAGCGTGGACAGTCTGGAGATGGGCGGTACGTTTGACGGCTCGCAGTTGATCAGCGCGATGCAGGGCAAGATCTTGGACAAGGCCAGCTGGGTGGGGAGCTACAGCCTCAATCCCAAGCTCCGCTCCGCCCCTGCCGGGTCCTCAGCGGCCGCCAAAGCCACCACGCCGCCGGCCGCTGACGCGCCAGCAACCAGCCCCTGAGTACTGCCCAGTCTAGGCCCTCAGAGGAGGGCTGCGAGCCCCGTGATGGCGACGGTCGCCAAGACCATCAGGCCAGCACAGCCCAAGGAGCGAGTTTCTCGCCCCGGTCGTCGACCTGCTGTGTAGGAGCCGGCTGGCATGCGATCGGGTCGGTAGGGATCTCCCGATGAGCTCGGCGGAGCAGGGCTCTGTGGTGCCTTGGGCTTTGGCTGTACCTCGGGCTCTGTCCCCAACGGTTGTGTGGTCTTGGGCTGGCTTGGCCCCTTGGCTTCGTTGCTTGTAGTGGTTCTTGGTGCTTTGTCCGGCTTGAGCCCAGCTGCCACCTTGGGCGCCGTTGTCTTTGGTGCCGCTGTCTTCTTGGCGGCGGGCTTTCTTGATGCTGCTGTCTTGGCCTTGCTCTTGCCCTTGGCTGGGGCCTTCTTGGTTGCGGCTTTCGTCGTCTTTGCCTTGGCTGGCGCAGCAGCCTTCTTGTTGGAAACAACGGTCTTGGCTCCTGCTTCTGCGGTGGCCGCCTTCTTCTTCGCTGCCGCCTTTTTCTTGGGAGTCGCCTTCTTCTTCGCTGGCGCGGCTCTCGACTTCCCAGCCGCCTTGATGTCGGGGCGACTGGACTTGTCCCACATCCGCAGCATCTCGCCCTCCCGCTCGAACCTATGGACCGCGCCAGCTTCGAACCACCCAGGGATCTCGCCTGGATCGTCGAGGGTGACGGTTAGCGCTCCTTCGGGGCTCAGCCAGACCTCTTTGTAGCTGCGTACCTCCACGACGATTCCGCGGGGCAAGGCGCTGGTGAATCTAGGCCAGGAGCCAAGGACCTTGGAGTCCGAGGTCTGCCCGACGAGTCGGGCTCGACGATCCGTGCCTGGTGCCTCTCCCGGTGGTCCACCGTCAATGACGATGGGTTGGGGTGCGTCCTTGCTGTGGGTCAGGTGCACGAACAAGTTCGCCGACGCATCGAAGCGCATGACGCCGCACTCGAATACGAGGGTTGTAGGGGGCATGGTTGTTCTCTCTCGGTGCCCATGGGCGTGGTTCGGGGCGGCTGGCGTCGGGAAGTTAGCAGGTTGGCAAACGGGTTTGGAGGTTCAAGGGACAGACGACGCAGCCCTGGCGCCCCGGCCTGGTTCCGGGCAGGATTGCCGCGCGGAACAGTCCGCGGAGGTGAACCATGGCGACTGACCCATCTGCTCGACCCCCCGTCCAGGGGCTCTGGCACCTGGCCCTTCGAGTCCGCAACCTAGAGGTCATGCGGGCCTTTTACGTGGATTTGTTGGGCTATGAGGTCGAGTGGGCGCCGGATCCCCAGAACCTCTACCTCAGCTCGGGGAGAGACAACCTGGCCCTGCACGAGGACCCCACGGCGCCCGGCCCGGGTGAGGAGCGTGGGGTGCTCGACCATCTGGGTCTGGTGCTGCCTCGCCCCGATGATGTGGATGCGTGGGCGGAGGTGCTGATGGCGGCTGGCTATGAACTCGAGAAGCCTGTTCGGACGCACCGGGACGGGGCCCGCTCCTTCTACGTGCGTGACCCAGAGGGAAACCTGATTCAGTTCCTGTGGCACCCACCGCTGGCCCCCGAGGGCTTCTGAGCTGGGCCAGGCCTGTGGTCAGTCCATGAGCAACTGATCTAGTCGCTGAACGACCCGATCCGCGTGTTCGTGCCATTGCGGTTGTTCATTGAGCTCGAGCAGGATCGTGCCCGTTCCCGCGGCGCGCCCCGCCAGCAGGTCGAACAAGTAGTCTCCCACCATCACGGTGTCCATGGGCTCGGCATCCCAGCGATTGAGCAGGGCATGGATCCCGTCAGGGGATGGCTTTGGCTCGGCGCTGTCGCGGCCTAGAACATCTTCTGAGTCGAAGTAGTGGCATAGCCCTGCCTGCTCCAGGGTCGTGATGGCTAGCGTCTGCAGGTTGCGCGTCAAGATGCCAAGGCGGCAGCCCCGTTCTCTCAGCTCGGAGAGAAGGCGGTCGGCGCCGGGCCGCGCCGTCGCCTTCGTTGCCAGGTCCCGTTCCCAGGCTGCCAGGGCCTCATGAGCACTCTTGGCCGCCACCTCATCCAGCCCATTGACGGTCTCCAAGATAGGTGCCCCTGGAGCCAGTCCAAGGCGTGCTCGAAGCGTCTCGAAGTCGTGGATCGCTTCGGTCAGTGTGCCGTCCAGGTCGAAAATCCAAGCAGGTCGATGTCGGAGGTCCATGGTTGCCATTGTCGCTTGTGGTAGCTTTCGTTGCGATGCGAACTCTTCTTGCCCTCATTCTCGTCCTCGGCGCGCTCGGTGGTTGTGACGACACGCCACAGTGGCAGTGCGACGGCGCGACTCGTGTCGTCGACACCTGTGATCCAGGAACCACGACCTACGAGGAGAACCTCTCGAAGAATCACATCGAAGAGCCTGAGGAGATCGAGTACGCGAGCAGCCCGCCCAGCTCGGGTGATCATCGACCGCATTGGGCGATGTGGGGTGAGCACGAATTCCTTTCCCAGGAGTTCTGGCTGCACAACCTAGAACATGGTGGTGTGGCGTTGCTCTATCACCCTTGCGCCGATGCGGAGGTGGTGGATTCCCTGCGCGAGTGGGCTCGGGCGAGACCCGAAGATGACGGCGGTAGTTTTCGCTGGATCCTGACCCCCTACCCAGGCCTCGAGACGACGGTCGCGGTCGTTGCCTGGGAGTGGAGGTACGAGTCGGACTGTTTCGACGAGGTCGAGATTGCCGAGTTTGTGGATGCCCACTATCGCCAGGCACCCGAAGACGTGGACTCCAACGGCTCAGCTGGCTCGCTGTACATCGGGCTCTGAGCACCGGCCCGTCAGAACTCCGCGCGAAGCCCCACCCAGGGCATGACCACGGGCAAGTAGTTGAGGTCTCTGCAGGTGGGCGCGTTCCCGCCCTCTCCGACCAGTGACGGACAGTCCTCTACAAAGCCGCTGCCCGACGGGGTCGCTAGCAAGGTGACGCTCCCCCTCAGCCGAAACCACCGAAACGCGTGGGTGCCTTCCAGACGCATCGCGACACGGTGAAGGTCCTCTAGACGGCGGTCTTGCAGCCCGGTCACCGTCCAGAGATAGGTGTCCGCCTCTGGGCCCGGCTCTCGGCTCAGGGTCGATGTGGGCCAACCGCTCGCGTAGCTGTAGTGGACGGACACCAGCAGGCCGCGCTTGGGGCCGAGTCTCACCTCGCCGCCTGCCTGGAGACCGTGTCTCTGATCCCCCATGGCCGGTCGCTGCCCTGGGAACTGGGTGGCCAGGGGGTTGGTGCGCACGGACCGCAGTAGGGTGTAGCTGGCGTCCAATCCGACCCGGCCCCGTCGCAGTGCGGCTCGGGCCTCGATCCCCTGGGCCTGTCCATGGCCCTCGTTGGTCTGCACTACGCTTGATGGACGCGCTGCCGCTCTGTCGGGCGCTACGACCAGCTGGTCGTAGTGCTTGTGCCAGGCCTCTAGGCTCACAAGAAGCCCGACGTCGAACCACTGCTTGATGCCCGCGGTGAAGTGGGCGGCCCGTTCCGGGAGCAGATCCGCGCTGCCCACATCTCGGTCGACGACGACGGGATCAAGACGGTCTTGATGGTGCAGAGCAAACGAGCCGAAGAAGGTCGTTCCCCAAGGCAGCGGGAGCGAGGCGGCGACGCGCGGAGCGAGCCATGGCCTTGGCCCTCGGCTGAGGAGGGCCGCTCGCAGACCGATACGGATCCCCAGCGGCCCGAGGATTCGGTCCCATCGACCTTGGGCGAACAGAAGGACCTCTGGCCAGGTCGCGTTGGTGGCGCTGTGGATGGGGGGCGCACTCAACTCTGCTAGGGGTCGATGGATCCAAGAGGGCACGGCGCGGTCGTCGGCGAACGTTCCCGACAGCTGCCGCGTCGCGGCAGTAGCGTCGACCCCAGCATCCACGCTCCGACCGGGCTCGATGATGTGACTCACGTGGGTTCGAAGGCGTGTGCGATGTTCGCTGTCCTGCCAGCTTCGGTATAGAGGGTGTGTGAACGTCTCGTCGTCGGGCTGCTCCGAACGGTTGGTGCTGTGACTGAGCTGTCCGCGGAACGTCGTGGTGTCGTTGACTTGCCACGTCCATCGACCAGAGAGTCCCAAGACAGCATGGCGCAGGTTCACGTCGTCGAACACGATGCGGTCGTCGCTGTAGAGGATACTCACGCTGATGTTCTGGTTCTCGGCGAGTCGTCCCGAGTAGCGACCGAAGTACTGGCCGTAGTCGGCCCCGGTGGTCTGGCCCACGGCGCCGAGGGCTGCCGCCGCTTGCAGATACGCTGAGAGGAAAGACCGCCGCGACGACACAATGATGCTGTGGTCCTCTGCCGCGTCGAGGGCTGTGGCGACGTGACCGGACACACCCAGCAGGCTGAGGTCCAGCGCACCATCCAAGCGGTCGGTTGGTCGGTCGATGGATTCCAGGAAGAAACCGCCGGAGAGTCCTGAACTGAGGTGGGCTGCCGGTGCCGATAGCTCCAGGCTCGCTTGCTGCAGCAGTGCCCCATCTAGGATCGACACGATGCCAGTGAGGTGATGAAGTTCCCGGATCTGGATCCCGTCCAGCTCTGTGATGACCTCGTCGGGGCTTCCCCCCCGCACCAGGAACCAACTGTTGGGGCCGCTATCCGACGCCACGCCCGGGAGTCGATGCACTGCCCGAATGGGATCGCCGAAGACGCCAGCATCCAGCTCGAGATCGCGGCGACTGAGCGTGTGCTTGCTTCCTTGAGGAGTCGTGTCTGGTGCCAGCGGGCTTCGGGCAGCGACGCGCCAGGGCGGGTCGCTGCGAACGACTGTCTCGTTGGATTCACCGGGCCTTCTCCGCAAGCGGATTGTGAGGTCGACGCTTTCGGTAGAGCGAGTGCGGACCCAGAGTCGCCGCTTGCGGAAGCCGGGGGCGGCGACGACCAACTCGACTGGCCGATCGGGAAGACCCGAGAGCAGGAAATGACCGTCGGCGTCACACAGCGCCTCCATGTCTACACCGCTGACCCCAACCACAGCTGTCGTAATCGGTGCCCCCTTGCCAGCCTGAAGCACCTGGCCGCGGATGACCCGCTCCTGGACGGTGGGAGTGGCCGTGGACTGTTGGGGCTCGGCGGCTTCCTGGGCCTGAGTGGCACGGGGGATCAGCCCCATCGTCAAGACCAGGATGGGCAGCAGGAAGGGTCTACGAATCAAGGCGCTGGCACTCCGCACGGCCGAAGAGTACCGTGACTCGGTTCCTGCGCGTTCTGACCCTTCGTTGCGCGGGCGAAGATGCGAGTTCCTGGCTTGGGCCCCTCAACGCTGCTCTTGTTGGCTCAGTCGGTCGCCGGGGTGTCTACGCCTTCCCCGGGTGGAACAAGAGTGTCGTTGGCAGCGCATCGGCTGGCCTCAAACGCGTAGTCTCCCGCCTCGGACTGAACGTAGCCGCTGACCAGCGTGTCGCTGTAGCCGGTGATGATGAGCCGGTCTTTGGGATTGGCGGCCAGCTGGCCGGTCACCTCTCGGCCCTCACTGCCGCTACTCCCACCGGCTCCCACGGGCTCGTCCACTGGCACCTCGTCGTCGCGGATGTCGTCGCTGGTGCCAACCTCTCCCTCAAAGAGAGACGCTGCCGAGAGGTCACAGTCCCCGTCGATCGCGCAGTCGTCTTTCCAGTGGGATATGGGCTGGTATTCCCCGAGCCAGCCTTCCAGGCTTGCGCCGCGGAAGAGCGAGAGTGTCACGTAGTCGACCTCGGGACCCAGGAGCCACTTCTCCAGGGAGCCATCCCAATCCAACATCTCGCAGATCCAGTCATCATCGATCAGGCTCACGTGGGCGTACTGGAGATCATCGTCGGCCCGAGGCTCGGAGAACAGAGCTGTCTGCAGTTGAGTGCCCGGCAACGACCCGTCGTCGTCTCCTTCATCGCCGGTGTCCCGGTTCGGTGCGCAGCTGCTGCAGACGAGCAGCGTGAACCAGAGGCATAGAGTGGCTGTGTGTCTCACTGGGATTCTCCTTGGCCGGGCGTGTTGCTAGGGGCTCTCTTCACGAACCGCACCTCGACACAGGTGGGATCCCAAGCATCTTCACTCCAACTCTGGCAGTCGTAAACCCGTGTGCCGCCAGGGCCTTGCTTGACGATCAGGTACGAGCCGTCCTCGGGCAGATGATGAAGCGGAACTTGATATCGAGTGCAACCGATACAACCCAAAACGAAGAGCCCCCAAACCAAGGAGCGTAATGTGGCAATGAGCCGCTGTCGGAAGGTGGTCTTGGTGGAGAGCATCGTGGCCTTTGTTCGGGGGGTTGGTTCACACGCATTCAGTAAGAGGAGTCTGTCTGAGCCGGATGCCTAGGCGTCGAAGAGTCTGGGTGGAGGAACCCAGCCTCCGAAGGCTCGCTCCAGCTCTTGGGCGACGGCAATGGTCAGGTGGTCTTGCCCCCAGGCGGCGACTACCTGGATGCCCACAGGGAGGCCCTCCTGGTTGAGTCCCAGGGGCACTTGAGTGACCGGAACCTGAAGGATGTTGAAGATGGCTGTATAGACAAACGACAGCGGTCTCAGCAGGGGGCGGTAGTGTCTGGGTGCAGGCCGCGGATACGACGGAAACAGCAGCACGCCGTCCGTGCCCAGCGCCGTCTCCAGTTCTTGGCGCAGTTCGTGGCCTGCGGCCATCCAGCGCTGGACCTGTCCGGGAATGAGGCCGGGCGTCTTCTCGAACACAGCAAGAGCCAGGGCTGGCAGGGTGTGGGGGCTGGTTCCCGTGAACCAGCGCAGCGAGTCGCGGATCGGCCGAAAGCGTCGGTCGTAGCCCATGTAGTCGGCAAACGAAGTGTCTGCTGCTCTGTAGAGGCTTGCGGACCAGATGTCGTAGGACCGTCGCAGCTTGGGGAACTCGGGCAGCCCAATGGTGGCCCCTAGCTGTTGGAGGTGCTCCACACAGCGCACCTGGGCTTCGGCCAGGTCCTGGTGGACCGGACCGTTGCCGTTGTGGGCTATGTGGAGGACACGCAGGTCTCCCAGGGCTACCTGGTTTGGATCGCCCAGGTCGATGGCCTCACAGCCCGTATCAACCCCATCGGGGCCGGCGAGGACTCGCAGTAGCGGCATCAGGTCTTCGGCCCGTCGCGCAATGGGCCCTGTCGTTAGGTAACGGAGCGCTTCATTTTCGGCGATTGGCCACTGACCTGTGCCCGGCACGAGACCGCCGCTGGGCTTGTGCCCGAAGACGCCATTGAAGAATGCGGGCATGCGGATGGATCCGCCAATGTCTGCGCCCAGGCCAAAGGGCGAGGCCCCCGCACCCACGATGGCTCCTTCGCCGCCGGAACTGCCGCCGACAATGCGACTCGGGTCGTAGGGGTTCTTGCTTCTGCCGTACAGCGCATTGCTGGTCTCCATCCACATGCAGAGCTCAGAGACATTGGTGACGCCGATGGGGATGGCTCCTGCACTCCGAAGACGGTGCACTGCGGTGGCGTCGGTGGTCGCGATGTGATCTCGGCGGGCTACGAGGCCCCCTGTCTGGGGCATGCCCTCCAGGGCGAAGCACTCCTTGATCGTGCACGGCACTCCATGGAATGGCGGCAGCCCGTCGGGACCCTCTTCCCTTAGACGACTGTCGGCTAGCGTCGCTTCTCGGCGGGCCTCGTCGATGCGGTCGACGACGACAGCGTTGATGTCCCCATTGACCTCTCGGAGGTGGGCAATGTGAGCATTGACCACGTCTACCGATCGGACCTCTCCCTGGCGAATCAACTCCGCTAACGAGGTGGCAGACGCGGTCAGTAAGGAGCGCTTCATTCGCACTGATCTTCGTTCAGCATCCCGCCAACATACTGGAAGTGCTGGTGGGGTACAGAACCCACAGAGGGGTGGTATGAAGACGCTCATGTCCCCCAGTGGTCCTGGCTCCGTTTCTCCGTTCAGCGCCCCGCCGCTGGTTGTGGGGCCATTCCGACTCGCCGATCCCGGTCGCCGCCCCCCAGCCATGCGCGCCTTGGATGGCCTCCCTGGCATTGGAGATCGGCTTCGCGTTGCTGCTTTTGCCGAGCTACAGGCTCGAGATGCGTTTCAATGGGCTGCTGATGCTCTGGCTGGTGACTCCGTCGTCCTGCGAAAGGCCTGGCTCGCTCTGGCCCGTGCTGAAGATCGTCACTTGGGGTGGTTGTTGGACCGTATGGACGCGCTGTCCCTGGATGTTCGCGGTCGTCCAGTCTCGCCCGAGTTGTACGGAGCCCTCACGTCTTCGACCTCGGTCGTGGATTTTGCTGGTCTCATGGCGTCGGCTGAGGAACGCGGCCGTGTCGCCGGTGAGCGCTTCGAGACGCGCCTGCGGGATGTGGACCCCACGACAGCGGCTCTGTTCGGTCAGATTGCTCGCGAGGAGGCGGCCCACATCCGGCTAGCGGAGCGGCTGCTTCGCGGCGACGAGGTCTTCTTTACGGACGACTCAGATCTCCTCTGAGCTGGGCTCCGATGATGTGGGGTTGGAGGCCTGGCCGAGCCTCAACGCCATCCCAACCGCGCTGAGGGTGATCAAGCAACCCACTACGGTCGCCAAGCTGGGGACTTCGCCCAGCAAGAGCACGCCGAGGGCTGTCGCGCCCACGGGTTCGCCGACCGTTGCCATGCCGACCGTGGTCGGCTTTGCATAGCGAAGAGCCCAGGTGAGCAGATTGTGACCGATGAGTTGGGGGACCAGGGCCGAGAGCACGAGCGCCACGAGCGCCGAGTCGGAGGCCGGCTCCAGCGGGATGCCCAGCGCCGCTGCCGTGCTCAGCAGGGCCACCGCACCCACGGCTGTGGCGACGCCCGAGAACACCCACAGGTCCAGTCGCTCGCCCAGGTGTCGGCCGATGAGGAGGTAGCCAGCCATGGCTGCCATCCCCAGCAGCGCCAGCGCATCGCCCAGCAACGCCTCGGGAGTGTTGCCGAGATCGGTGCCTCCGATCGTGGTGATGCCCACAGCAGCGAGTCCGAGGGCCCACCAGATCTTTGGGTTGGGTCGATCGCGGCCCGTGAACAGAGCGACGATGGCGAGTAGCAGGGGGGTTGCAGTGACCAAGGTGACAGAAGCGGCCACCGTGGTCCGCTCCAGGGAGGCGACCCACGCGCCGAAGTGCACGCCGTACAGCAAGCCACCCACAGCGGCCCACCGCACGAGCAGCAGGTCGAGCCCATTGCGAACGATCGAGCGCACGGCCAGCGGCAAGAGAACGACCGACGCGACCGCGAGCCGGATCCCGGCCGAGACGAGTGGGTCGGTGGGCATCGCCTGTCGGAAGAAGATTGCGGCGAAGGAGATGGCTACCAGAGCCCCCAGGAGGGCCGCTGGGACCAGGCCGGGACCGGGACCGTTCCCGACCGCAGCGCTGTGTCGTGGGTGGGTGGGCTGCGTCACTCGCCTACAAGGTACCGCGCGTAGACGCCGTCGATGTCTGCACCGTTGGACACCGGATCCCGGACGAAGAAGTCGTCTGTGTCGGGGTTGATGACTGTGGGAGCAGTCACCAGCTTCAAGTAGGAAAAACCCAGCTCGCGCACTTGTTGGGCTGGCCCACCGTCGTCCGGGAGCAGGTCCAAGTCGAACGCGTCGCCACCGGCATGGAGGCTATCGAACGGATCCACCGGGTTGTTCAGCTCGTTCAACAAGACCGGCTCGACGCCCGCGAAGCCCTGCCAGTGATCCGGATCCATGGAATACACAGTCTCGTCTGGAGCGGTGTAGTCGTGGGGGAATGGCACCCAGGTCTCGCCGTCGAGGGACAAGTAGATGACGGCATGGTCCATGAAGCGGACTCCCGGGCTTACTTCGAAGGCGTTCTCGAATACGACAAAGTCAACTCCAGGGCCATTCACTGCCCAGAAATCGCCCCAGCCTATGACCACGTAGTTGTTGACGCCTTCGATGTAACCCAGCGAGAAGGTGTCTTGGCTGCCAGCGGCCAGCCCGCCCCCGAAGACACCGTTTGTAGCGTTGGTAGCCTTGAAGAACCCGACCCCGGTGTCGCCGGGAGCCTCCACCAGCTCGCTTGCTGCTGCCGCTGGGTATTCCTCCAGGCAGTTGCTGCTGCATCCATCCCCCGTGATGCGGTTGCCGTCGTCGCAGCTCTCGCCGGCCTCAAGCAACTCGTTGCCACACTCTCCAGGGCAACTGGCGTCGGAGCTGCACTCGGAATCCCAACAGTCGACGTCCCCGTCGCAGTCATCGTCCCGTTGGCCCTCGCACAGCTCGGGGAGATCGGGTGCCGCCAGCGGATCGTCGTCGCAATCTTCCTCACAGAGGGTGAAGCCATCGTCGTCGTTGTCGGGAGCATCGAGCGTCAGGGGATCGCAGTCGTCATCGGCCTCGTTGCAGAGGATCTCGGATTGTGTCGGGGAGATCTCGGCATCGAGATCGTCGCAGTCCAACTCGACGCAGTAGCCGTCCTCGTCTTGGTCGGTGCAGGGTTCGAGCAGGCAGTCGCTCCCACAGCCGTCCTCCGGGCTCTGGTTGCCGTCGTCGCACTCTTCATCCGCGTCCTGGTGCCCATCGCCGCAGAAGTGCGAGGGGGCGTCCGAGTGGACGACGTCGGTCCACTCTTCAGCAGCACCCGGGCCACAGGCCACAAGTAACGTTGACAGCAGCAGCAAGTTCCTACGAGCAGCTAAGCGATGCACGGTTGGGGTCCTCGGGGATGCGAAACAGTTAGGGTGATGGAGTCACGGATGACCACGCGAAACCGCCACATCCAGTTGTCGCGGGGTCTGCTGTGCTGGCAGCAGCGGTCGCGACGGCGGCTGCCTCGTCGGCACAGTCGAAGCAGGTCTGGCAGTACCACAGCGTATTGGACTCATCCCAGGTCCAGTCGAAGCGGCTCCACTGACCTGCATTGAAGCTGTTCGTGGGGTCGTTCTGTGCAACCAGAAACTGGCTGTTGTTGTGGAACTGACTGACGCTGAAGCTCGAGCCGTAGGAGTCGCTCCAGGTGGCGTTGTCGATTGTGTGTGTGCCGCCCCACGCATCGGCCCAGACACCGCTGATGGCCAACTCCCACGTGTCCGAACCCGCAGTAGGTGTCAGGGATGACCAGGCGAATCCGCCACAACCGTCGCTGCTCAGAGCCGAAGAGTCCGCGGCATCGGTAGCGAGCGCCTCACCCTCGTCTTCGCAGTCGTAGCAGGTCTGGCAGTACCACAGCGTGTTGAACTCATCCCAAGTCCAGTCGAAGCGACTCCAGAGCCCGGGGTTGAAGTCGTTGTCCGCATGGTTCTGGGCGATGGCAAATTGTTGGGCGTTTTGGAATTGGCTGAGGTTGAAGGTCGCCCCGTAGGGATCGCTCCAGGAGCTGCTGGACACCGTGTGCACACCGTCCGCTGGACCGGACCATTGCCCACCAATGGCGATCCGAGCAGATGGGCTGTCGTCGCCCGAGTCGTCGTCGTCGCCCGAGTCGTCGTCGTCGCCCGAGTCGTCGTCGTCGCCC
>PBPL01000180.1 GCA_002724675.1 Deltaproteobacteria bacterium | reverse complement strand
CTGCGCTTGCCACAGTGGATCGACCCACTCCACTGGATTTGCCTTCAACGACGACCAGTCGACCCTCTACGGCGTGTGGGTGGATGTCGCTTCGGCCCAGAACTCCGGTATGGATCGTGTAGAACCTGGGGAGTCGGACAACAGCTATGTGATGCACAAGCTGGACGGAACGCACACAACGGCTGGTGGCTCGGGCTCCCGGATGCCTCTGGGGGGCTCGCCCTTGTCGCAGGCCGACCGCGATGGGATTCGCAGCTGGATCGACGCTGGTGCGCTCTTTGAGCCGCTTTTTGGTGGTGACGATGACGACGACGATGACGACGACGATGACGATGACGACGACGATGACGATGCCGATGACGATCATGCCGGCGACGACGATGACAGCGCTTGGCCTGGCGACGACGACGACGACGACGACGATCATGCCGGCGACGACGATGACACGGCGGAGGACTGCTCCAATGGCACAGATGACGACGGGGATGGCGACTTGGACTGTGCCGACAGCGACTGCTGGTCTGCGGTCATCTGCCTAGAGAACTGCATTGATGGCGTCGACAACGACGTGGACGGCCTGATCGACTGCGCCGACCCCGACTGTGCCTCAGCGGGGGCTTGTGATGGCAGCACCAGCACCGAGAACTGCGCCAACGGCGTGGACGATGATGGGGATGGCCTCATCGGCTGCCTGGACCCCGACTGCTTCTCTTCCAGCTGTCCCGAGGTCTGCACCGACGGCGCCGACAACGATGGGGACGGCTACACAGATTGCGAAGATCTGGACTGTGACGGAGCTACCTTCTGTGACGAGGACTGCGACGACAACACCGACAACGATGGTGACGGCCTGACCGACTGCGCGGACAGTGACTGCATCGGTGACTCGGAGTGCATCGAGGTCTGCACGGGCGGGCAGGATGAAGACGAGGATGGCTTGATCGATTGCCAGGACACGGACTGCTCGGGCGAGAGTCACTGTGCAGTAGATGAGGACTGCACCGACGGCATCGACAACGATGGTGACCTGTATACGGACTGCAGTGACGCGGACTGCTTTGCCGCCAGCTGCAACGAGATCTGTGGCGACGGCTTCGACAACGACGCCGACGGTGACATCGACTGCTCAGACTCCGATTGCTTTGGTCTGGGCTGTGCTGAAGTGTGTGCTGGAGGATTGGACGAGGACGGTGACGGAATCGTCGACTGCGCTGATCAGGATTGCCAGGACGACTCCAACTGCGACGTAGGCGATGGGCTGTACGAGCAGAGCGCCGGGGACATCAGCGTGCCGATCCCAGCGGGGCCATCCACGACCCAGGTGGATCTCGAGGTGGGCTGTCCCACTGGTAGCGCGCCGCCGGTGTGTGTGATCAATCCGAATGGCTTGCTGGACCTAGACGTGGAGGTCACAGTCACCCACCCCGATGTGGGTCTCCTCACGATGTCGGTTTCCCGAGTGGACTCCCCCAACTCCGTGGATCTGGTGGAACAGGGCTCGGTGTCTGGCGGTAACTTCGACGGGACGCGGTTCAACTCGCAGGCGTCCGATCAGATCACCGATGGCACGGCTCCCTTTGTGACGGACCCAGCTGCGGATGAGCCGGGCTATCAGCCGGTGCAGCCGCTGGACCAGTTCGGTGGCCTGGCCACCAACGGCACGTGGCGCCTGACGGTGGAGAATGCCTCCGGTGGGGCCGCTGGCACAGTGGATGGTCTGGTCCTCTACTTCCAAATGGATGTCAGCACTACCGAGGAGATCTGCGACAACGGCATCGACGATGACTCCAATGGTCAAACCGACTGTGATGACTCGCACTGCAGTGGTGCTGCGGAGTGCAATGCAGAGGACTGTGACGACGGGGACGACAACGATGGGGATGGCGACTTTGACTGCGATGACCCTGATTGCAGCTCGGATCCAGCCTGCACCGGGGATGACGATGACGCGGGTGATGATGACGACGCGGCCGACGATGACGACGACGACGACGATGACGACGACGCCGGCGGATGCGACTCGGGTCAATCGGGTGAGTTCGTCTGTGACGATGGTTGCGACGAGGACGACGATGGCCTGACGGACTGTGACGATGTAGAGGACTGCGGTGCTGATCCAGCCTGTGACGATGGCACGGGTGATGACGATGATTCGGGCGCCGGAGGCGACGACGACGACTCGGACCTACCTGCCTGCTGTGATGACGGATCTTGCGCGGACAATGCGGCTACGTGTGGCTCAGACGAGGACAACCCGTGCGAGTTCTGGCCCCCACCGTGGGGCACCGGAGACCTCGCCGGTGATGGGCCTGACCACTGTGCCGACTACAGCGCCAGCGACTGTACGTCCTGCTACGACGAGGTGGACCTGGACAACGACGGCGGTGCGGACTGCAACGATCCAGAGGCACTTGCTGCTGCGGATGCGTGGGCGGATGGCGACTATTTCTTTAACGCGCCCAACTGTTTCCTGATTCGCATCTGCGATGGCGATCCGGCGACAGACTGTTCGATTCCCTAGCGCTCTGAGTGGGCTCGGGAATTGTTGGCTGGGGCTCTTCGTTTGGCGTGAAATCCCGCCGGTGCTGCTGGCGTGGGTGGGCTGTGGCTCTCTCTGTGCTGCTCATCGGGGCGGCTTGTAGCCAGGACGTCAGTGGTCCGCCCCCCGAAGACGACCCAGGAGCCGATGATGGCTCCAGTGCATCCAATGACTGTGAGGGGGCCACTGGGACAGCCCAGGACGACCGCTGCTTTCTGAGCGTCAGCAGCGGGGGCGCTCATGCTTGCGCCATCGCCGGGAGTGGTTCGGTCCTGTGTTGGGGGGACGATGCGGTAGGTCAGTCCACCCCACCTCCGGGCTCCTTCACTCAGGTCAGCGCCGGCCTACGTCACAGCTGCGCAATCGCCGAGGATGGGTCGCTGCAGTGTTGGGGTGCTGGGGCTGGTGAAGCCGACGGCCTCTGTGGTTTCGTGGACGACATCTGGTACGAGGACTGCGGGCAGGCGAGCCCGCCGTCGGGCACATTCATCCACGTGAGCGCGGGAGGCTGGCACTCCTGTGCAGTGAGCAGCGCTGGAGACGTGCAGTGTTGGGGGGCCGACAACGGCATGGAGGAAGACCGGGGTCAGGTGACAGGCCGCCCCACCGGTACAGGCTTTGTCGAGGTCGCCGCCGGGTGGCGGCACTCGTGCGGTCTCGAGGCGAGCGGAGAGGTCCAGTGCTGGGGGCACGATAACTACGGTCAGTCGAGCCCGCCCTCGGGCCCCTTTCGTCAACTGAGCGCCGGCGGGTGGCATACCTGTGGGCTCCAAGAGGACGACGCCTTGCGCTGCTGGGGCGTGGACAATGGCGCCGGCGAGGACTGGGGGCAGGTGGGCGATATTGCGGCTGGAGTGACGGCGGCCCAGGTCACAGCCTCGGCCTGGACTACCTGTGTCTTGGGCGAGGAGGGTGATGTGCAGTGTTGGGGTGCTGACTGGGCTGGTCAGTCCACGCCTCCGGCCTTGGAGTTTGTCGCTGTGAGCGCAGGCCATAACCACACGTGCGCCATCGATTCCGTGAAGGCTCTCCATTGCTGGGGCAACGACGGCTCGGGCCAGGTCACCCCTCCCTAGGCCCTTGTCGCTTCAGAGGCGAACTCAGCTCTTACGGCCTTGCCGTCGCCGCCGGCTGTGGGCCGCTAGTCGTCCAGCGCGCCTGCGTTGATCCAGCGTCGGATCCCGTCCCGCTCGGCCTGGGACAGGGCGTCGGAACTCAGTGGCATCTGGCTTCCTGAGCCTCCACCTTCGCCGTTGTGGCTACCGTCGAGCTTGTGCATCACGTAGCTCTGGGTGGCGTCGCTGGGCTCGATGCGGTCCATGGCGGGGTTTTGGGTCGAGGGGACCCCTGCACCGTCGACGCCGAGCCACACTTCCCGAAGCGTTCCTGGGTTGCCGTTGAAGGCGAAGCCCGTGTCGCCGTGGCTCGATCCCGAGTGGCAGCTACAGCGAGAACTCACGAGGGAGTACACCTCGGAGAAGGTCCAGATGTGGCCGTCATCCACGTCGTCGTCGTCTGCCACATCGTCGTCATCTGCCACATCGTCGTCGTCTGCCACATCGTCATCATCGTCGGCGGTGTCGTCGTCGCCGACGCCCTCGCAGTCGCCGCTGTCGAAGTCGAGCTCGGCGCAGTTGAAGTCGATGAAGTTGCCGTAATAGCGGTAGGTGCTGTTGTCACATTGTCCGTCGCCGAGCCACTTGGCAGGCGCGCAGTGCGCATTGCAGTCCAGGATCTCGCCCTCAGCGCAGGCGGCTGAGTCGTCATCGTCGCCTTCTTCTGGCTCTTCTTCCTGACACTCTGGGCTATCGACGCAGTCGGGGTCGTTGCAGTCAAAGAGGCCGTCTAGGTCGTTGTCCGCCCGGTCGGCGCACTCTCCAGCCGTATCCCCCTCCACTTGCGCCTCGCTGCAGCTGCCCAAGAGGACAAAGGCCGCGATGAGGGCTACCCAGTGCTGTGCCTGCATGATGTGCACTTTACAGCGCTTAGCCCCTCGCGTGCGGGCAACCGGGCGCACTGCAACGGGCCATCCGTCCACACAGAGGAGGTGGTCTAGCCCAGCTCGGGACATGGAGCGGCCTCGCGAGGTTTCACGGGTCCGTTGCGCTGTCACTTGCACCAGCCATTGATGCAGGTGGTGCCGTCTTCGCATGCGCAGTCCGCGGGGCAGGTGGAGCAGTCCTCGGTGAACACCGGGTCCTCCAGGTTGCAGGTGCCGTCTCCACAAGGCTCGTCCGGGTCCAGGTATCCGGGGATCATGTTGTGATTGTTGTCTCCTCCACCCTCGAGGGCGTCGGAGAACCCGTCACCGTCCGAGTCCGGGTCTAGCCAGGTGGGCAGCCCATCGCCGTCCACATCCTGACCCCAGATCTCGCCGTCCTCTCGTTCCGTCCAGGTGGAGAACCCGTCCCCATCGTCATCGTCGTCTCGGAAGTCAGGGATCCCATCTCCGTCGGAGTCTCCGTCGCCTTCCTCCTCATCGAGCACCGTATCGCAGTCCGAGTCCATGCCCGGTGTCAGCGGGTAGTCATCGGGAGCCGGCTCACACTCCACCTCGGTGACCTCGAGCGCGAAGGGCACGGCATCCGAGAATTCGCTCTCGTTACCGAACCTGTCTCGCGTCTTCACTCGGTAGCTGTAGGTGTGTCCCTGCAGGAGGTCGGTGTCCAGGTACCGAGGGCTCATCTGCCAGCCGCTCGTGGTGCCGCCCGGGCGTCCAGAGGTCTCCTCGAAGTAGTACTCCACGTAGCCCGCTGGGTCGTCCGCCGGAGTGGCGCGCATGAACGCCATGCTGTGTTGTGCAATCGGCATGTCTGCTTCGATCATGGGGATGGTGAAGTAATAGGGACCAGGGACGGTGACCTCTGCGGGCGCGCTGTCGAAGCTGGCGGTCGATGGTGCGGGGGGCTGGCCGTCATCGGACAACTCGAGGCCCTCGATCATGGTCTCGAGCCACTGCGTGATGTCCGCCTTCTCATCGTCCCTCAGCGTTCGGAAGCGAGCCGGTGGCATGAGCTGCAGATGGTCCTCGGGCAGGTTGATGCGCTCCTGGACCAGACGAAGGTGCCCGACGCCCAGTGCGGCGAAGTGGTCTCCCAGGGGGCTGTCGGGCCGTCCTCGTGCGATGGGGCCCAGCTTGAACTGAGCGCGAGAGATGTTGGGGTTCAGCGCGTCGTGGTGGCACTGGCTGCAGGCATGCACCAGCATCTCCGGTGGGCTCAGGTCGTGGTGGACGCGGAGTCCCACGGCGCCCAGGTTGTCTTCCTCGTAGATGTCGGTCACGTCGGGGAACTCAGCGCTTTGACCGTTGCGATAGGCACTGTAGGCGTCAATGAGGCTCAGCAGCTTGTCTCGGTCAAAGGGTTCTTGACCTCGCCCGGGAGGGGCGATCATCAGTCCGTGCAGGTTGAGCAGATAGAGCTCCTCCCACACGTACTGAAAGAACATGCCGCGGCCCCGGTCGTTCTCGAGCAATCCGATGGCTGCACCATTGGGCGCGTAGGCGTTGGTGTCGAAGCCGTTGCCAAAGCCGGCCCCCTCCAGCAGGTCCTCCAGTGACTTGGGCCGGGAGGCATAGATGGCGCCGTCGGGCACGCCCGCGAAGGTCTCGCCCAGGGGCTCCTCCTCGGTTGCATGGGCGGCGACGTACTGCTGCATGGCCTCGTGAAATGGGCCAGGACCGATGAAGTTGTCCGTCCAGTTTCGGAAGTGGCGGTTGTCGTACATCCAGTGCATCCACATGCTGTTGAGCTGGAACATCAACAGGGACTTGCGG
>PBPL01000179.1 GCA_002724675.1 Deltaproteobacteria bacterium | reverse complement strand
GAATGGAGAGGGGGATCTCCTTACGGATCAGCTCGAGGAAGTGAAGAAAGGCAGCGTCACTGTCGATGACCGGCGACTCGACCCAGAACCTGGACGGGTGCCACGTCACGCCCGGCACATTGAACTTCTGAAGGTCGTACTCCACCGCCGTGTTTGTCGATGGAATGATGACCCCGATCTGCGCCCGATGGCCCAGGTAGTTGGGTCGGCCGACTGGCGGCTTCCATGCGTTCTTGCTCGCTGGTGTTGTGGTCACCCTTGCCTCCTCGAGGGGCCACTCCTCAAACGGGAGTCTCCCGGCTCATTTGCCGTTCCGCCTCGATGGTGGCCCGGTGCGTGGCCATCACTAGCGAGAGTATGTCGTCGCCGTCAAGGAAAAATACTACCAATTAGTAGATTTAATTTTGACGAATGGGCCGGAGACCGTTTAGGAGCCTGGGATGACGACTTTCGGTACTTTCTGCCCTTGTAATGAACCAGTAAGTAGATTAGAAGCGGCCAGCGACAGACAGTGTGTCTTGTCGCCAGTTCAGCTGATCCGCCCGATAGGAAGACTCATGTCGTACGAAGCCCCAATGCACCGCCCGTCCTTCTCCCCCCTGGCACTGATGACAGCGATGTCTTTCCTGGCCTGCTCCTTGCTGCTTGTTGGCATGGCTCAGGCCCATGGCGATCACCGGGCATCGGATGGCGCGTCGGACGAGACAGCCAGTGACGAGACCGAGACCTCCGAGTCCACCGAGACAGAGGCCACGCCTTCTTCCGATGAGACGGCTCCTGTGGTTGAGTCTGTGGAGCAAGCCACTCCTGCCGAGGAAGTCGTTTCTTCCGAGGAAGTCGTCTCTACCGAGGAGGCCGTCTCTGTCGAGGAGGCCGTATCCGCAGAGGATGTGAGCTTCGCCGGGGAGGTTGCAGCGGCAGAGGACGCCGCTCCGACCACACCCGCAGCGCCACGTCGAACCGGCCCCATGCCCACTGAGGAGTACATCTCCAAGGTGAACCTGATTGCCGAGCGTCCCAGCATGGGCTACGGCGCCGTTGGCCTCTGGGGCCAGGGTGTGGCCAATGACATCCGCTTCGTCTTTCCCTTTGGGCCGAAGCGGAACCTGGCTGTTCGAACACGTGTGCTCTGGAACTGGGGCAAGCTCGATCTCTACGGAGACTCACCCTTCGACCCCAACCTCGCTGTTCATGTGGAGCTTGCGCTGCGCAGCCCGGTCCTGATGGGTGTGGTTCGATTCTATGTGGCGCCCGCCCTCTTCGTGGGGCTTCGACCACGGCCAATCGAGGACGACCCGAAGACCGAACTCAACGAGGGTGCTCGATGGTCCTTTGCTGGGGGCGGCTACTACGGTGTGGAGTTCTTCACCAGTCCCTACAGCAGCTTCTTCATCGAGGTCGGTGGACAGGGTCCTGCCCACAAGCTCGCCGTGGACTCTGGCTTCAACCTGATGGTGGGCAAGAGCTTCCAACTCGGCCCCAAGCTTCCCGAAGACCGCCGCAAGCGCCGCAGCCCCCGCAGCCGCTAGGTCTTAACCCCCTGCATTGGAGTAGCTCTTATGTGTGACACACCGTTGTTCGCCACTCAACTCGTCGGCAGTTGGGTGAAGCCCCGTTGGCTCTGCGACCACGATCTGGTCTATGGCCCCGAGGGGTCTTGGTGGAAGCTGCCGGCCGAAGATCTCCCCGGAGCCTTGGACGATGCGGTGGAGGTCGCCCTTTCGGATCAGGGTCGAGCCGGACTCACCTACCAGACGGATGGTGAGCAGCGCCGTCAGAGCTTCAGCGGCTACTTCTACAGGATCGAGGGGATCGACAGTGATCAGATGGGGGTGGTCACGAACTTCAAGAACGACATCGGCGACAGCATCAAGCTCAAGCTCCCGAAGCCCGCCCCCGATGCTCCCAAGCCGACCTTCGAGCAGCCTCGAGTAGTTGGCGACCTGCGCTGGCCAGGCCCAATGCTGCAAGAGGCGACTCACTTCCTGAAGGAGCGCGCCACCGGGCAGACCAAGGTGACGATGATCGGCCCATGCACGCTGGCTCTGCGGCTGGTCGACGAGAACTACGGCTCTCTGGAGCGTCTGACACTGGCCCTGGCCGACGTCATCAACGAGGAGCTTCGTAGTGTGGATGCCCTCGGCGTGGATCTGATTCAGATCGACGAACCCGAGGTGCACTTTCGCTACAGTCAGGTCGCTGGGTTCGCGGCACAAGCCATCGATCGGGCTCTCAGTGGTCTGACCGCCAGGACCGCGGTACACATGTGCTACGGCTACGCTCGCTCGAAGGCCGAGAAGAGCGCCAACCCCGTCTACGGTAAGGCACTCCAGTTGTTGGCAGGCACTTCGGTCGATGACATCAGTGTGGAGTACGCGCAGCCCGGGCACTCCCCAGAGCTTCTCGCCAACGCTGGTGACAAGACGGTGATCCTCGGTGTGCTCAACCTACACCCCGACGCGCCGGTGGAGACTGCCGAGGAGATCGTGGCGCTGGCGGAAGGCGCCATGTCTGTGGTCGATCAGAAGCGGCTGCGCCTGGCCCCCGACTGTGGGATGTGGTTCCTGCCTCGCGCTACGGCAGTGGCGAAGATTCAGGCCATGGAAGAGGCTGCTCGGATCCTGCGCTCTCGCTACGACAACTAGTGACGGCTCGGCTCATGGGGTCGTGAGTTCGACCAGCGCGCAGGACCATTGCTCTCCTGACGGTGCGACGAAGCCATAGCGGAGCAGGCGCTGGCTGTTCGCGCAGACCCAAAAGGTGCTGTTGGCGTCATAGGGGCCGCCGATGAAGCGGTAGGCCTCTGCCATCAAGAGCTGCTCTCCGACGGCCAGCTGTTGGGGTGGAAGTTCGAGTGGAGCAGCTTCCCGGACTTGAACAAGCGGGGTGAGGGTGTCCTTCGCGTTGGGATCCCGGAGATCTGGGACGACTACCGTGCCTCGGCCATCCGGTTGGCTTGCCAGTCCGCACAACACCGGGCCGAGGAAGTTGCGGGTGAGCGGCAACCAGTGATGCGACCCCGGCAACGGCATCGTTTCCTGCTCGGGGAGGACACCGGGTCGAGCTCGAGTGACCCGGACGGACGTCGGTGCGATCTCGCAGACAACCGAGGCTCGGACTCGATCGTCACCGTCGCTGAGGGCCAGGTCGAGGTGTGTGAGCGCTCCCGCCTCGGACCAGGCGTCGATGCGCAGCAAGAGGCCGGCCGGGCCCTTTCGCGCGTCGCGTACTACCCGGATGTGCTCCTGATGGTCCTGGGGCCCACGGTAGGCGGTGTATCGCTCGACGATCCCCGTCTCTTTCCACGCTGTGTCGTGGGGCTCAGCCCGTTGGTAGCGGTAGGTCCCGGTCTCGCGGAGGGTCCAGTCAGGACGCTCCCGATAACGGGAGGTGAAGCCGGGGCACAGGGGCTCTTCTTCGAGGAGGTGGGATGACTGCTGGGAGGACACGGCGGACTCTGATTTAGATCCAAGGCTGATTCAGCTCGAGCTGCTCTTCGTGCGCCAGGATCTCGTCACTCCAGTGGAGCGTCAGGCTGATCTGGTCGGTGCCCGACAGAAGTCGTTGTCGGACCGCGGCGGGAATCTCGAACTGAATGATCTCTCCGCAAGGACGGTGGATCTCTTGTCGCTCCAGGTCGACGCGCAGGCAGGCTCCTGTCTCGGCGTCTCGCATCAGCTGGGCGACGGTAGCTGGTGGCAGCGTCACGCAGAGGATGCCGTTGCCGACGCAGTTGCCCGCGAAGATATCTGCGAAGCTCGCGGACACGATGCAGCGAATGCCGAAGTCGAGCAGGGCCCAGGGGGCGTGTTCTCGGCTCGAGCCGCAGCCGAAGGTGTCGCCAGTCACCAGGATTCCCGCCTCGCGATAGGGGGTGCGGTTTAGAACGAAATCGGGTCGCTCCGCGCCGTCTTCGTCGTAGCGCAGGCCATGGAAGAGCAGGGGACCCAGGCCGGTACGGCGGATGGTCGACAGGAATCGACCCGGAAAGATGACGTCCGTGTCGATGTGGTTGGTGGGCAGGGGCGCCGCCACTGCCTCCAGGGTAATGAAGGCCTCCATCATGCCCCTCCGGCGGCTGCGAGGTTTCGAGGATCCGTCAGTCGGCCCGTACAGGCGGAGGCTGCGGCCACAGCGGGGCTCACGAGGTGGGTGCGGGAGCCAGGCCCCTGACGCCCTTCAAAGTTGCGGTTGGAGGTGGACGCGCAGCGCTCGCCGGCCCCCACCTTGTCGGGGTTCAGGGCGACACACATGGAACAGCCCGCCTCCCTCCACTCCCAGCCGGCTCGCTGGAAGATGAGGTCGAGCCCTTCGGCCTCTGCCTGAAGCTTGACCAGGCCCGAGCCCGGAACCACCAGTGCGCGGACTCCAGCGGCCACCGTGCGGCCCTGGGCGACCGCAGCTGCGGCGCGGAGGTCCTCGATGCGCCCATTGGTGCAGGAGCCTAGGAAGACGTGCTGGATGGAGACATCGCTCATCCTCATGCCGGGCTCCAGGCCCATGTAGGCGAGAGAGCGTTCCATAGTGCCCCGGGTCAGCGCATCGGATGCTTTGCTCGGATCGGGCACGGTGCCGCCGATGCTTACGACTTGCTCGGGACTGGTGCCCCAGGTCACCTGAGGCTCGAGGGTCGAGGCATCGAAGATGACCTCGCGATCGTAGTGTGCGTCGGGGTCCGAGTGCAGCGCCTTCCAGTGGGCGAGGGCGTCGCTCCAGTGCTCCTCTGACGGAGCCATCGGCTTGCCCTTGAGGTAGCGGAAGGTGGTCTCGTCCGGGGCGATCATGCCCATGCGGGCCCCGGCTTCGATCGTCATGTTGCAGACGGTCATCCGTTCTTCCATGGAGAGGTCGCGGACAGCCTGCCCCGCATACTCGATGACGTGGCCTGCGCCTCCTGCAGTACCCACATGGCCAACGATGGCCATGATCAGGTCTTTGGCGGTCACCCCGGGGGAGCGCTCACCCTCGACGAGGATACGCATGCTCCGGGGACGCTTCATGGCCAGGGTCTGAGTGGCCAGGACGTGCTCGACCTGGGAGGTGCCGATGCCAAAGGCAACCGCACCGAATGCTCCGTGGGTGGCAGTGTGCGAGTCGCCACACACGATGGTCATCCCCGGCTGCGTGAGCCCCTGCTCGGGGCCGACGACGTGCACTACCCCTTGCCTGACGTCTTCGAGGGCAAAGCTCTGGATACCGAACCTGGCGATGTTCTGCTCCAGCGCATTGAGCTGGATCCGCGCCGCCTCGTTGTCGATCCAAGTGAGTCGGTCAGCGGTGGTCGGTACGTTGTGGTCCGGGACCGCGAGGGTACGGTTCGGCTGGCGGACCTTGCGCCCGGTGCGCCGCAGACCCTCGAATGCCTGGGGACTTGAGACCTCGTGGACCAGATGACGGTCGATGTAGATGAGCTCTGTGCCGTCGTCATGGCGAGTGAGGACGTGGGCTTCCCAGACCTTCTCGAAGAGCGTCTTGGCAGGCACGGTACGGGCTCCTCTATTCAAGTGCGCAAGCGGGCGTTGGCCCAATAATCAACCAGTTGGTATATTCTAAAGGCGGAACCTACAGAACCCGTCACGGACACGCAAGGAATGCATTGAGAAGGCTGCTGTGAACCACGTCGATGGGCGAGGCTTCCCGGCTACGCTCCGAGAGCTAGCCAGTGGACACAGTCGCTGCACGGCCTGCCCTCCGTGGTCCCATCCGAAGGTTCACAGCGCCTTTCTTCTGCGCTCGGCTGCCCAGGGGTCACGATCTGCTGTTGACAAGACCTCTGGATCGCATGTACCTACCGTCTGGTAGATATTGTATTCCTCTGAATGGCTGCCTCCAGCGCCTCTTGGTCTGCAGCGCGGCGCCAGTTTGGCGGACCCAATAACCTCGTCCGAGAGAAGTCGTGATGTCGAATATGCGAGCGATGGTGATCCGGAAGTACGGTGGGCCTGAGGTCTTCGAAGAGGCTGAGATTCCCAGGCCGGAAGCGGGAGAGGGCCAGGTCCGACTTAAGGTGACGGCCACCTCTTTCAACCCGATCGAGAGCAAGATCCGAGTGGGCATTGCGCGACTGGGACCTGAGTTTCCTGCCGTGCTCAACAGCGATGTGGCGGGTGTGATCGATCAGGTGGGCCCCGGTGTGACTGGTTTTGCGGAGGGGGACGAGGTGTTTGCGTTGTCCGGGGGGATCCAGGGCAGCCCTGGCGCCCTGGCCGAGTACACCCTGGTCGATGCACGCCTCCTGGCTCGAAAGCCCAAGGCCCTGAGCCTGGCCGAGTGTGCTGCCTTGCCCATTGGCTTTATCACCGCTTGGTATGCCTTGTGCCGCATGACCCAGATCCGTGCTGGGCAGACAGTCCTGGTCCTGGGGGGCACAGGTGGCGTCGGTCACGTGGGTGTTCAACTCGCGCGCGGCCTGGGCGCAGAGGTCTATGCAACGGTCAGCAGCGACGAGAAAGCACAGGTTGTCCGAGGTCTCGGTGCCTGCGCAGCGATTGACCGGAGAGTGGACACTCCCGAGCAGTACGTGGACACCCACACAGGCGGCAAGGGCTTTGACTTCGTCTTCGATACTGCAGGCGGAGACTCACTGGACAATGCCTTCGCTGCTGCTCGGTACGAGGGGCAGGTTGCTACTGTGAACGCTCGCGCCAATCATGATCTGACTCCGGCCCATGTCCGGGGACTGAGTCTTCACCTGGTGATGATCCTCCGGTCGATGTTGCTCGGTACCGATCTGGAGCACTACGGACAGATCCTCGCGGAGGCCGCTCGCTTGGCCGATGAGGGGCGCTTGCGCCCTCTTATGGACAGGCGAAGCTTCAGCGTATGGGAGGTCGCCGAGGCGCATCGCTATGCAGAGACCGGCGCAACCATCGGCAAGATTTCGTTGACTGTCTGAGCGGGTACGCCTCGCTACAACTGTTTTCTACATAAGAAGAGGGACAAGAAATGATTCGTCACATCGTCATGGTGAAGTTGCCGCAAGAGATTCGTGCGGAGGCTGTCGAAGCGATTGAGGCTGGCATGGCTCCACTGCCCGGCAAGCTCTCGGAGATCAAGTACATGGATGTCGGAGCAAACATCAGCAGCTCGCCAAAGGCTCATGACCTGGCCATCGTTCTCGACTTCGAGGACGAGGCTGGCCTCGGAGTGTTTGCTGCCGATCCGGACCACAAAGAGGTGGTCTCCTACATCCGGTCCAGGGCCGAGTCCATCAGCATCGTCGACTACGTGCTGTGATTGTGGAGCTGGGTGGGCGGACCAGCGGGAGCCCACTTCCGCTCCCCTGTACCTGGCTAGTTCGGGCCAAGTCTTGAGCTGGGCTGCTGCTAGTGCCGGGCGACCGTGTGCTCAGTTTTTCGGCTCATCGGTTGGCGAGCACGTCCTAAGTTTGGATGATGCGAAGCGATGCATTGCATGTCCCCACCGCCTTTGAGCATGGACTCGTGATGCACCGAGTCAGTGCCTCTTAGCGGAGTCAGTACGATCGCAAGCTTCTTCCGTCGGCTGGGTAAGGCAAAGGTGACCCTGGGCCTCGCGTGGGCTCTGGGCTTCACGGCGATCATTGCGCTCACCGCAACCGCCTTGTCGGACTTCACCATCGTCGGTCCGACTGAGCCGTTCATCTACCCCTGGCGTCTCTCCAGCCCTAGCCAGACGGCGAGACTTACCGCATGGGGTGGCTATGTGGCCCACCAGCTAGCCACCTGGGCGGTGCTCTGGGCGGCTCAGAGGCAGGGCCCTGGGTTCGCGGGACACTTTCGCTGGTTCAACTGGGGGATGCTCGGCGTACACACCGTCTTCATTGGGCTGCACACGCTACAGACCCAGCTGTTTTATGACTCGCTGGCGGTGGATGTCCCAGAGGTCTCGGCCCTGGGCTCGGTGGCTCTGATGCTCATGGTTGTCTTGGCTCTCGAAGCACCGAGGCGAGGCCTCTTCTGGGGCCGCGGTCGCTCCCAGCCCGCGGGCATGTGGACTGCCCTCAAGAAATCGCACGGCACGCTGTTCACCTGGGCGCTCGTCTACACCTTTTGGTACCACCCGACCGAAGGAACCGCCGGTCACCTGATGGGCTTCGCCTACCTCTTTGCGTTGCTCTGGCAGTCCGTACTGTTGTTTCAAAGAAGCCACTTGGACAGAAGGTGGACCCTGGCGCTCGAGATCCTGGTCATTCCGCACGGGGTCGTCGTTGCCATTCACCAAGGCATGGGTTTGTGGCCCATGTTTGCTTTTGGTTTCAGCGCCATCTTCGTGATCACGCAGATGCATGGGCTGCGGTGGCCAAATCCGGTTCGTCAGTTCGTCGCAGGGGTGTGGCTCATTGCTCTTCTGGGCGTCTACGTGGGGCTCGATCGGCTCAACACGTGGCACGAGGTGTTGCGCATACCCACCCTCGAGTACGGGGTGGTGGGCTTGATTGCCTTGGGCTTCTGGCTCAAGAATCAAGTGAGGAGGCAGCCAGCAGAGTTGCCCGAGAGCCTCTGAGGCGGCCGAGCAATCGTCCCATGGATACTGGGGGCTTGGTCCGATCGTCTGGGTTCGCTCAGCTCCTCGGGAGGCTATGCGCAGAGTCGGTAAGCTCGGGGGGCGCGCTCTAGTCGATCAGGTCGATTTGCGGCCGGCGTGCGGGCTGCTCGCCGGCCCTCTCCGTCTTTGGTGCTCCGGCCTGTGGGGTCGATGAGGGCCTCCGAGTGGGCTTGAGGGCTGCTTCGAGGCTCAGGGTACACAGGGCGGATCCTCGGGCCCGATCGGCAGCCACGACAACACAGGTCGTAGCGCCGCTGGAGAAACCCGGGGCTTCGGCCGTTACCGCGACTTCGCTCGTGTCTGCCTCAAGGGGTACTGTGATTGGCGAGGTGCCCACCAGAGCCCCAGCCACCGATACCCGGGCGCCTACGGGTTGCACGACGACGTGAAGCTGCACCGGGGAGGACTGGGCATCCTGCCCCTGTGCCTTCACCTGTTCGCCCTGTCCGGTTCCGGGGGCTGTCGTGAATGCGCCTGCAGGCGAGGCACCTGCTGATGGAGCCGAAGAGTCTGAGCCATCATTGGACTGAAGGGCAAAGACAATGGCGAGGGCCACGAGGGCTAGAGCCAAGGCGATAGCGGCTCCGAAACCAGCACTCTTTCCCTGGCGTCGGTCGGGGCTTTCGATGCGCTGGGCTTTTGCTTCGGGAGCTAGCTCCAGTCCGCCCGAGAGCACCGAGGGAGTGCCCACCTCGCAGAGCACCCGCGGCTCGTCGGATCCCTTCAGCAGGTAGCTACCGTGCTTCACCCAGCTCAACTCGGCCTGGAGCTCTTCAGCCTCGTGCCCGACAGCGCCGCGTCGTGCGACCTCGTAGGCTTCCTGCGAGAGCAGGGTGCGACCGCCCTGGGCGCAGCCCATGATGCGGGCTGCGATGTGTTTCGCTAGCCCCTCGAGTTCGACGGGCTTTGCGCCTCGCTCCACGTCCTCTGCGTTGTTCTTTCGCAGCGAGACCTCGCCCAGATGGATGCCTACGCGGGCAGTCATCGGGCAGTCGGTTCGCTGGCTTAGTAGGGCGAGGTCGCGATGGTAGCCCAGCGCATAGCAGACGGCGTCGATGGGTCGGCGGAACAGCAGCAGGAACCCGTCCGTCTTGTCGATCTCGATTCCTCGATGGGTCTCGAGGAGGCTACGGGCTAGTTGATCGTGCTCGGCCAGTAGGTCGGCGGCTCGTACGTCGCCCACTTGTTGAATGATGGCCGTGCTGTCCACGAGATCGCAGAGCAGCAGCGTACGAATCTCGACGGATTTGTCGTTGGAGTCTTCGTGCAAGCGGCCCCCTGGATCGAGCGCACTCTACCCCGGCGTACAGGTGCTTCCAACTTCGGCTGGCCGGCTCTGCCCAGGTGGGTGGAGCGTTGCCCCGGTCACTCGGGGGCGCAGTCGTCTCCAGCGGAGTCGTCGTCGTCCCCACTGGTCTCTTCACAGCGCAGGTTGCACCAGTTGGGGGTCCCCGAGTTCAGGCCGTCGGCATAGGACATCGCTGGTCCACAATCGCGAAAGGTCCCTGTCTCGCGATCGACGGTCCAGCGTCCGATCCGGGCGTTGGCGCGGTCCCCGTTCTCGTCCATGGTCAGGGTGCCCGAGGCGCCCTCGGCGTAGTAGCTCCCGTCTTCGCCCATTCGTCGCATGTTGTCGGTGATGCGAGAGAGCAGGAGGGAGAGGTCTTCGCCTTCGGCATCGGTGAGCGAGCTCAGGGCATTGGCGATGTCCTTGCCGCTGAGGTTCATTTCGTCGACGCGAGCGGCTGCTAGGGCTAGGAGGTAGGTCGCGTCGTAGTTCTGCTCTGCCCAGGCGGGAAGGCCGTCGCTGCCGCCGCCGAACCGATCGGTGTAGCGCTGTTCGAACTCGTCGAAGGCGGCTTGTACCTGGGCATCGTCGTAGTTGCCTCGAGCCGGTATGGTCCCGACCAGCGTTCGATCGGGCTCGAACGCATCGTACACAGCCGCATTCAAGAGCCCTACCGTTCGGCCCCCGTCGGCTAGGAGTATGTCGGCCGATGCGATCGCTCCCTCTGTCTGACCCTCGAGCATGAGCCTCAGGATTTCGGAGGTCTCCTCGTAGCCGAAGATGGCGATCAACTCCGGCGATGGCGACAGCTCAAGGATTTGGTTAGCGGCTTCCGTGTAGCGCTCCTCGTCTAGAGCGTCGTAAGGGAACACCTTGAGGTCGAGCGCTCCCAGGGAGATGGCCTGACCAAACAAGCTGCTGAGGCCGCTGCCGTAAGGGTCGGACGCATAGAGCACACCGACGTCCAGCTCCTCGGCTCCGGTCGCCTCCAGCCGAGCGGTGGCAAGCCACTCGGCCATGAGGGCGAGTGTGTCCGCTTGGTAGCTATCGATGGTTGCCGTGCGCCAGATCAGATTGTCGGGATCCTGGATCCCGGTGGTGAGGGATACAGCGGTAGCCGACCCTGTCATCAGCAGGGTGTCGTTCGGCAGTGCGACATCTTGGGCCACCTCGACCGCTACCCGTGACAGGTTGGGGCCCAGGAGGGCGGGCACCCCGACCTCCTCG